>NZ_JACCQC010000040.1:0-47901 GCF_015712225.1 Burkholderia sp. 9775_39 | reverse complement strand
GGCAGTTCAGGCAGCGGCCCGCGGGCCGCTGCCTGACGCGCTACAGTTTGCCTTTTCTTCTTCATCGGCATATCCATGACTTTTACACCTCATGATATGCCTCGCCCACGAAATCACGGATAGGTCCCGGCAACTGCAGGTTGAGCTTGCTTCTCTTTTCCCCAGTTCCTTCAGGCGTTTGCCATCCGATGAGTTCTTTGCTGAATTGCCTCTTCATTGCTGTTCTCGCGTTGGACCGGGCTCTACACCGATACTGAACTAGATACCGGAGGCGCAAGTCAGATCGCCAACAGCTAGGACCGATACATGACGATTGCGTCTTACTGTTCACCGCTGGATTGGTGACGGTAAGACGCGAGTCAAGGGGCCTTAGCGATGGTCTACTGCGGTGCTTCGTCCTTTTTACGATCGGCAACAATCAATCGACGACAAAGTTGCTTTGCTTTTCCGATGCGCTTGAGGACTGGCCGCCATGCTCTTGCCAGCGGCAGCACGTCCCGCAGAGCCATTGGACCTCCGTCCAATCGCAATTCATCGAAAAGGCGGCGCTGCTGAATGCATAAGGCGTCGTGTTGACGCGACAAGTCCTTGTAAAGTGCCTGAAGCTCGCTTAGCTCACGGGCGCCGGAAACACTCACGGCAAGCGCTGCATCCCGAGCTTCCGAAAGAGCGGCTATATCCTGTGCGTGGACCTCGACGACAGCACGTGCTCTTTCTGTCTCGCGCGCCACGATGAAGTCTCGTTCTTCCACGAGACTGTCGCACGAACGGCGGAGTTCATCTCGCTCGCGAGCCAACGTATCCCGTTCGTGAGTTAGTGCATCTCGCTCGCGAGCCAACGCATCCAGCTCGTCGGTCAGTCTATCCCTCATGTCAATCAACTCGCCCTGTGTATGGAGAGTTGTATCTCGTTCCTCCACGAGCGCGTCCCGCTCGACGGTAAGTTCGTCGCGCACCAGCAATAGTGCGTCGCGCTCAGCATGAACAGCTACACGGCGGCTCGCTCTTTCCCGGTACACATCGAATATAACTTCAGAGATGAGATCATCGCTCAACCTCATTAGATACATTAGCTTGTAAGCCGCATAGTCATAGAACTCTTCGATGGGATGGAACTTGGCCTCACCCCACGGAGCATCAAATGATGTGATCGAAAAACGACTGTTCAGATCCAGAACATTCAGCCTACCCGTCAAGCTTTCAATTTTCTTCCAAAGCAGGTCAACCCACCAGTTAATTTCGATAGCATCGGGATCGCCCAACGCTGTTATGCCGTCACCGATGATCTTGTTGGCGCAAGCGCGCCTTTTCAAGACAACAAGTGGAAGGCCAATGTCCTCGGACAGTTTAATAAGTTCGCCGAGGTAGTAAAAATAAATTTCGAGGTACTGATGGCTTCTCGGAGATATTCTTGTCCAGCCGTCATTGATGAACCCTTCTGGCCACTTCCAATCTGGCGCTAAGGTTCCAGCTTCCATGTCAGAAATGATGCAGCCGTCTTTCTCGAAGTAGTCGTTGGTAAAGTCGCTAGTCGGATCGAAAATTAGGAATTCATATCCATCTGTTTTCAGTTTGTGTAGAGCCTGTTTTGTTAGTTCGAAGTTTATGCGCTCAGATAATTGGTGGTCATGCGATTCGAAATAGGTTCGGCCATCTACTTTCTTTGACATCAAACACGGAACACTAATGCGCCATAAGTGAGTGACCTTCGCCAGTCGGTTTAACCTTCCAGCAAGGACTTCAGTCACACACCCACCAATGCTCAGTATCTTCGGTTTCTTCAAAGCAGGAACCGACGGAAGTGCGGCCTCGTCAACGTCGCTTCTAACCACTCGAAAGATTTCGCTGATGCTCATGATTATCGCTGTCTACAGACGGCGCCAACTCTAAACAACGCGCTCCGTCTTCATTTTCGTTCTGCGGTATGTGAGTACGGGCAACCAATAACCCAAACAATCATTCGTCTGATGTTTCCAATACACACTGCTTACATTTAGTAAATTTTGACACACATACGCAGAAGTTTCTCGACAACGAAGAAAGAAAAAGAAACAAAAACACACAATTGTTGCAATTTTGCTACGTCAAGTTGGGATGGCGAATATTTGTGCTTGACATGCCGAATTTGATTCGGAGTCGAGTGGGCTGAGGGGTCAGCGCGGCAACGGCACCGCACCGGTGCGGTCTAGCTTCAAGTTGTCTGACTCGATCCTTGAGCTCGATCTGGAGATAATTATTGCTGCCCGCTGCCCGCTGCCCGCTGCCCGCTGCCCGCTGCAGCAAGCTGAATGGAAACCTAAGGTCGTCGGTGTCTCCCGCCTAGGCGCCATAGAAAAGTGCAGATCGATCACTTTCAGAGCGGGAAAGATGCATATGGAGAGTTGTCGGCATATGCACGCCATCTCGACTACGGGGCCACCCGTATTGCGCGAGTGCGAAAACAATCGCGGATTGTTACATGGGTAGAATGGCCGGCGGAGTTGTTGAGCTTTTGTAGATATTTGTTGCAATGCGATTTGTAGTTGCCATCAATGCCGCTTAGGCCGGCTCTATTCCTGCTCGCGCCATCAGGCAGAGACCGCCGTAAGAGGGCTTGAGACTACCGACCAACCCGCGCGTTTGTTGTTGGATTGTCGGTAGTCTGGCGTGGAGGTTGCTTTTTCTCTGAATGCCGCTGCTACGCGTTGCGGTGCGAGACCGGCGTTTCGGGCGTCGGGTATTGCGCGTCGCGGAACGTTTCGAGGATCACGCGGTTGGTGTCGCAGTACACCTGCCAGTAATTTTCCGGTTCCGTGGACGGACGCACGAACAGCAGCGGGCCTTCCGGCGTGAACTGCAGCACGCCGACGTCCGGCGCCGGGCTGGTCAGCACGTTCGGGATATGCTGGATCGACGCTTTCAGGCGGTTGATCGCGTCGACGGCATCGACACCGTTCGCGATCTTCGCGGTCAGGTCGACGCGACGATACGACGTCGCGCTGTAGTTGGCGATGTTGTCCGAGAAGATCTTGTTGTTGCCGACGATCGTCACGATGTTGTCCGGCGTGATGATCGTCGTGCCGAACAGGCCGAGTTCCTTGACCGTGCCCGTGACGCCGCCTGCGTTGATCACGTCGCCGATCTTAAACGGACGCAGCACCTGCATGAACACGCCGGCGGCGAAATGCGCGAGTAGGCCGCCCCAGGCGGTACCGATAGCGAGGCCGAGGCCGGCGAGCAGCGCGGCGAACGAGGTGGTTTGCACACCAAAGATCTGCAGGATCGCGAGGATCAGCAGGATCGTCAGCAGCACGCCGACGACGGAGGTCAGGTAGTCGGTGAGTGTCGGGTCGACCTTGCCGCTGCGGCGCACGACCTTGCCGAGCAGGCGAGTACCGATGCGGATCGCCCAGCGGCCGACGAACCACAAGACGATCGCGGCGAGGAGGTTGAGGCCGAAGTCGAGGCCGCGGGTCATCAGGAATTGCTGGGCAGTGGCGAGATCGATCATGCGTTCTCCGAGTGAGGATTCCGGGCGCGAAGTGCGCCTCGCCTCGCAGTTATACGCGGGCAGTGGCGGCGCGGCAATCGAGCGGGTGTGATGAGATGCTTAAGGAGTGTCAGAGGCGATCGTCGCGCGGACGGTATCAGAGGACAGGATCCGATACTGCGGCCCACGGTTGGCGATCGTTACGGTGCGGTGAAAATGCAGGTTCTCGTTAAGAGAAAATGGCGGATGTGGAGCAGGCAAGTCGGATCGGAATGCCTGTCGACACCGGTCGGTCTGCAGCTGTATTTCTGTTGATGCATATAGATCGTAGCGCGGACGGTAACAGGGTATGTGGGCAAACTAGAGTTTCATGGAGGCTCACGACCCGTTTAGCGCGCTGCGTCATTCAAACTCGCCAAGTGTTCGGTTGTCAGCGAAACCGCGTGGGCGAATGCGGTTGTAGAACATCTCCATGTAATCGAACACACCTGTGGTTGTCGCGGATTGCGCCGTAGCCGACTTCAGCGCGCAAGCCCCCAACCTGTATCAACCGGAGCGTAGTGACGATTCCACATCTCTTCCGATTAACGTAAGTCCAGCGTGACTTTGCGATAGCCGTTGAGATTCCCGCTGTCCTGCCAGCGAGGCTTAGCCGTTCATCTTTGCGTTTGCGTGCACTGCCCGACTGACGCTGCCAGGCGTAGTAACCGCTGTGATGGACTCAGGGACCGCGATGCATCATGCACTTGCAGTGCTCGTTGATCTGGGCTTGACTGAATGCGTACCTTGCCGTTGTTATCCCTTTGCAAAGTACGCGGTGGCCCTTTATCTACGGAAGCCCGGTTGGTCCAGTTCGATGCTGTAATCGAAGTGCGCGAGGGGCGGCGCAAATGCTGAAGATGGCTCCGTGCCGCACTGGGCAGCACGAAGATTGAATTGGTGACGCGAGCCTGACGTCCCTGCCTACTTTGGCGCGCGACCGTAGGTATCCTCGAAGCGGACGATGTCGTCTTCACCCAGATACGAACCCGACTGCACCTCGATCAGTTCAAGCGGGATCTTGCCAGGGTTGCTCAGACGGTGTGTCGCACCCAGCGGAATGTAGGTCGACTGGTTTTCCGTCAGCATAATTTCTTTGTCCCCGTTCGTGACGAGAGCGGTGCCTTTCACGACAATCCAGTGCTCGGCACGATGGTGGTGCATCTGGAGACTCAACTGTGCGCCCGGTTTCACGACAATGCGTTTGACTTGGAAGCGCTCGCCTTGGTCCAGACCTTCATAGTCACCCCACGGACGCACCACGCGACGGTGCGTGACGGACTCTTGGCGACCTGATGCGTTCAACCACTCGACGACCTTCTTAACGTCCTGTGCATTGTCACGGTTCGCGACCAGCACGGCGTCGGCGGTTTCGACAATTACGACATTATCAACACCGATTGCCGCAACCATCCGATTTTCGGCGCGGATGTACGAGTTCGTTGTTTCGTGCATGAATACGTCGCCAATCGAGGCGTTGTGGTCTTCGTCGCATTTGGATATCTGCGCGAGCGCGTCCCATGAGCCGATGTCGTTCCAGCCGAAATCCACGCCTTCGACGACGGCTGCGCGGTCGGTCTTTTCCATCACTGCATAGTCTATCGAGATGTTCGGGCATGCACCGAACACGTCAGAGTCCATGCGGACGAAGTCCGCGTCGCGCTTTGCCGTTTCGAGAGATAGCTCGGCGTGCCGAGCTATCTCTGGTGCATGAAGCTTCAATTCCTCGAGGTAAGTCGAGGCTTTCAGCAAGAACATGCCGCTATTCCAGTAGTAGTTGCCGTCAACAAGGAAGCGTCCGGCGGTGGTCGCGTCCGGCTTTTCCACGAATGCATCGACCTTGTAGACAGACTTGCCTTCGGCGATCGCATTGCCGCGGCGAATGTAGCCGAAGCCGGTATGCGCTTCAGTCGGCGTAATGCCGAACGTAACGAGGTAGTGGTCTGCAGCGATATGTGCGGCTTCGAGTGCCGCAGCGACGAATGCATCTTCGTTCTGAATCACATGATCTGACGGCAGTACGAGCAGCAGCGCGTCGGGAGATTCGTTAAGTGCGAGTAGGGCCGCGATGGCGATTGCAGGCGCAGTATTGCGACCGACGGGCTCAAGTACGACGGAAGACGGTGTGATGCCGACCTCGCGGAGTTGCTCCGCAACGAGGAAACGCTGTTCGTTATTCGTGACGACGATCGGGTTTGCGACGTTCGGGATGTGTCGGAGGCGCAGCGCGGTTTGCTGAGCCAGTGAGTTGTCGCCTGTTAGCTTCAAATACTGCTTCGGATAGCCGCCGCGCGACATCGGCCACAGGCGGGTACCGCTACCGCCGCACAGAATTACCGGGTGAATCATCGAATTGCTCCAGTATTGATAAAGCCGGCGCCGTCTGACAGTTCAGATAGAGCGTTGATTTTTAACGGTGTTGCACTCACGGATTGTTAAAATTTGTTAATTTCTGGGCTGGGCGTCCCGCATCTCACGTGATGTGCGGATTCGCCATGAAATGTGCATTATTGCATTCCGGGACCACCGGAACATCTTGAGAAAGATGCGCAAACGTTTCCCATTGATCTTCTCAAGCGGTCGCACCGCCGTAGGTGCAAGCTGTCGAACGATGGCTTCCGGTGTAGTGTACAACTGCAATTTCCAATCCCAGTAAATCGGATAACGTAAGTAGGTGCCCGCAACCAGCATGTCAATTGTCAAGTGCCGTTCCCGGCGAGGTTGCGGCAACACATCGTGTGTAAGCCCCCATCCCGCATAAAACGGTAAGCCATATGTGTGAACTTCCTTATCCCGAAGCATTGCCTCGAAGCCGGACAGAGAGGACAGCGTGTGTACTTCGTCCGCGGCTTCAATTAGCGAAATAAGGTCGGCGCTCGTATCGACAATATCCGCGTGGATGGTGACATCTACAAGCCCGCGTCGGTTCCCGGACAGCACGTCCGGATGGGGTTTGTAGACGACGAATGCATCCGGGCGACGCGAGCGAACCTCGGCCAGCAAGCTCTCTGCGGTCGAAATATGCCCCGTGCCGAGCCGAATCGACGCGTCGTCCGCAACTTGTCCCGGAACAAGCACCACACGTTTTCCCGCTGGCGCCTTCCATACGGGTGCGCATCGTCCGAGATTATATTTCGTCAGACCAAAGCGCACGATTGAATTGCGCAATTGACGAGCGCGAGACAATTCATCGTCAGCAAATGTCGCTGTATTTAGAATCGCTGTCAAATCATTTGCGCGAGTCGCATCGAAGTAAATTCCACGCCTATCGATAACTTGACTGAACGGTGGAGACATATCGGAGCCGAGTCCGTTGGAGTGCAGGAAGCCGTCCTCTATGCGAAAATGCATCGAATCACGGGGCAACCTGTCTGCAGATCGCCCACCCCATATTGCTGCTTGTTCGTCGCGTCCAATTTGGCTGGCGACCGAAATCCAGCGCAACGTGCCGCCCCCGGCGGAGAGGTAAGGCGTTGCAAAGGGGCGCTTCCACCATTGAAAGGCGACGCCCGCGACATGACGGAGGTCGGCGAAGCGCGAGGCAATCTCATGTTGCAACTCGATATACCGCAAGACGGATTCAAACGTGCCGATGTGATGCGTTTCAGGATCCAGGTAACGGGCGGCGCGCAAGAATATCGCGTCGAACAGGGATTCGACGCTTGGCTTGCAGGTGCGAAGAGACTGTGGCGTGTGATCGACTGTGAGGCCCCAGCCTGCATAGTATGGGGTGCCGAAGACATGCAGGGTTTTGCCTGAAAACAATGCGGCCATTCCTTCCGAGGCACCCGTAACATAAAGCGCGTTTGCTGTTGCGAGCACATCGCGAAGCGAGTGTGAAACGGCGAGTTTCCGAATGCCGGGTGGCAATGGTGCCTTTTCCGACAGCCAGGCACCGGTGCCGGCGTCGGCCGACTGTAGTAGCCAGATCCGGGCATCCGGGTGCCGGTTCGCCACAAAGCCGACCATCGCAAGAAAGTGGGACGAGCGCTCTGACGCGGGCGTGCAGACGTCGACGAACGATGTCGTGCGCTCGTCGACCATCACGACCCGCTCGCGGCTGGCGTCGTCATACCATTCTGGGGGCAACGCGACTACCTGACGCCGCACATGCAGCGCGTCTGTGTCGACGACGCGACGCATCAGATTCGGGACATCCGGCCTTTCGCCCTCAGCGTCGGACGTCGCGAGTGCCGTGTCGAGCGCCGAAATCAGCGTGTCTGACCGATTGCCTCCAATCGGAACGGCAAACCAGGAAAGCGGCGCGGCATTATCATCGCGGACGGACCAAATCGGCCCGGGATAAAACAATGGCCGGCGCAGGCCGATGATTTCCAGTGCGCGTGACATGGGGCTAGCCATGAGTCGACTTCCTCATGTGTCAATCTGTCGAACCGAACGGCGATCGAGGACGTGGCCCGCGTGCAGCGTTCGAGCATATTCCCGGGCTGTCGGATGCGGCTGAAGAGCGTCGCGCATCAACTGGCCAGCGAGTCGAGGAATTGGTCGACGCGCTCGAAATGCTCCGCCCATGTCGGGGCCTTGAAGCGTTCGATTCGGGTGATTTGCGCGTCGCGCTCCGGGCTGTTCGGCGCGGCGTATGACTGTATGCGTGATAACCATCCGGGGCCGTCGAGCGGATCGAGATAGTCGGGGATATTCGTGGCGATCTCGTGAAAAACAGCAATGTCGCTGGCGATCACTGGAATGCCGAGCATCAAGGCCTCGACAAGTGGCATTCCGTATCCCTCGACGAACGACGGGAACAATAGGGCGCGGGCATGCTGCAGCCATGCCCGGAGGCGGCTGTCGCTGCAACTGGATTCTTCGATGACCGCGTCACCGAGCGGCGCGCTTCGCTCGAGTAAATCGATGACGTTTTCACATTCCCAACCGCGCCGTCCGATGATAACGAGCTTGGGCGCCGCATCGCCGAGTTTCTCCACCAGGCGCCGCCAGATATGCAGCATGAGATAGTGGTTCTTGCGCGGTTCGATGGTGCCGAGCATCACGAAGTAGGGCGCGGCGATGGGGGCTTTCTCCGCCGGCGCATGCGGCATTTCGATGCCGGGAGCGAGACGGGCAACGGCACTGGGTGGCATGGCCAGTCCAGCGTCGTCCGCTTCGGCAGCGAGCAGTCGCAAGGTGTCATCCGAATTGACGATCAAGCCATCGGCATATTTCAAGGCCGTATGGATTCTGCGGCGGTGCGTGTCGTGCACGCCGGGGCGGCAGTATTCAGAGTGGGTGAGCGGAATGAGATCATGGACGAAGAATACCGACCGGACGCCACAATTTTTCATCTTTGTGTGGTATCTGACATGTTCCATGCCGTTATGGCTGGCGTGCAATAATACCGAGCCCTCCATCCCGCCGCCGCTTGGGGTCAACAGGCTTTTGGCTACCAGCGTGCGGATGGACGAGCGTGCGGCGGTATCGCTAAGAAGGATTGCGAAAGCTTGTTCAGAGTGTCGCCGGCTAAGCAGCTTTGTATACCCGCGATGGCTGATGATGGCGCGAGCAGTCTGGTGGTAGCGTTCTACATATGCTCGGTTGACCCGATCTACTCCTGTAGGATGCAGTCCTTCGCTGAGTCGCGTCAAAGCGCGAGAGATATCTAGAACAATGTTTGACACAATCTGACACAAGAGAATAACGAGGACGCCCGCGCGATGTTTACAAAACCCACACGTGTGTGGTTTTTTCAATGAAATACACATTCATTCTACATCGTGCGACAATCTCCGCCGCCTTTTGAGTAACCGGATCGTAAAGAGAAAATGTCGAAGTCAAACTGCCGTACGTGGACTGCTTTAGTTGCTTGTGCTGCGATTGGGTTGAGCGCTTGTAAGGCTGTCCCTACTTCGGGGCCTAGCGCCTCGCAGATCAACGATGCATCTCGGCAGGCGAATCCTGGGGGAATCCAGATCGTTGACGTAACCGATTCGGTTGCGCGGACACTGTACGCAGAACGCAGCAGCACCGACTTCTCAAAGGTGTTGGGGGACGATTCCACGTTCCGCCAGCAACTCGGCATCGGCGACAGTGTCGAGGTATCGATCTGGGAGGCGCCGCCGGCGACCCTGTTCGGTGGTGGATCATCCGAAACGGCGTTGACGGGCGTTCCATCCGGCTCGCGGGTCACAACGTTGCCGACACAGATAGTTGATGGTGACGGACATATCAACGTCCCGTTCGTCGGCGCGATGCGTGCCGCCGGCCGAACGCCCAGTCAGCTGCAGGCCGATATCGTCGGACGCCTGAAGCGGATTGCGCATGATCCGCAAGTGCTCGTCCGTCTTGCTCGAAACGAAACATCCTACGTGACCGTCGTTGGCGATGTGGCAAGTAGCACGAGGATGCAGCTGAGTGCGCGTGGCGAGCGTCTGCTTGACGCATTGGCGTCGGCGGGGGGCGTACGGCAGCCCGTCAACAAGATCACGCTGCAAGTCACGCGGGGAGAGACGGTGGCTTCTCTGCCGCTCGAAACCGTCATTCGAAATCCGCGTGAAAACGTTCCGCTGCGCGCCGGCGATGTCGTGACCGCGCTGTATCAGCCCTATAGCTTCACCGCGCTCGGTGCGACGGGAAAAAACGAGGAGGTCAACTTCGAGGCGCAAGGGATCACCCTGGCTCAAGCGTTGGCCCGGTCGGGCGGGTTGCAGGATTCTCGCTCGGATGCGCAGGGTGTCTTCGTCTTCCGTCTCGAAAAAAACGATGCATTGAAGTGGCCTAGTCAACCGGTCATGACGACTGCTGACGGAAAGGTGCCGGTGATTTACCGGGTGAATTTGCGAGACCCTAATTCGTTCTTCGTTTCACAGAGTTTCATGATGGACAACAAGGACGTGCTTTACGTCTCCAATGCGCCGATCACCGAAATTCAAAAAGTGTTGAATCTGGTTTTCTCGGTGATCTATCCGGTGGTGACTGGGGTTCAGACGTTTAAGTAACACGGGCTGTTAAATCCACTGATGTAGGGCTTGAAAATATGAAGGATGTAAGTCGTATCATTGCTTTGGATGGACATAATTTGGCCCTGCCCAAAGGTACCGGAGTGGCGACCTACGCAAAAAGCCTCGCGGAAGTTATTCGTGGAATGGGCTGGAATGCGTGGACGCTGTACGGTGCCCCGATTCCGGCGAGCCAGAATACAATGATGCGGGAAATTGCATTCTTTGATTTTCTCGGTGGTGCGAAAAAGAAGCAGGGCTTTCTGGGGAAAATCGGCAAGGAGTTAGGAGAGCTGCTGGGCTCTCCGTTCGGATATACGGCATCGGAGATCGAACAGTCGGGAGTCGTTGAAACAAGGCGGTTCGATGCGCGACTGCCCAACGGCGCGCGGATATTCAACGTGAACGATCTGTTCCTGGTCGCCCGCAAGTATTTCAAACTTCATGGTCGGTTCCTAAACGTCAAGTTCGAGAGTCAGCCCGACATCATGCACTGGACTTATCCGCTGCCGGTGCGTGCCGTGGGCATTCCGAATATCTATACGATTCACGATCTGGTGCCGCTGCGGCTGCCGTATACAACGCTCGATAACAAGCGTTACTATCACCGATTGATAAAGACCTGCATCGACAGTGGCGAGCATATTTGCACGGTTTCGGAGAAATCGAAAGAGGATATAAAAAATTTATTCTCGATTTCCGATCAAAAACTGACGAATACGTATCAGTCAGTCGATATGGGGCCGCTGGCGAATGCTCGCGCGATCTCCGAGGCGGAAGCGGAGGTCGAGGGGGTATACGGGCTTCGACCGTACGAGTATTTTCTATTCTTCGGGGCGATAGAGCCCAAAAAAAATGTCGGCAGATTGATCGAGGCGTACCTTTCGTCCAAAGTCAATGCCAAGCTGGTGATCGTTGGTTCTGCTGCATGGAAGTCGCGGGAGGAAATGAAGCTGTTCCATAGTCTCGTGAAAAGCGATTCCGAGGCTGCCCGTAATATTAAGATGTTTGATTACGCTCCGCGCTCGTTTTTAACCAGCTTGATCAGGTGTTCGAAGGCCGTGGTCTTCCCGTCGCTATATGAAGGATTCGGCCTGCCAGTGCTGGAGGCCATGCAATTGGGCGTGCCGACGTTGACTTCAAGCGAAGGGTCGTTACCCGAGATATCCGGGGGGGCTAGCTTGACCGTCGATCCATACGATATTTCGAGTATCGCAAAAGGCTTGTGCCTCCTCGATCAGGACGCCACGATCCGGTCCGAACTGGGCTCGGCTGGCCTGATTCAGGCGAAGACGTTCAGCAGCGAAATATATCGTACGAGACTCGCATCGATGTATGCGAGTCTGATTTAGGTTCGGCCACGCGATGACGAGTCTCTATGCATATGGAGGCGGAGGGAAGGATGGTTGCCGCTGCGGTTGAGCTGAATAAGGTGGCATATCACCGGGCGCGAAGAGGGTAATTGAATTGCGCCGAAGTGGTTTCGATGTTTGATAATCAGATCGTTTCATGATGGTGCGTTGTAGTCGAGAATACCGGGGTGATCTGTTTTGTTTGAAATTAATATACTTTGAGGCGAAATGAAGCAGATTATTTTGGTCGTTGAAGGCTTGTTTGAAAAAAGCGATTCGATCGGGTTCGATTGCGTGTATCAATATCGCCTAATGAAGGCGGCACTTCCCGCGAATATCGATATTACGGTCTATGCGTCGAATTTTGATGCCAATTTGTATCCCGATGTCAAGATTCGAAAGGTCGACGAGCTGTACGAGCAAGAATTCGATAAAAATACTTGCCTGATTTATCATTTTTGCGATGGCTGGGAGGCATTCGAGAAATGGCTGCCAAGTTTCGGTGGTGTACTCATTACACGCTGGCACAACAATACGCCGCCATGGTTCTTCGCGAAATACTCGCGCCGGTCAGTCGAGAGAACGATCCGGGGATTTCGGTCGATTCTCAATCTTCTCAAAATTCCCGGGAATTCGATCGCGTGTAATTCGGATTTTTCAATCCGGCAACTCGAGGTGCTTGGCGGGCGTCGTGACGATTGCTGCATCGTCTATCCGGCGTCCCGATTTCTCGATTCGCGCAGCGACAGTGTTGTGGTCCCCAGTGCTGTGAACGCAAATCGAGTGGATCTTCTGTTTGTCGGGCGACTGGTTCCGCACAAGGGGCACCGTCATATTATTCTGAGCGCTGCGGCGCTCAAGCAAAAAGTGAATGCCGACATTCATGTTCACTTGCCAGGGCGCCCTGATCGGTCCGCGATCAATTACAGCAAGGAGTTGAACGAACTTGCAGCACGACATGCGATCAATCTGCATGTCGGAGGCGAAATCAGCCAGGAAGATCTCGAGCATCTATATCGCACGGCGACCGCATTTGTCTGCATGTCCGAGCACGAGGGTTTCGGTCTCCCGGTATTCGAGGCAATGCAATCCGGACTACCCGTGATTGCGTGGGCCGGAACCGCGCTTGAAGAAATGATCGGCGATCATCCGCTTGCCGTCGATGTTATCGATTATGACGTAATTGCGAATAATATCGTTAAAATTCTGAATCTGGCGGGTCGATCGGAAATTGTCAGCTGGCAGAACGAGAATGTTCTCGGCTATTACGATAAAGAGATAGTAAAAAAGCAGTTGCTGTCGTCGATTGCGGATTTTCTGAGTGGAAGCGATTCACGACCAAGGAGTAACCGTATTAACCTGAATTTTGATGTGCCACGAGAAATCGTCGGCAACTATCTGACGCTGCATGATTTGGTTACGTATGAGACCTTGCTCGAAGACGGCCTTGCCAATCTGTCGGTGCCGTCGGCGCCAGTCCAGTCGAACGGGGATGGAGAGCACACGGCAAAACTTCTGCTTGCGCCGACCCGGTTCATCATTCCGGATTCGGCAAAACTCGATGAACAGTCCAAATCGGCAACTTTCCAGCTGAAAGGTAACGATCCAGATTCGCGTGAAGAGTACTTCATATTCGGCCCGTACATCCGGCTTCCGGTCGGTTTTTATACGGCGGAATTTTTTATAAAAATTTAGCCTCAAAAGTATGTAGGAAAAAAAATTACATGCGATGCGGCTTCGAACGGGACGAAGGTCGCCAGCGTAAGCGTGCCGGTTAAAAAGCTCTTGGAGTCGAGAGTGGTTTCTCTCGATTTTTATGTTGCTGATTCAACCGAGCTGGTTGAGTTGCGTGTGAGGTGTGCAGTCGATGCGAACGCAACTTTGGCATTCTCCGGGGTCGCGCTTTCTCGAGTTGAAAAGGTTAACTTGTTCGGTACAAGTGGCCATGCGGCAACCAGAACAAACGCGTGGAACGGCTCGACGATTGGGCTGGGCAAGCGTGCTTCGCTGTTCGCGAAGAAGGCGGCATTTGCATTGGCCGCAACCATTACGCGAAACAAGAAGATAAACCCAATGTGGCATTTCGTTCGTGGCGACAGGGCCCGGGATCAACGTAATTGGTCAGAGTGTGTCGACTCCTATCGAACCGGGCTCGGAATCGACGCATCGCGCGCAGATATCTGGGTTCAACTGGGGCACGCGTACAAGGAGCTCGGGAAATATGAAGAAAGTCAGCACGCTTACGCGGTGGCACTACAGTTCAAGCACAACGATGCCGATATCCATCTGAATGTCGGCCACTTGATGAAATTGCAGCATGACAAGGCATCGGCCGCGATTCACTACCTGTCTGCCGTGCAGAAGGACGCGACAGCGCTCGATGCGGTTAGGGAGTTGATGGAACTGGGGTTCAGTCTGGACGAAATCGCACAGAAGATTCGTCCAAGCTAGGAATTTCAAGCTCAGGGACGATGGCGACGTGACAGTATGCGATTTTATATAGACTGGTCGGTTGTGAGATATTGAAGTGTTTTGTTATTGCGGAGTGATTCATGGATAGGGAAGCATCGCCAGAAACATGGGCCGTCATAACCGGTGTCGTACGCGATGTGGAATTTCTCGTCGGCAGGCTGTGTCTGTTCGCAAAAATGAAGTCGGAAGGGGTGTTGCATCAAGTTGTATTTTCGACTTGGCTGGGGGCCTTGAATGATTACCCCGAAATCCGTCATATGTTGGTGGATTTTGGATTTCTTTTGGTGGAATCCGCGGAGCCGAGGGTGGTCTGCCGCGGGCATTTTTTCCACCAGATGGTGTCGTTGGATGCCGCGCTGTCGATGTGCCCGGCGAATGCGTTTGTGCTGCGTTCGCGTACTGATAAATGCGGCGAAGAATGCGGAATATTCGATGCGGACATCGAGCATCTGCTGAGGGAGCAGAAGTACATTCAGCCCGTGGCTGATGATATTGGTATTTTCGAATATCGAGTCGGAATTATGGGTAATCATATCGATGGCTCCCGTAATGGACCGGTGCTGTTTTTCTGGAATGATCGGTTTTATATCGGATTGAATCGTGATCTGAGGAAGATGATCGATTGGTCTATTTTGAATTTCGATCTGAGAAAGGTTATACCCGAACAAGTATTTTTTGCGCATGCATTCGAAGATTTCTGGCCTGTAATCAAACTGTTTTTCGGGAAGATCAACCAACAGGAATCGATCGACAAAATTCTGTGGGCACGTCTGCCAAATGAGGTTAACCAGAGTCTCGCCGAAAATCTGATTCGCTATCCTGTATTTCGTTCTGCCGTTGTCGCAGAATGGGATATCATTTCGCGGTACTTTTTTTCGCTACCTGACGCGCGTCCGTTCGAGTTCAACCGCTACTTCCGTGGATTTGATGTCATTGCCGCTGGTGGCGAGCGGTTGCCGCTTAGAGAGCGCATGGCCGAGCCATCGCGATTGGAGGAAGATGCGATACGGCTTGAACAATATCTACATCATGAATTTGATGTCGGGCCGGTCGGCTCGACGATAGAGAGACGAGATGAATTAAATTCGCGTAGATATATTCCGACTATTAATATATCTATTAAGTGATCATGAATGGAGTTGCTATGATTAATATCGTTGTTCCGATGGCGGGTCTTGGTAGTCGTTTTGCAAAGGCGGGTTATGCAAAACCCAAGCCGCTGATCGAAGTGCATGGCATCCCCATGATGCAACTCGTCATCGAAAATCTCCGCCCGAAGAAGTTCGATCATCGATTTATCTTCATTGTTCAACGGACGCATGTTGAGGAATATCAGGTTGATGAACTGCTGAAGAAATGGGCTGGTCCGAAAACGGTAGTAATTCAACTGGACGGCTTGACCGATGGGGCGGCCCGCACGGTCCTCGCTTCCGAAGCGGTTATCAATTCAAATGACCCGCTGATGATTGCAAATTGCGATCAGTATGTCGATATCGACATCGACCAGTATCTGGAGTTCGCCCACTCGGTCGATCTGGACGGCGCGATCATGACAATGAAAGCAGACGATCCGAAGTGGTCGTTTGCGCGATTGAATGAACATGGATTTGTCGATCTTGTTGTCGAAAAAGAAGTAATTTCCAATGAAGCAACCGTCGGCATTTACAATTTTCGGTCGGGCGCAGATTTTGTACGGGGCGCCAATTTGATGATTGCCCGGAAATTCACTGTAAACGATGAATATTATGTGGCTCCGGTTTATAATGATTTGATTGCGCTCGGGGCAAAAATTAAAATATTTGATATTGGGTCTGAAGGAAGTGGCATGTACGGATTGGGAATTCCCGCAGATCTTGAGAAATTCATTAACCTCGAGCTATCCAGGACCGCGACCCAGGGGATCCAATGAAGATCATTAGTCATCGGGGTTTTTGGCTTGAGCGCGAGGAGAAAAATACGCTCGCTGCATTCAATCGGTCTTTCGATCAATCGTTTGGTACGGAAACCGATGTTCGTGATCTAAACGGAGCGCTTGTTATTTCTCACGACCCGCCAAAAGGCGGTGAGATGTTGCTATCGGAATTTCTCGAATTGCTGGCTGGACGGGATCTGACGCTTGCAATCAATATCAAGGCTGACGGCCTGGCAAAAGGCGTGGTAGACGCCTTTAAAACCTGCGGACTGAAAAACTGGTTTGTTTTCGATATGTCGGTGCCGGACATGCGAAGCTACCTTGCGGAAGGCGTTCCTGTCTACGCCCGTCTTAGCGAGGTCGAGCAAACACCGTCCTTCGCCGACGCCGTGCAGGGTATATGGCTCGACGGTTTTGACGGAGTGTGGTATACGCCTGAGGTTATTGAGCACTATCTGGCGGCCGGCAAGGACATCTGCATCGTGTCGTCGGAATTGCACGGTCGAGATCCGGCAAGGCAGTGGGAAATGCTGAAAACTCTGAAAAACTCAGAGCGAGTAACGTTGTGTACTGATTTTCCCGATAGGGCGCGAAAATATTTCGGAGATGTGTCGTGATCAAAGGTGTTATTTTTGATATGGATGGCGTGCTGATCGAGGCTAAGGATTGGCACTATGAAGCATTGAATCGCGCCCTGGCTTTGTTTGGTTACGAAATTAGCAGGTACGCTCATCTTACGGTTTACGACGGTCTGCCGACTAAAAAGAAACTCGAGATGCTTTCTCGAGAAACCAATTTGCCGGTTGGTTTGCATTCATTCATCAATGAAATGAAGCAGATTTACACCATGGAAATGGTGCACACCAAGTGCAAGCCGCTCTTTGTGCATGAGTACGCACTGGCAGCACTTAAAGCAAAAGGCTACAAGTTGGCAGTCGCATCGAATTCGATTGCCCAGACTGTTGATGTTATGATGAAAAAGGCGAGCCTGGATATCTATCTCGATCAAATCCTGTCGGCTACGGATGTAACCCTACCCAAACCAAATCCAGAAATCTACATCACTGCCATCCAGCGCCTTGGTCTGAAAAACTCCGAATGCCTAGTCGTTGAAGATAACGAGAATGGTCTGAAAGCCGCTCGCGATGCCGGCGCGCATGTGTTGCAGGTGAGCGAGGTATCTGAAGTCAACCTTCAGAACATCGAAAATCGTATCCGAGAGATTGAAGCAGCGGAAGCGCTGTAGGAGAGGTCGTAATGAATATCGTTATTCTCGCAGCGGGCATGACAAATTTCGCAGGCAGCGGCGACGCCTATCCACTCTGCCTTACAGAGATCGGTGGACGTCCGTTGATTGAGCATCAATTCAACGCGTGCTCGGGTATCGAGGATGTCAGATTTATCGTCGCGTTACGCGCGAGCGATGTTAGCAAATTCCATATCGACAACGTCATTTCGTTGCTTTCGGAAACAGCGGCCGTCGTCAAGGTTCCCGCCGAGACCAAGGGCGCAGCGTGTACCGCGCTCCTCGCCGTCGGGCAAATCGATAACGAAGATGAGTTGCTGATTCTGAACGGTAACGAGGTGCTGGATATCCCATTTGACGAAGTCGTCGGCAGTTTCCGGGAACGTAATCTGGACGCCGGTGTTGTGACTTTTCCGTCCGTTCATCCGCGTTATTCCTATGTTCGCATCGATGCCGACGGTCGGGTTACCGAAGCGACCGAGAAGAACCCTATTAGCCGAAACGCGACGGTTGGTTTCTATTGGTTCGCCAAGGGGGCTGATTTCGTCTCGGCCGCGAAAAAGATGATAACCAAGGGCGGCGATGTCGATGGGTTTTATTACATTGCTCCCACGTTGAATGAATTGGTACTGTCGCAAAAGAATATCGGCATCTATCAAATCGCTGCAAATAAGTATCATCCGATAAAAAACGAGCGGCAATTGGATGAATTCGATACCTTTGTTACTGCTTCTGGAGAGTAATGGTGGAAAATCATCGCTTGGATTCGATGGTAAAGGGTTGGTTTGTTGGCGATTTCGTGCCTACCGCATATAAGACTCGTGATTGCGAAGTTGCAGTCAAAACGTATAAGGCGGGGGATAAAGAGGGTGCGCACTATCATAAGTTGGCGGCGGAGATTACGGTCATTTTGTCCGGAGAAGTTTTGATGAGTGGCAAAAAATGGGGCGCAGGTGACATCGTTGTGCTGAATCCTGGAGAGGTGACTGATTTCGAAGCACTTAGCGACGTCGTTAGTGTTGTTGTAAAAACTCCCGGTGCTGTCAACGATAAATATGTAGTTGATTAGACGTCTTTGTGACGCGGTTTGGAATCGCTTTCGATATCGAATTTGCGTGCAATGATTCGCAAATAGAGCTGGCGGTGTGCTCGACCTTCAAGATTGAGCATCGAGCCAGATATCGTTTTGTGTCGTCGATGCGCGCGAATATTGGTGAGGCTGTATCTGTGATGCGAGGTGCATATTCATCCTTGCCAGTGACGAGGGAGTTTTTATGAAGTTCGATGTGGTTGTCTCCGGCCAAATTAGAAATAGAAAGATTTTCGAAAATCTTCTTTCCCAGATTGTTGAGTGCAAGGAAAATTTCGGGAGAATTATATTTTCTTCGTGGTCGGATCAATTGGATCTCGCCAAGGAAATAATTGGGGAACTCGGGCTTGATATTGACATGAAATATAGCGACTGCGGCTATATGCTCCCGATCCCGGCAAACGCAAACAGAAATTTCATCAGTTTTTTTGCGCAATTCCAGCAGATTTCGGCCGCTGCTGACTATGTGACCTCGAAATCGGGGCACGTAATAAGGTTGCGGGCGGATTTCGACGTTGCCGGAAAGCTGGTGCAATTTGTTCGCGGATTGGCCGAAGCTTTTGCGAAGAACCAGACCAAGAAAAGCCTGCTTCTGGGGGGGCGTGGAGTTCCGTTCTTCTTTGAAGATCGAATTCTGGTGCTGTCTGTTGCACATTATCGAGCGCTGGCAAGCATGAGTCTCGCAAAGCTATTTTCGTACGATAGACATAACCTATTTCCTGAGCTCATATTCTTCACTGCGATGATTGGTGTGGATCGCGAGCATATCGCTCATGATTTTCGCTATCGTGAGGATGTACTGGGTCTTGGTAAATATACCCGATACGATGTTGCGACATTCGGAAACGCATTCAACGATTATGTCGACAAATATTTGCGTCTGGTATTTGACAAATTCGTTTTCCTTAAGGACTTGCTGGAGCGATCCGGACGCTTGGATATCTATACAGATCTCCTAGATGGTTTCTTGCCGCAACATCAATACGCGTATAGCGAAGCCGAGTATCGGTCGCTGTGGGCGAAGGAGAAGGCGAGCTATGCACAGGCCGCAAGCCTGTTTGGTCAGCGCTCCGGGGAGCCGAAGCTTTCTCGTCGAGATGTTGTTCGACAAAAAACGGATTATGAGGAGCTGCAACGAAATTACTGGAGCGGAGATTCGTCTGCGGTGGTTTCGTGCTACGAAAGATCGAGCTTTCCTATTTTCAAGACCGATGCGGCTGCTTTTTACTCGGCGAGCCTATTCTGTTTGGGGCGCGTCGAAGAGGCGGCGCCTATTTTCGCTGAATTGATGGAGCTCGAATGCAAAAATTACGAGTATCTGTTCTATTTCGCACGGCATGCGCGAAATATCAATGACAAGAATTTAGGGGCGCTCATTTTGAGTTACGTGCAAAAGCATTTTCCGGATGATCGTCGTATTTCGTCTGAGTATCGGGATTGGTTGACGGAAAATGTTGCCTAGTCGCCTTGGGTGCTGCAGATTGTCGCGTGCATCAAAGATTTGGATGTTCGGTTTCGCAGGAGCATGGTGAGGGGGAGCGTCGATCGTTCTGCTGGCCGCTGACAGCCGGCGGCGAGTGATGCCGTGGCCCGCCTAGCGGATTGATGAGGCGGCTACACTTGCAGGTTGGATCAAAAAGAGGTGCTCAGCCTGCATTGAACGCAGTATTGAAAGAGTCGGTTTGAAAGAATTGCGGCTCACATTCGGATGTGCATCAGACAGTCGAAATGGTGCATGACGCGAATTCAGTCGGATTTTGATCGCGAAAGGTTATGTGCTGAGGTAATGATTTTGGAAAATATTTCGAGTAATCCGGTTGATGGGCGACGAGTGTCGGCGAGTCAGAATTTTCTGCGCCGGGTGAAAGGCATCAATCGACTGTTCGCCATCACGGTGCTTGCACCCACAATTGTCGCGACCCTTTATTACAGTGTGATCGCATCGGACGTTTACGTTTCTGAATCGCGCTTCGTTGTTCGCAGTGCTGCACAGAAACCCCAATTAAGTGTCGTCGGAGCACTCTTGTCGGGAGGGGGGTTCTCACGGGCCACGGATGATACCTATCCCGTGATTGATTATATTCAATCACGGGATGCCCTGCGCGAATTGAATGAAAATAACTATATATACGATAATTATTCGAAGCAAGGTGATTTCGTCAGCCGATTTCACACCAGTTTTGACGATAGCTTCGAATCGCTCTGGAAGTATTACGGGAAAAACGTCGTCAACGTAATGTCCGACCCGACCTCGGGGATCACCACGCTCCGGACACGCGCTTATACTTCGACCGATGCCGAAAAGATCAACTCGAAGCTGCTGCATTTGAGTGAGCGATTGATCAACCGCATGAACGATCGCGCCGCGAAGGATACGGTGCAGTTCGCCCAGCGTCAGGTCGCCGATGCCGCGCAGAATGCGAAGGCAGCAGCAGCAGCAGTAGCCGCCTATCGCAATTCCCACTCGTTGTTTGACCCCGATCGGCAGTCGGCGCTGCGCTTGCAGCAAGTGACGGCGTTGCAGGCGCAGTTATTCAGCGCGCAAACCCAGCTCTCCCAGCTGCTTTCGATCTCGCCGCAGAACCCGCAGATCCCGGCTCTCAAGACCACTATTCAATCGATACAGAAGCAGATCGACGTTGCCACGGGCGCGGTTGCTGGCACGAAGGATTCGCTGTCGCAGAAGGCTAGCGATTACGAGCGGCTGCAACTGGATTCGCAGTTCGCCGACAAGCAGCTGGCTTCGGCTATGGCAGCTTTGGAGAACGCGCGCGGCGAGGCGGAGCGCAAGCAGCTTTATCTGGAAGAATTGATCGAACCGAATACGCCGGATATCGCGATCGAACCGCAACGTATTCGTGGAATTGCCACGGTCTTCGCCCTTGGGCTGGTTTGCTGGGGTTGTTTGAGTCTTTTGCTTGCAAGCATTCGCGAGCACAGGAATTAAGTAATGGTGGCGAATACGCGTGATTCCCTGTTGAGTTCCTTCAGAATTCAGATGCGTATCCTGCACGCACTTTTAATGCGGGAAATCATCACTCGATACGGACGCCACAATATCGGCTTCGCATGGCTGTTTGCGGAGCCAATGCTATTCACGATCGGCGTGACGGCGCTGTGGCATATTCTGCACGTCGGCGGTGCGAGTCATTCGATCAACGTGACAGCTTTTGCGATCACAAGCTATCCCACGGTGCTGATCTGGCGAAGCACGATCGGCCGCTGTGCTCTGGCGATCGAACCGAACCAGTCGTTGTTGGCTCACCGGAACGTGAGACCGATCGACTTTTTTTGGTCGCGCATCATCCTGGAACTGTCCGGCATCACGATGGCTGTCGTCGTGATGTTGAGCGGTGCGGTGGCGCTGGATTTGATACCCGCACCGGCAGACATACTGACGATGATGTGGGGTTGGCTGCTGCTGTGCTGGTATGCAACGGCAATGGGTTTGGTCATCGGTGGATTGACCGAATTCAGTGAACTGGTTGAACGGCTTTGGCATCCCATCTCGTATTTCCAGTTGCCGGTCTCCGGGGCGTTTGCGATGGCTGCATGGCTTCCGGAAAACCTTCGAAACCTGGTGCTGCTGTTTCCGGTGGCGGATGCTGTGGAAATTTACCGGTACGGATATTTTGGTGACAGCATCACCCCGTATTACAACACGGAATATACAGTCGTCTGCTGCTTGCTGTTGACGTGGCTGGGTTTGTTTATTGTTCGGTCGGCATCAATGAGGCTCGAGGCAAAATGATTTCGCTGGATAACGTCAACAAGTTTTATCAGACTCGTAGCGGTCGACGACAGGTGTTGAAGGATATTTCTTTTTCGATTGCCCGCGGCGAGAGAATAGGAATTCTTGGGAAAAATGGCGCGGGGAAATCAACGCTGATCCGCATGATAAGCGGCACCGATCTGCCGACGAGCGGTGTAATAGATCGCCGTATGTCCGTGTCCTGGCCGCTCGCTTTTTCCGGCGGTTTCCAAGGGAGTTTGACTGGTTTCGACAATGCGCGATTCATTTGCAGGGTTTACGACGCCGACATGAAGCAGGTGTTGCCATTCGTGGAGGAGTTCGCGGATCTCGGGACGTACATGAAGGAGCCGGTGAAGAAATATTCATCGGGCATGCTCGCACGTTTGGCATTCGCATTATCGATGGCCATTGAATTTGATTGCTTCCTGATAGATGAAGTGATCGCCGTTGGGGATCGCGATTTTCAGATTAGGTGCCATCGTGAGTTATTTGAAAAGCGATCTGATCGGGCAATGATTATCGTATCGCATGATGCTCACATGATTCGAGAGCATTGCAATCGAGCTTCGGTGTTGAGGGATGGTGTTTTGCACCATTTCTCGTCGATCGATTCAGCTTACGATTTTTACGAAAATAATTGATCCTGGCTGATGTTAAAATGCGCCACGGTGGGTGCGGGCATTTCTTAACCTGGCTTTAGGTTTGGCTGCCAAAGGGCATATCGATGCTTGATTGGGGCTTCTGAGCTACCAGAGTTTTGTTGCAAAAAAGTGTCAAAGCGTTCCGGCAGCGTCGCGCGAGCGATCTACAGTCGGCAGTTTGAGATTCGGGAACCTGCGTTTCCCGTCCTACAATGATTCGTCCCGTATGCGTCGTTCTTTCCTTGCCTTACAGGGCACGGCATCCCCTTTTTTCGGTCGTTTGGCCGCTGCGCTTGTCGAACGGCACCACGCCGTTAAGCGTGTGAATTTTTGTGGTGGTGATTTCGTTTACCGCGGGCAAGGAGATGCGCTGGACTACCAAGGCAGGTGCGAAGAACTGCCGTCCTGGTATACGGATGTTCTCAGTGGCGGTGCTTTTACGGATATTTTGATGTTTGGCGATTGCCGGGAGATTCATCGCCCGGTTCACGCGATCGCCGCGTCTCGAGGGGTTGCCGTTCACGTGTTTGAAGAGGGCTACGTGCGTCCTCACTGGTTGACGCTCGAGCGATCCGGCGTGAACGGGCGCTCGTCTTTGCCGCGCGATCCCGAATGGTACCGAGCGGAGCGTGCGGCCACACCTGCGGCGCCTCCCGCGCTGACCACCGGCTACAACTTGTTCGAGCGGGCGTTTCACGACATCCGGTATCGTCACGCCAACATGCTGTACTCAAGGCGCTACCCGCACTACCGGAGTCATCGCCCGCGAAATGGTCTGGTCGAGTACGCCGGACTTGCGACGCGTGCGTTGCAGCGCGGTCGGTTTGAGGCTGCGGCCGAGTCGGTGATTCGGAAACTGGTCGCGTCGCGGCAGCCATATTTTGTTTTCCCGTTGCAGCTGAATTCCGATGCGCAGATTGTGGTCTATTCGCCGTTCGATGGCATCCGCGAGGCGATAAATCGCGTGATGACATCGTTCGCGCAATACGCTCCGTCCGCGGCACGACTTGTCATCAAAAATCATCCGTTGGATACCGGGCTGATCGACTATCGACGTGCGGTATTCGAACTGGCACGAGAACTAGGCATCGGCGATAGGCTGGATTTTATCAATGGGGGCCATTTGCCGACCCTGCTGGAAAACGCGGCCGGGGTTGTCGTGGTGAATAGCACGGTCGGCCTATCGGCGATTCATCATCAGCGCCCATTGGCGACGCTTGGCACGGCGATCTATGATCTGCCGGGTATGACGTGGCAGGATGGGTTGGATACCTTCTGGCAATCGGACATGAGTCCTGACATGGATCTCTACCGGGCATTTCTCGACTACGTGATTCACCACACCCAGATCAACGGCGACTTCTACACGCGTACCGGCATCGAGATGGCGGTGCGCGGCGCAGTCGAACGCTTGGAACGCACGGATGCGTAACGCAGCGCCGACCTGTATCGTCATCACCGGCGCCAGCGCTGGTCTCGGCCGCGCGCTGGCATTGGCTTACGCGCGCCCGGGCATCGTGCTGGGACTGATCGGCCGCAACGCAGTCGAAATCAACGCAACTGCCGCTGCTTGCGCGGCGCGCGGCGCGACGATCGAAATCGGTCGGCTTGACGTTCGCATCGCCACCGCGACGGCCGACTGGCTCGTCGATTTCGACACCCGCCATCCGATCGACTTGGTGATTGCGAACGCTGGTGTCGCCAGCACGATTTCATCGGCCTCCGACTGGGAAGACCTGACTCGCACGACGACCGTCGTGGATACCAATTTCTACGGTGCGATGCACACCGTGCTGCCCGTGGTCGAGCGCATGCGTTCTCGCAAGCGCGGCCGCGTCGCAATGGTCAGCTCGATCGCCGCCTTGCGCGGCATGGCGATTTCCCCCGCGTACTGCGCAAGCAAGGCCGCCATCAAGGCGTACGGCGATTCGGTTCGCCCGTTGCTTGCGCGCGACAACGTTGGTATCACGGTCATCCTGCCGGGTTTCGTGAAATCGGCCATGAGCGACGTATTTCCCGGTGACAAGCCATTCATCTGGACTGCGGAAAGGGCGGCTGCGTACATTCGTACGCACCTCGACGCGGGCCGCTCGGAGATCGCATTCCCCGGTACGCTGGCGTTCGGCATGCGCGTGCTGCCGTTGTTGCCGGCCGCGCTCGCGGACTGGATTCTCGGTCGTCTGTCGTATTTGCCTCGTGAGGATGCCAGCAATTGAGCGGTTTTCCTGCGTCGACCATGGTCGCGGCGATTGCGGTGTCGTTCGTCCTCGACGGTATCGCCAAGCCGCGCGCCCCGTGGCGGAGGCCGTTGGCGTCGCTGGCGATTCACATTCTTGCGGTAGCCTTCATCGCAGATCTCGTATTCGCGGCCACCGGCCGGCCGATTGTTTCGGTGGTGGCGGCGGTGGCACTGGTTGGCCTCGTAGCGGCGGTCAGCAATGCGAAGTACGAATCGTTGCGTGAGCCTTTCGTTTTTACCGACCTGAGTTTGTTTAGCCAGTTGTTCTCGCATCCCCGTCTGTATCTGCCGTTCCTGAGCGTCGGTAAGGTCGTCTCGATCGGCGCGGGAATCGTGCTCGTGATTGCCGGCGTCGTTGCCGAGCGGCCGGCGTTGCCGTACTCGCGTCCGGTTGTTCTGCTGGTTGCGCTCGCGTTATTCGCAAGTGCGGTGGCAGTCGCCGCATGTCTGCCGCTGACGCTTGATCCGAACGCCGATCAGCGCCGTCACGGCTTTTTCCCGATGTTCGTCGCTTATCTGCTGAACGGAATGCGCCCGGCGACGTTTTCGCATTTCAACCGTGCCGTCGAGCGAGGGCCGTACGTCGCTGGTTACACGAAACCGGGGGCGGACGTGATTGTGATCCAGAGTGAATCGTTTTTCGACATCCGTCGTATTGGCGATATGATCGAGCCCGATCTCTATGCGCGTTTCGATCAGGCGCAGCGCGAATCGATGTTCTACGGGCAGATGACGGTGCCGGCTTGGGGAGCGAATACGATGCGTACCGAGTTCGCGGTGCTGACGGGCGTGCAGTCTGACGCGCTAGGCTACGCGCGCTTCTATCCGTATGCATTCGTCAGGCGGGCGTGCGCGTCACTGTGCCGATGGTTTGAGCGCGGAGGTTATGAAACGCTTGCAATTCACCCGTACTATGCGGATTTCTTCGGGCGCAACCGCGTATTTCCCTTGCTTGGATTCGAGCAATTTCTCGACATTGAATACTTTGCGACGGCGCCCCGCTTCGGCGCGTACGTTTCCGATGGAGCTGTGACGGATGCGATTATCGCAGCGCTTGATGCGCCGCGTGACCACCCGCGTTTCATCTTCGCGATGACGATGGAAAACCACGGCCCGCTGCACCTCGAGCAGGTTTTGCCTGGTGAATCGTCTTCGAGGCATACTCTTGGCGAAGACGCCTCTTGGCGCGACTTGACGGCATATTTACGGCACATTGAAAACGCAGACGCAATGATCGGGCGCCTGCTTGATCATTTGCGCAGCAGCGATCGTGAAACAGTCGTTTGCTTTTACGGCGACCACGTTCCAGCTCTACCGCACGTATTCGATAAACTGGGCGTTTCTCCCCAAACCAGCGACTACTTCATTTGGCGAAATTACGGCACAGATACTCCCGAATGCCGGAATTTGGCAGCCGAAGAGCTTGGGGCGGCGCTGCTGCATGTGGTACAAGATGACGGAAATCGCGCGGAACAGCCGCACGCATCCGAGAAAGCGACATAAAAGATGAACAGTAAGATTGCAATAATTGGGATGGCTTGTCGGTTTCCCGGGGGCGCGAACAATCTTGGCGACTTCTGGCAACTGCTGCGCGACGAACGCGACGCAGTGACCGAAATCCCCGCCGACCGCTTCGGTACCGATTTCTACCAGCACCCGTCCAAACGCGAACCGGGCAAGAGCTACACGTTCGCGGCCGGCGTGCTCGACAACGTCGCCGGCTTCGACGCCGCGTTCTTCGGCATTTCTCCGCGCGAAGCGGCCCAGATGGACCCCCAGCAGCGCCTGCTGCTCGAACTCGCATGGGAAGCGTTCGAGGACGCGGGCGTGCGCCCGGCCGACATGCGCGGCAGCAACTGCGGCGTCTTCGTCGGCGCCGCCAGCATGGATTACGGCAACCGCAACATGGACGATCTGAACGTGATCGATCCGTATTCGGCGACCGGCAACACCCTGAGTATCGCGTCGAACCGCGTGTCCTACCTGTTCGACCTGCGCGGCCCGAGCATGTCCGTCGATACGGCCTGCTCGTCGTCGCTCGTCGCCCTCCATCAAGCCGTCAAGGCGCTGCAGTCCGGTGAAGCCGACGTGGCGCTCGCGGGCGGCGTCAACCTGTTGCTGCATCCGTTCGGCTTCGTCAGCTTCTCCAAGGCGTCGATGCTGTCGCCGCGCGGTCGTTGCCGCGCATTCGACGCGACCGGCGACGGCTACGTGCGCTCGGAAGGCGGCGCATTCGTGCTGCTCAAGCCGCTCGATCGCGCGCTGGCCGACGGCGACACGATCCACGCAGTGATCGCCGGTTCCGGCGTGAACTCGGTCGGCCACTCGCCGGGCGGGATCAGCGTGCCGGGCGCGGCCGCGCAGGCGTCGCTGCTGCGCAGCGTGTACGCGCGCGCCGGCATCGATCCGCAGTCGCTCGCCTATCTCGAGGCGCACGGCACCGGTACGGCAGTGGGAGACCCGATCGAGGCACGCGCGCTGATCGACGTCGTGTCGGGCGAGCGCCCGGCCGATCGTCCGCTGCTGATCGGGTCGGTGAAGACCAACATCGGGCATCTCGAGACGGCGTCCGGCATGGCCGGTCTGCTGAAGGCCGTGCTGTGCCTGAAGCATCGCGCGGTGCCGCGCTCGCTGCACTTCGTCACGCCCAATCCCGGGATCGATTTCGACGGCGGCCGTCTGCGTGTCGTCGATCGCTACATGCCGCTCGACGCGGGTGGCGCACCGCTGACGGTCGGCGTCAACTCGTTCGGCTTCGGTGGAACGAACGCCCACGTCGTACTGACCGAGGCGCCGGTCGCAAACGACGTGCCGACGGCAGCGCCCGAGCCGGCTCATGCACAACCGTCGCCGCTCGTCCTGACCGCTCGCAGCGCGAATGCGCTCGCGGCACTCGCAGGCCGCTATCTGGCCGTGCTCGAGAACGGCGGCGACTGGCAGGCGCTGGCCGCCGCGGCCGCCCGTCGTCGCCAGTGGCTCGAACATCGCGCGATCGTCGCGCCGGTCGATGCAACCGAAGGCCGCGTGGCGCTGGCGGCACTGGCCCAGCCGGCACAGGAAGGGCTGCCGGCCTGCGTGGCAACCGGCCAGGCGCCCGCGGACGCGCTGCGTACCGCACTCGTGTTCTCGGGCAATGGTTGCCAGTGGGTCGGGATGGGCAACGAACTCTATGCGGAGAACGCGGTTTTCCGTGCGGCGCTCGACGAAGTCGACGCGCTGTGGTGCGAGGACGGCAGCCCGTCGCTCGTCGACGTGATGCGCGGCGGCCCGGGCGCGGAATGGCTGGCCGGCGCGGGCGCCGAATGGCTCGCCGCGACGGAGAACGCGCAGCCGCTGCTGTTCGCGATCCAGGTCGGCATGATTCGTGTGATCGACGCGCGCGGCATGCGCTACGACGCGGCGATCGGCCACAGCGTCGGCGAAATTGCAGCGGCGTGGGTGACGGGTGCGCTGTCGCTCGCCGACGCGGTGCGCGTGATCAAGATCCGCAGCCGCGCCCAGGCGATGACGCGCGGCAGCGGCCGGATGGCGGCCGTCGGCATCGGCGAGGCGGCCGCGCGCGAGCTGATCGCGCGCCACGGACTGGTGCGCCGGGTCGAGGTGGCCGGCATCAACAGCCCCGACGCGGTGACGCTCGCGGGCGAGCTGCAGGGCTTGCAGGCGCTGGAGGCGGCGCTGCGCGGCAGCGGCAAGTTCTTCCAGATGCTCGATCTCGACTATGCGTTCCACAGCAGCCACATGGATCGCATCGAGCCGGTCGTGCTCGCCGAACTGGCCAGCCTGCGGCCGCAACCGGGCAACGGCACGTTCGTATCGACCGTGACCGGCGGCGCGCTCGCGGGCAACGAACTGGATGCGCGCTACTGGTGGCGCAATATCCGCGAGCCCGTGCGCTTCGGCGACGGCATCGCGCACCTGATCGAGCAGGGTGTCCGGCTGTTCGTCGAAGTGTCGCCGCATTCGATCCTGCGCACCTACGTGAAGCAGGCGTTGACGGCCGCCGGCGTGACCGGCGCGGTGCTGCCGACGCTCAAGCGCGACCACGGCAGCGCGGCGACGTTGCGGCAGGCGATTCTCGCGGCGATCGCGCACGGCGCGAACGTCGATCCCGACCGCTTCGCGCCCGGCGCGGCGCGCGCGGCGTTGCCGTCGTATCCGTGGCAGCGCGACCGCTTCTGGCTGACGCCGACCGTCGAAGGCTATGGTCTCGTCAATCGCCGCCGCGAGCATCCGCTGCTCGGCTATCGGCTGCACGAACACGCGTTCGGCTGGGAAAACCAGCTCGATCCGGCGAAGCTGCCGATGCTGGCCGATCACGTCGTCGACGGCGGCGTGGCATTCCCGGGCGCCGGTTATGTGGAAATGGCGCTTGCCGCGGCGCGCACCTTCTTCGATACGCCGGATGCGGCGCTCGAAAACGTCGAGATCCGCACGCCGGTCGTGTTCCAGCCGCAGCAGGCGAAGCTGTTCCGGCTCGTGATCGAGCCGCGCACCGCGACGTTTACGATCGAGACGCGCGACCGGATGTCCGACGGCGCATGGACGCTGAACGTGACGGGGCGGATGCTCGAAAGCGGTAACGCGCTCGGCGCCGCGAGCGTCGTGCCGGCCGCGACGCTCGAGCACCTGCTCGCGCTGCCGGCTGCCGACGGCGACACGCTGTATGCGAATACGGCGGCGATCGGCCTCGGCTACGGGCCGGCGTTCCGCTGGGTGCGCACCGTGCGGGTCGCCGCGGACGAGGACGCCGCGCTGGCCGAGGTCGCCGCGCCGGCCGAGTGCGGCGATGCGCGGGCGCTGTCCGCCTATCTGCTGCATCCGGCGCTGATGGACAGCGGTTTTCATCCGCTGTTCGCATTGCTGGCGGCGCATGCACGCGATGGCGAGCACCCGGCCTACGTGCCGGTGCAGATCGGCCGGGTCGACTACCTGCGCGGCGACACGGTCGCCCGCGTGCTCGCGCGGATCGATCGGCGTAGCCCGCATTCGATCGTCGCGCAGTTCGAATTCCTCGATGCGCAGGGCGCGATCGTCGCGCGGCTCGGTGGCTGCCGGTTCCGGCGCGTGGACCTCGTCGGCCGCCGCCAGAACCTGCCTTCGCGTTTCGTCTACCGCCTCGAAGAGATGCCGTTGCCGACCGACGTCGATGCGGCCGCGTTGCCGGCGCCCGACACGTTGCTCGCACAAGCGGTCGCGCGCGTCGATGCCGCGGGGCTCGACGGCCGTCGGACGCAGCATTTGACCGAGATCCTGCCGCTGCTCGACGTGCTGGCAAGCCTGTACGTGCTCCGTGCGTTCGATGCGCTCGGCGTGTTCGCAGGCACGTGGCAGCCCGCACCGGAGCGGGCGGCGCTGGCCGCGCGTCTGGCGGACATGCTGGTCGAGGACGGTCTTGCCGTGCGTGACGGCGCGCGTCTCGTTCGCGACGACGCGGCGTGCGCGGCGCTGCCGCCGCTCGACGACCTGTGGCGCGGGCTGCTGGCCGAATCGCCGGGGCACGTGGCCGAGCTGACGCTGCTTGCCCATTGCGGCGCGGCGTTGCCCGACGTGCTGAGCGGCGCGAAGGACGATGCACGCTGGCTGTCGCCGACCGGTCACAGCCTGGTCGAACAGTTGCTTGCCGCATCGCCGACCTGGCAGCACGTGCATGCGCTGCTGGCGGCCGGTGTCGAGCAGGCGGTCGACGCGTGGCAACCGGCGCGCCGGCTGCGGGTGCTCGAATTGGGCGCGACGGACGGCGACGTGCTGCAGACGCTCGGCATGCATCTCGCCGCCGCGCGCTGCGATCACACGATCGCCGCGACGGCCAGCCAATTGGCCGGGTTCGATACGGATGAGCAAGCCGCGGTGCGTACGGTCGCGCTGCAGCCGGGCGAACGGCTGTCGCTGTCCGCCGACGATGCCGGGCCTTATGACCTGATCGTCGCGAACCGCGCGCTGAGCGGGCGGCATGATCTGGCCGATGCACTGAATGCGATGCGCTCGTGGCTCGCGCCGGGCGGATTGCTGCTGCTGGCGGAGTCGCGTCGCGGCCGTTTCTCCGACATCGTGTTCGCCCCGCAGGCGGTATTGACGGAAGCCGACGAAGCCGCCCCGCTGGCGCCGACCGATCTCGAGGCGGCGCTCGCTCGCGCGGGCTTTGCCGACGTCGTGCGGCATGTCGAGCAGGCGCTGGATCTGGACGGCACGCCGACGTTCGTCATCGCGCGCAACCCGGCGAGCACCTCGGCCACGCAGCGCGGCAGCGACGCGAGTGATCTCGATACGCTCGCCCGCAGCGAACAATGGCTCGTGATGCACGCCCCGGCCGAGGCCGGCGGTTTCGGCGGGAAACTGGCCGATGCGCTCGCGCACGCCGGCTATCCGGCCGACATCGTCGACTTCACGCACGCAGCCGATGCGATCGCGTCGTTGCCGGTCGGGCAGCCCGCGCATGTCGTGTTTTGCGCACCGGAAACGCCGCTTGCCGATACGACGACCGGAGACGTCCTGATGGCGGCGCTGCGTCACGGCGTGATCGCGCTGGCGGCGCTGGTGCGCGCGCTCGGTGCGCAGCCGAACGCCGCCACGCGGCTGACCGTCGTCACGCGCGGCGGCGCGCCGTTCGCCGGCGCCGCGAACGCGCATCCGGAACAGGCGACGCTGTGGGGCCTCGGTCGCGTGCTGGCGAACGAGCATCCCGAACTCGCGTGCCGCCTGATCGACGTCGACCCCGCAGCGAACGGGATTCCCGATGCGCTGATTCGCGAGCTGACCGGTGCGGCGGTCGAGGAAGAAGTCGTGCTGAGCGCGCACGGGCGGCTGGTGCCGCGCATGCTGACGGCCGCACAGGCCGCGGCGCGCAGCGACGGCGCGATTGCACGCGCGTCGGTGCTGGCATTCGACGCACCGGGCTCGTTGCGCAATCTCGAATGGTTCGCGTTGCCGGAAAGCGCGCTGGGCGACGACGAGGTGGAGATCGAGCCGGTGGCCACCGGCCTGAATTTCCGCGACGTGATGTATGCGATGGGGCTCCTGTCCGATGAGGCGGTCGAGACCGGCTTCGCGGGCGCGACGATCGGCATGGAATTGTCGGGCCGCGTCGTCCGGGTGGGCAGGGCAGTGACGAAGTTCGCACCGGGCGATGCGGTGCTCGGCTTTGCGCCGGCGTCGTTCGCGACGCGTGTCAGGACGCGCGCGCAGGCCATCGCGGCGAAACCCGAACGCCTGTCGTTCGAGGAAGCGGCGACCGTGCCGACGACGTTCTTCACCGCGTACTACGCACTCGTCGAACTCGCGCGGCTGCGCCGCGGCGAGCGCGTGCTCGTGCACGGCGGCGCGGGCGGCGTCGGGATCGCCGCGATCCAGTTGGCGCGCCACTTCGGCGCGGAAGTGTTCGCGACGGCCGGTAGCGACGAGAAGCGCGAGTTCGTGCGCCTGCTCGGCGCCGATCACGTGCTCGATTCGCGCAGCCTGGCGTTCGCGGACGAGATTCGCGCGATGACGGGCGGCGAGGGCATCGACATCGTGCTGAATTCGCTCGCCGGCGAGGCGATGGTGCGCAGCATCGATACGCTGCGTCCATTCGGCCGTTTCCTCGAACTCGGCAAGCGCGATTTCTACGAAAACAGCCATATCGGGCTGCGGCCGTTCCGCAACAACATCAGCTATTTCGGCATCGACGCCGACCAGTTGATGGGTGCGTTGCCGGAGCTGACCGCGCGGCTGTTCGGCGAAGTGATGGCGCTGTTCTCGGCAGGCGTGCTGCATCCGTTGCCGTATCGCGCGTTCCCGGCCGAGCGGGCCGAGGATGCGTTCCGCTACATGCAGCAGGCGCGCCAGATCGGCAAGGTGCTCGTGACCTATCCGGCCGGCACGCCCGCGCCGACGCGCGGCGTCGCGCGCGCGGAGTCGTTCGCGCTCGATCCGCATGGTGCTTACCTGGTGGTCGGCGGCACGGGTGGCCTCGGCTTCGCGAGCGCACGCTGGATGGTCGAGCATGGCGCACGCCGGCTGACGCTCGCGAGCCGCTCCGGCGAACTCACTGTCGCGGCGCGCGCCGAGGTGGCGCGCTGGCACGCGTCGCTCGGCGTCACCGTCGACGTCGTGTCGTGCGATGTGACCGATGCCGCGGCGGTCGACGCGATGATCGCCGCGATCGCCCGGCGCGCCCATCCGCTGAAGGGCGTGCTGCATTCCGCGATGTCGATCGACGACGGCCTCGTGCGCAATCTCGACGACGCGCGGATGGCCGCGGTGCTCGCGCCGAAGGTGGCGGGCGCGTGGAACCTGCATCGCGCGACGCGCGGGCTGCCGCTCGACCTGTTCGTCGTCTATTCGTCGGCGACCACCTATCTCGGCAATCCGGGGCAATCGAACTACGTCGCGGCCAATACCTTCCTCGAGGCGCTGGTCGAACATCGCCGCGCGGCAGGCTTGCCCGGCACGTTCATGGCGTGGGGGCCGCTAGAGGATGTCGGCTTCCTCGCACGCCACGCCGATACGCGCGAAGCGTTGCAGTCGCGGATCGGCGGTGCGTCGATTACGTCCGACGAGGCGATGGCCGCGCTCGAGCGCGTGCTGGTGGCGGGTGCGGCCGGCGAAGCGGTGGTGCGGCTCGACTGGCACGCGGTGGCGCGCGGAATGCCGGCCGCGAAGGCGCGCCGGTACGCGCTGCTGCAATCGCAGGCGAAGGGCGGCGATGCGCGCGACGGCGGCACGCAACTGCGTGAAGAAGTGCTCGCGTTGCCGCGCGACGAAGCGATCGCGCTGGTGGCGCGAACGCTGCAGGCGCAGATCGCGCGGATTCTGCACATGACGCCCGATCGCATCGCGCTCGACAAGTCGGTGCTCGACATGGGCATGGATTCGCTGATGGGGATGGAGCTCGGCCTCGCGGTCGAGGAGGCGTTCGAGGTCAAGCTGTCGGTGATGGCGATCGCGGAAGGGGCGTCGGTGACGACGCTGGCTGGCCGCATCGTCGATTCGATCGGCGCGTCGGCCGATGCCGGCTGCGATGTCGCGTCGGCGGCCGATGCCGCGCAGGAGGCCGTCGCGGCACTCGCCGCGAAGCATGCGATCGACGGCGAAGCGCGCGCGATGCTCGATGCGCAGCCGGCGCCGGTTGCCGAGCAGGTATCGCCGTCGCTGGAGGTGGCGCGGTGAGCGCGCCGACCGGCTGGGCGACGCGGCAGGGCACGCTGGCGCGCCCGCTGACCATCGACGGGCACGGTTTGCATACGGGGCGCCGGGTCGGCGTGCGGATTCTGCCTGCGCATCCGGAAGACGGCGTGACGGGCATCGTGTTCCGTCGGGTCGAGCACGGGCGCACGCTCGCGACGCTGCCGGTCGACCCCGCGCTGCGCCGCGCGCAGCCGCTCTGCACGATGCTGCGCAATGCCGATGGCATCGGCGTGCGCACGATCGAGCACCTGCTCGCGTCGCTGCTCGCGTGCGAGATCGATCACGCGATCGTCGAGCTCGACGCGGAAGAGGTGCCGATTCTCGACGGCAGCGCCACGCCGTGGGTGGACGCGATCCGCGCGTGCGGCCGCGTCGCGCTCGATGCGCCGAAACGCTTCATCCGCGTGCTGCGGCCGCTCGTCGTCACGGACGGCGACGGCGACCAGCGGCGCGAGATGCGGATCGAGCCGGCGCCGCGTTATGAACTGAGCGTGCGCAACGACCTGCGCGGTTTCGGCGACATGCACTGGGACGGCGCGCTGACGCCGGCCGCGTTTGCGACCGACATCGCGCCGTCGCGCTCGTACGGGCGCGTGAAGTGGGCCGTGCCCGCGATCGTCGCCGGCTATCTTCGTGGTGTGCCGATCCTGCGCGGCGCGCGGCCGTCGTGCACCGCGTCGATCGTCGGCAACCGCGTGCTGGGCGGGATGCGGCTGCCGGAGGAATTCGTGCGGCACCGCGTGCTCGACCTGGTCGGCGATCTCGCGCTGGCCGGTGCGCCGCTGCTCGCGCGCGTGAGCGCGCTGCGGCCGAGCCACGAGATGAATTTCCGGCTGGTCGATGCGCTATTGGCCGCGCCCGATGCATGGCAGTGGGCCGAGTTTTCCGACGCGTGACACCACGCTTTTTAAAAATACGCGGCGTAACATAGCGGCTTTTCGAGATAAAGCGAAGGAAGCAATGGCACTGGGAGAGCATCTTCGCCAGCAACTGGCGGCGAAAGCGCTGAAACGGCAACTGGAGCGCGCGACCGACGCCGCGGCGGCGCCCGGCGTGCCCGGCACGCCGGCTGCGCAGACCGCGTCGGCACGCAGCCGCTTCGAATCGATGCCGCAGTATCAGCAGGTCCGGATCATGCGCGAGATGGGCGAGAAACTGCGGGTCGACTCGCCGTTTTTCCGTGTGCATGACGGCGTCGCCGGCGCGACCACGCAGATCGGCGGCCGCGAATACCTGAACTTCGCCAACTACAACTATCTGGGCCTGGCCGGCGATCCGGCGGTGTCCGCGCGCGCGAAAGCCGCGATCGACCGCTACGGCACGTCGGCTTCCGCGAGTCGGATGGTCGCGGGCGAGCGTCCGGTGCAGCGCGCGCTCGAGCGTGCGCTCGCCGCGTTCTACGAGACCGACGATTGCGTCGCGTTCGTGAGCGGCCATGCGACCAACGTGACCGTGATCGGTGCGCTGTTCGGCCCCGGCGATCTGGTGGTCCACGACGCGCTCGCGCACAACAGCATCGTGCAGGGTGCGCAGTTGAGCGGCGCGAAGCGGCTGAGTTTCGCGCACAACGACTGGCAGGCGCTCGACGAGTTGCTGTCGCGCGTGCGCCGCGAATACCGGCACGTACTGATCGCGATCGAGGGGCTGTACAGCATGGATGGCGATTTCCCCGACCTGCAGCGCTTCGTCGACGTGAAGACGCGCCACGGGGCGTTCCTGCTGGTCGACGAGGCGCATTCGCTCGGCGTGCTCGGCGCGACCGGCAAGGGCATCCGCGAGCATTGCGGCGTCGCGCCCGACCAGGTCGACATGTGGATGGGCACGATGAGCAAGACGCTGGCCGGCTGCGGCGGGTTCATCGCCGGTTGCCAGCCGCTCGTCGACATGCTGCGCCATCTGGCGCCGGGTTTCCTGTACAGCGTCGGGCTCGCGCCGACGCTCGCCGAAGCGTCGCTGGCCGCGCTCGAACGCCTGCAGGCCGAGCCGGAGCGCGTCGCGCGACTGCAGGCGCGCGGCCGGCAATTCCTGACCGAGGCGCGTGCCGCCGGGCTGAATACGGGCACGAGCGCCGGCTACGCGGTCGTGCCGGTGATCACGGGCAGTTCGCTGAAGGCCGCGCAGTGGGCGAATGCGATGTTCGACGAAGGAATCAACGTGCAGCCGATCTTCTATCCGGCCGTCGAGGAAAAGGCCGCGCGCCTGCGCTTTTTCATCTGTTCGACGCATGAGCCGGAGCAGATCAGCCGGACGGTCGCCGTGTTGTCGCGCTTCGCGGGGCGCGGCGCGTGACGCAGGCCGCCGCGGTCGCGCACGCGGTGCCGCACGCCGGCGAACCGGCGCGGTGTCGCGCGGCCGGTGCGGATGACGCGGCCGCGTGCGCGCCGCTCGTGTTCGCGTCCGGCGTGGCCGAATTCGGCTTCTTTCTCGGCGAAAGCGACGCGCGCTGCATCGCTTTCCTGCAGCAGGCGTTCCGGTCGCGCCACGGACGCTTCTCGTGGCGCCGGCATCGCGTCGCAGTGGCCGACGATGGCGCGGTGCTCGCGGTGATGGCGATTCACGACGGGCGGCGAACGGCGTTCGACGACGTGCACATCGTATGGGCGCTCGCGCGCTTCTTTGGCGTGCGCCGCACGATCGGCCAGTTGCTGCGCGGGCTGATCCTCGAAACGGAACTCCCGGCGCCGAAGCGTTCGCAGATCCTCGTCGCGCATTGCGCGACGGATGAACGTCAGCGCGGCACCGGCGTTTTCAGCGCGCTGTTTCGCGATGCGCTGGATACCGGCGCGTTGCCGGCCGATGGCGATCGCGATGTCGTGCTCGACGTGCTGACGCGCAACGTGCGCGCGCGGGCACTGTACGAGCGGCTCGGGTTTGCCGCGCTGCCTCGGCGGCGTGCGCGGTCGCGCCGGCTGCCCGCCGAACTCGATTCGATCCGGATGCGGTTCTCGCGCCGCGCTTGACGGCGCGTACGGCGCGGCCGCTACTTGTGCCGCGGCCCGAACGGCCGCTGCTGCACATCCGCGCCATGCGCGACGATCGCCATCCCTTCCGGCACTTCCTCCCACGCGCCGCGCAGGTCGACGAGCGGTTCCGACACGACCATGAACGCATCATCGCCGGCTTCGGCGATACGCGGGTTGTGCGGATACAGCTCGTGCAGATGCTTGAACGACGTGCTGTGGAACAGCGAGCGCGATTGCCGCTCGCTCGAGTAACGCACCGCGACGATCCGTTCGCCGTCGGTCGCGCAGATCGTCATGTTGAGCGGGTCCGCCACGCGATGCCGCGCGGCGGTTTCCTCGACTACACCGACCATTCGTTCGAGCGCGGGCAGCGGCGCCTGCTCGAGGCCGTACGTCAGCGCGAGGCGAAACATCAACTCGGAATCGGTCGAGCCTTCGAGCGTCGGGAACAGCGCGGGATCGACCTTCATCGTCAAGTCGCGGCGCAGCTTGTGAAAATCGCGGATCAGCCCGTTGTGCGCGAACAGCCAGCGGCCGTGGCGGAACGGATGGCAGTTGGTTTCCTGAACGGGCGTGTCGGTCGCCGCGCGAATATGCGCGATGAACATCCGCGAGCGGATCGCACGCGCGGCTTCGCGCAGGTTGCGGTCGTTCCACGCGGGATGCACGGAGCGATAGCGGAACGGGAGTTCGTCGGGATGCCCGTACCAGCCGATGCCGAAGCCGTCGCCGTTAGTGGTCGTGGCGCCCAGCTCCGAATGCAGGCTCTGGTCGATCAGCGAATGCTTCGCGCGGAACAGCACGGTTTCCAGATGGATCGGATTACCCGTATAGGCGAGCCAGCGGCACATGAAGCGCTCCTTCACGATGTATCGTTCGCGCATGGTAGCCGACTCCGCGACGCAGGCGCGTCCAGGCAAGTCGCCCACAATCGTCATACGTGGCGGGCCCGTACGCGCGATGCGCAGCCGCCCGGCCATGCGGCCGGGCACCACGCAACGCCATACGATGCAATGCGGTGCGGCCCGCTGATCGTGCCGCACCCGCCGGCTCAGTCGCCGAGCGCGTCCATCACCCGCGCCGAATAGACGAGCGCCGCACCGGCATTCAGCGCAATCGCGACGCCGAGCGCTTCCGCCACTTCCTCCTTGGTCGCGCCATGCTTGGCCGCTTCGGCCGTGTGCACGGCGATACAACCGTCGCAGCGTGTCGTGACGGCCACCGCGAGCGCGATCAGCTCGCGCGTCTTCGCGTCGAGATGGCCGGTCTTGGCCCCGGCGCCGGACAGCGCCTTGTAGCCGGCCAGCGTATCGGGCGACAGCTTGGCGATGTCGCCGATACGCGTCGAGAGTTCCTTCCGGTATTCGTTCCAGTTCAGCATGATGCGTCCTTTTCGAGAAGAGTGAGGAGGGCGGCGGGTGCCGCGATCTCGTGCGATGCAAGGCTATTCTGATCGCTCGCGCTGAGGGTTTCGATACGTTAGAGTGTCAATTTTTAGCGCAATCGTCTCATGGATGCATTGAGTCAACTGTTGTCGCTGGGGCGCAGCCATGTCGAGCTCGACGTGCGGTGCTTGCTCGACGGCCCGTTCGCGATGCCGCACGATCCGCTGCCGCCCGGCGAGGCGGCGTTCCACCTGGTGCTGGCTGGAACCTGCCGGCTGCGCGCCGCCGACGGGCGCACGCTGCAACTCGCCGACGGCGATTTCGTGCTGCTGCCTGCAGGTGGCGCGCACGACCTGCTCGACGCAGCGGGCCACCGGTCGAAGCCGCTCGCGCCGCTGCGCGATTCGGGGGCCGGCGACGGTGCGGTGCTGCCGGTCAAGTCGAATGTCGATCCGGCCGCAACGGGCAACGCGAGCGTGGATCTGCTCTGCGGGCGGTTCGTCTATGCACGCGGCGCAGGCGAACTGCTGATGCGTACGCTGCCGCAGGTATTGCACGTCGGGCTGCGCGACACCTCGGGGGCCGTGCCGCTGCAACTGCTGACGAGTGTGCTGCGTACCGAGGCGTCGAATGTGCAGCCGGGCGCTGGCGCGATCGTGAATGCGCTCGGGCAGGCGCTGCTCGCCTATGCGTTGCGCGCATACGGTCGCGGTGCGCGCGTACCGTCCGGCTGGCTCGCGCTTGCGGCCGATGCGCGGCTGGGCCCGTCGGTCCAGGCCGTGTTGCAGGCGCCGGCGCAACCGTGGACGGTCGAATCGCTCGGCGCCGCGGCGGCGATGTCGCGTGCGACCTACGCACGGCATTTCCGCGAGAAGGCGGGGATGAGCGTCGGCGCGTTCGTCGCGCAGATCCGGATGATGCATGCGTGCGCGCTGCTGCAGGACACGCAGCGCGGACAGGCGGAAATCGGCCAGGCGGTCGGCTACCAGTCCGAGGCCGCGTTCGGCAAGGCGTTTCGCGCGGTGCTCGGCACGACGCCGGGGCGCTGGCGGCGCGCGCGGCGCGAAACGTAAGCGTGCAAACACGGCCGTCGGGACACGCGCCAAAGCTGCTACCATGCGCAAAACGCAGTTCAATGACAACGACTTCGAACAACAAGAAAGAGAGGGCAAAGCAATGAACCAGACCACCATCCAGCAACCGTCGTTCGCGTTCGTGGCCGCATCGTGGGCCGCGCTGCTCGCCGGTTTCGCGGCCTTCCTGATCGGGCTCTGGAACGCCGGCATGCAGCTCAACGAGAAGGGCTACTACTTCACCGTGCTGGTGTTCGGCCTCTATGCGGCGATCTCGCTGCAGAAGAGCGTGCGCGACCGCGCGGAAGGCATTCCCGTCACCGGCATTTACTACGGCCTCAGCTGGATCGCGCTGCTGCTGTCGATCGCGCTGCTGATCGTCGGCCTTTTCAACGCGACGCTGCAACTGAGCGAGAAGGGCTTCTACGCAATGTCGTTCGTGCTCGCGCTGTTCGGCTCGGTGGCCGTGCAGAAGAACACGCGCGACCTGCAGAACGCGAAGCCGCGCTACGCCGACGCCGATTCGGCGCCGTCCATCCAGGAGTGAGGGTGCGCGGGGCGGGCTGTTGCCGAGACCGCCCGCTGCGCGATGATGTTCGCGGCGCCCGTATTCGCCGGCGTGCCGCGGGCCACCTGCCGTTCTTTCGTTTCGTCCGTGCCGTTGCGCATGACGATGGAAATATTACGGATACCGAACCTGACAGAAACCACGGCGCGAACGCGTACGGACGGCGATCTGCCCGGTGAAGTCGGCGACGAAGGGATCGTGCGGTTGCGGTGGCGACGTCGGAAGAGACCGTGGAGGTAGACGCGCGATAGTCGTGTTGGGCGCGACGTCGACACGAGCGGACGTACTCTCATCGGCGCGCTCGTTGGGACAGGGAAGGACGTGCGCTGCGGCAAAGCGGCAGACGCAAAAAAGCCTCCGCGAGGGAGGCTTTTTGCACTATCGAAGATAGTTGGTAGGGTGGGAGGGACTCGAACCCTCGACTCTCTGATTAAAAGTCAGATACTCTAACCAACTGAGTTACCACCCCACGTTCTTGAAACTTGTTTTGGTTCGTTGCTTCAACAACTTGGGCAACGACCCAAAGAGCAAAAGATTATAGCGACGGGTTGCAGGACTGTCAACAACCCGTCACGATAATTATTTGATCGTTTCGAGTTTGCCCTGCGCCGTCTGCGCCGCATTCGAACCGGCGTACTGCGACACGACCTGCTCGAAGGTCTTCTTCGCGGCCGCCTTCTGGCCTTGCTCGAGCTGGTTCGTGCCGATCGCCACGAGGGCGTCGGCCGCGCGCGGGTGTTGCGGGAACTTGCTGACGATCCCTTGCCACGTCGCCGTCGAGCCGCGGTAGTCGCGCAGCGCGTATTGCGCGTTGCCGTACCAGTACTGCGCGGTCGGCTGATAGGGACTCTGCGGATACTTCGCGATGAACGCGCGGAACGAAGCCGCGGCCGCCTTGAAGTTGCCGTTGCGGAACTGCTGCTGCGCCGCGCTGAGCGCATCCGTTTCACCCGGCTGCACGGTGCCTTCGACACCATCGATCGTCGCCTGCTGCGGCTCGAACTTCTTGAGCCGCGTGTCGAGATCCTGGTAGTACTCCTTCTGCTGCCGCTCGAGCGTCGTCAGCCGGTTCGTCAGATCCTCGTTCTCGCCGCGCAGCGTCGCGACCTGCTGGTTCAGCTGGTCGATACGGCCGGATTGATCGAGGATCGTACGCTGGGCGGCCGACAACTGGCTCGACAGGTTGTCGCTCTTGCTGCGCAGATCGAGCACGGCACGGCGCGCTTCGTTGTCGTCGAACATGCCGGCGTGCGCCGGCGCGGCCGACCACGCCGCGCCCGCGACGCAGAATGCTGCGGCAACGCGCAGCCAGGTTGAACGGTGCGTCATACGGCGGTTCTTCCGTTACTTACTGTTGGTAGACGAGGTCGGCGCGACGGTTCTGCGCCCACGATGCTTCGTCGTGACCCGTTGCCTGCGGCTTTTCCTTGCCGAGGCTCACGGCTTCCATTTGCGAATCGTTCACGCCGAGCAGTGCCATCGCGCGGCGGACGGCTTCCGCACGCTTCTGGCCCAGCGCGAGGTTGTACTCGCTCGTGCCGCGTTCGTCGGTGTTGCCCTGGATCAGCACGTGGCGCTGCGGGTGGCTCTTCAGGTACTGCGCGTGCTGCTGCATCAGCGGCTGGTACTCGTCCTTCACCGAATAGCTGTCGAAGTCGAAGTAGATGCTGCGCTTCGCGAGCGGGCTGTTCGGGTCGTTCAGCGGATCGACGTTCACTTGCGCGACGTTGTCGGCGCTCGGTTGCGTGCTGACTGCGCCCGCGTTGTTTGCCTTGTCGTCGAGCTTCACGCCCGACTTACACGCTGCGAGCGCGCTGATCATCATCACGGCCAGGGCCAGACGAGCTTTATTCGACATCATGGTTACTCTCCTTGTGGTCATTGCATGAAGGGCCCCCACGACGGCTCGCGAACGGAGCCGCCCTGGACGGACAGGATCTGCGGCGGCGCGCTGCCGTCGGAGGGCACTGCAGCCAGAACGTTGCGACCACCCGACTGGGTAGCGTACAGAAGGTACTGGCCGTTTGCCGCGAAGCTCGGCGATTCGTCGCGATTGGTATTCGTGATGGCGTTCGCCGCGCCAGTCTGCAGATCCTGAACGTACAGCTTGAAGCCCCCGCCCGTGCGGGAGATGTAAGCGAGCAGCTTGCCGTCCGGGCTCACGCGCGGGCTGGTGTTGTAGCTGCCGGTGAAGGTCACGCGCTGCGCGGCACCGGCGCTTTCACCCTGCGCGGGCATCCGGTAGATCTGCGGCGCACCGCCCCGATCGCTCGTGAAGTAGATCCAGCGGCCGTCCGGCGAGTAGAACGGTTCGGTGTCGATCGAGCTGCTTTGCGTGAGACGGCGCAGGCCGCCGCCGTTCGCGTTGACCGTATAGATTTGCGTATTGCCCGTCAGCGACAGCGCGACGGCGAGCGTGTTGCTGTCCGGCGACCACGCCGGTGCGCTGTTGTTGCCCTTCTGGTCGGAGACCATGTAGCGGCGGCCGGTCGGCAGGTCGTGGATGTAGACGATCGGCTTCTTGCGCTCGAACGATACGTACGCGACCTTCGTGCCGCTCGGCGACCAGGCCGGCGAGATGATCGGCTCGGTGCTCGACAGCGCGATGCGCGCGTTCTGGCCGTCCGAATCGGAAATCTGCAGCTGGTAGCGGTTACCGGTCTTGATCACGTACGACAGGCGCGTGGCGAACACGCCGCGCACGCCGAGCAGCTTCTGGTAGATGTAGTCGGCGATCTTGTGACCGGCCGTGCGCAGCGTGGTGTCGGTGGCCGTCAGCGACAGGCCGCCGAGGCTTTGCTGCTTCACGGTGTCGTACAGGATGAAGTTGACCTTGTACTGGCCGTTCGCCTCGCGGTTCACGCTGCCGGCGACGAATGCATTCGCCCCCTTGGCCTTCCATGCGCCGAGATCGACCGATGCGGTCTCGGGCACGGGTGTGCTGCCTGCGTCGATGTTGGTGAACTTGCCGCTGCGGGCGAGGTCGGCGCGGACGATCGACGTGACCTGCTGCGGCAGGTTCGCCTCGTTCGTGAAATTGGCGGTGGCAATGGGGAACTGGGTCGACCCGACACCGGTGATCAGCACGTTGACCTGGGCGTTAGCGGCGCTGCCCGCCGTAATCAGACACGAGGCCACGAGTGCCCTGAAACCTAGCTTTGTCATCAAACTCATGCTTCTTGCTTCCCGTATGGCTTGGATCGCTGCGCAACCGCAGAGACAGTAAAAATACCCGATTCGTTCCCGCCTGACAGCGACGCCCGGAGTGTAAGCGCATTTCCTTTCACTCCGCCGCCTTGAAGGTAATCGTAATGTCAGACGGGGTACGACCGTTAGAATCGGGCGGCAACGGGACCGATGCGTGGATCGCATTGACCACGGCTTGATCCCACCCCGAATTCCCGCTCGAGCGGGAGACCGATGCGCTCAATACGTCACCGGACGGCGTGCACCGAATCTTGACGACGGTGGTCAGGCCTGCCCGCTCGCCGCCCCAAACGATGTTCGGTTTGACGCGGCGGCGCACCTTGTCGGCATAGCCGGGCGTGGCGGCATTGCCGCCGGAACCCGTGCCCGTGCCGCTTTTCGCGAGGCCTTCGCCGCCGCCTTCGCCGGCGCCGGACAGGCCCTGCAACTGCGCGAGGCGCGCGCTGCGCTCGCGGTCGAGCTTCGCGTTCGCCGCCGCGCTGGCCTTCGCGCGCGCTGCGGCCTCGGCCTTCGCCTTGGCCTGGGCTTCCGCCTTGGCCTTCGCGGCCGCGTCGGCCTTCGCCTTCGCCGCCTGCTGCGCTTCGAGTTGCGCCTGCTTTTGCTGCTGGAGTTTCTGCTGCTCGAGCTTCTGCTGCTCGGCGAGCTGCTGTTGCCTGAGTTTTTCGGCCTGCTTCTGCTTATCGCGTTCCGCGGCTTTCTGTGCGGCGAGCGCGGCGGCCTGTTGCGCGGCGAGCTGCGCGCGCCGGGCTTCCTCTTCCTGCTGGGCCTTCAGTTGCTGCGCACGGCGCTGCTGTTCGAGCAGCGCTTCGCGCGCGGCCGCTTCCTGCTGACGCTTCTTCTGCTGCAGCGCGATGTCGGCCTGCTCGTCGCGCACCGGGGGAGGGGGCGGCGCGACCTTGGTGGGCGGCGCGGGTGTGACGACGGGCCGCGGCGCGGGGACGTCGGGCACTTCGGTCCACAGCTCGGCCTCGGCGCCGGCCGGCGTGCTGTTCTGCCACTGCACGCCGTGATAGAGGAACAGCGCAAGCAGCACATGCATCAGCGCGGCGAGCGCGAACGCGCGCCACGTCCCGCGCTCGCGGGGCGGCTGGAGCGGGTAGGCGGATCTGCGCGTGGATTGCTGCCGGTTCATTGCGATTTGACGAGGAGGCCGACGCGCTTGACGCCGCGCGCCTTCAGATCGGACATCACGGTCATGACGGCATCGTACTGCACCGTCTTGTCGGCTGCGATCACGACCGGCTGGTCGGGGTGGTCGGCCTGCCGGGCCGAAATGAAGCTGTCGAGCTCGGCCTTCGTCATCGTGTCTTCCTGGGGCGCGCCCGAGTCGCCCTTGTACTTGACGCTCATCGTGCGGTCGGCCTTGATGTTGACGACGACGGGCGGCGTCTGCTCCTGCGGCGCCGCGTTGCCGACGGTCGGCAGGTTGATGATCGACGGGGCGACGAGCGGTGCGGTGACCATGAAGATCACGAGCAGCACCAGCATCACGTCGATGTACGGCACGACGTTGATGTCGGCCATTGCGCGGCGCGAGCGGCCGCCGCGCATGCTGGATCGGATGGGGCTTCCTGCCATGGCGCGCTCCTTACTGGGCCTGACGCTGCAGGATGTTCGAGAACTCTTCGATGAAGGTCTCGAAACGGATCGCGAGGCGGTCGATGTCGTGCGCGTAGCGGTTGTATGCGACCACCGCGGGAATCGCGGCGAACAGGCCGATCGCGGTGGCGACGAGCGCCTCGGCGATGCCCGGCGCGACGTTCGCGAGCGTGGCCTGCTGCACGTTCGCGAGGCCGCGGAACGAGTTCATGATCCCCCAGACCGTGCCGAACAGACCGATGTACGGGCTGACCGAGCCGACCGACGCGAGGAACGCGAGGTTGGCTTCGAGCACGTCCATTTCACGCTGGAACGATGCGCGCATCGCGCGGCGGGCACCGTCGAGCACGAGGCCCGGATCGCTGAGGCGCTTTTCCTTCGCCTTCAGGAATTCGCGCATCCCCGACTCGAAGATCCGCTCGAGCGCGCCGATCGTGTGGCGGTTGTTCGCCGCGCTCTGATACAGCGCCTGCAGGTCGCCGCCCGACCAGAAATCCTTCTCGAAGCGTTCGGTCTGCGCGCGTGCGCGGCGGATCGCGAACCACTTGCGGAAGATGAAGGTCCACGACATCAGCGACAGCAACAGCAGCAGTCCCATCACGGCCTGGGCCAGCACGCTCGCGTTGAGGACGAGGGAAATGATCGACAGGTCTTGAGAAGTGTTCATAGAGGTTTGAGTAACGTCCCTTCGGGGGTGCCCGGCAAGGGTGTCCGGCGTGCGTGCGGCGCGGCGCGCCGGCCATGCCTGACGCCGAACCTTGCTTAGTATCGAATCAGAACGGCAAGTTCATAGGCTTTGTCTAAACGGCGCTCATGCGCGCTTCGTTGACAATACAGTCTGCCCGGCGTCGATGACGGGCCCGCGTTGCAGCGCGTCGAGCACGGCCGGCGGGATGGCCGCGGGCCGGATACCGTGACGGTCGACGCAGCCGAGGCGGATGTGCCCCGCCACGAGCAGCGTGTCGCCACGCCAGGCTTCCTGCGTGAATTCCACCGACGCGCGGCCGATGCGTCCGGGCCGGCTCGTGATCGTCAGCGTGTCGTCGAGTCGCGCCGGCGCGCGGTAGTCGAGCGACGTGCTGCGCACGATGAAGATCGCACCGGTATCGTCGGCGAGCTGGCGCTGGTCGACGCCGCATGCGCGAAGCCACTCGGTGCGGGCGCGCTCGAAGAACTTCAGGTAGTTGGCATAGAAGACGATGCCGCCTGCATCGGTATCCTCGTAGTACACGCGCACCGGCCAGGTAAAGCCGGAGGGCGCTTCCGGGGAGCGGGTAGGCTGAGTCATGGCGCGCATTCTACCGGAAGGCAAAGACCCGATTCGTAACCGATTCGTAACGGAATGTAGTGCGTCGTGGCACACCGCGGGCCGGCCCGGGGCCGGCCCGCGGGGTTTCAGCCGCGGTGGACGGTCGGGCCGCCGGGCGCCTGCGCGATCGGCATCAGCTCGATCGTGTTGACGTTGACGTAGGCCGGGCGCGTCGCGATCCAGTAGATCGTATCGGCGATGTCCTCGGGCATCAGCGGCTGGACATTGTTGTAGACGTTCGCCGCCTTCGCGTCGTCGCCGCGATAGCGGACGTTCGAGAACTCGGTGCCGCCGCACAGGCCCGGCTCGATGTCGGTGACGCGCAACGGCGTGCCGAGCAGGTCGGCGCGCAGGTTCAGGCTGAATTGCCTGACGAAGGCCTTGGTCGCGCCGTAGACGTTCCCGCCCGCATAAGGGTACGAACCCGCAACCGAGCCGATATTGAAGATATGACCGCGACCGCGCTCGACCATGCCGGGCAGCAGCGCGTGCGTGACGGTGACCAGGCCCGCGCAGTTCGTGTCGATCATCGTCCGCCATTCGTCGAGGCTGGCCTTGTGGGCCGGCTCGACGCCGAGTGCGAGGCCGGCGTTGTTGACCAGTACGTCGAGCGCCGCGAATTCGGCGGGAAGGGCGGCCGGCACGGCCTCGACGGCCGCGCGGTCGCGCACGTCGAGCTCGAGCGGCAGAAGGGCGTCGCCGAGTTCGGCGGCGAGCGCATCGAGACGATCCTTGCGGCGCGCGGTCGCGACGACGCGATGGCCTCCCTTGACGAAGGCTCGGGAGATGGCGGCGCCGAAGCCGGCGGACGCGCCTGTGACGAACACGATCATTGCTGCTCCTGGTCGGTAACGTGATAGCGGGTGGAATCCCGCAAGCCTACTGAGAATGCCGCACCGCGGCAAGGCGGCAAAGCGTTTCGGCACGGGCGCGTAGAGTCTGGCCCCAATTGATTCGGGCGCACTGCCGTGCGGTTGCCTATTCATGACGCATCCAATACACTAATGCGCTCATCACCCCTGCGTGACTGGCGATAGAACCCTTTGGGTTCAAGGTGGAGCATCCCACCGTGAAGCGCGGGGCGCCGTTTTTGCCGTTCGCCTGGGCAGCCGTTGTGCGCCGTCGCGTGCATCGCCGGTGGCTGTCCTGCCTCGCGTCATACGGATTCCTCCGCCACGTCGAGCTGGTCCCGCCAGCAGCGCACCGTACTCGGCCACTCCGGTCAACCTGTACACACTTAACGGAAACCGTATGTTTGACAGAGCCCAAAGCACCATCGCGAACGTCGATCCCGAAATCTTTGCAGCGATCGAGCAGGAAAACCGCCGCCAGGAAGATCACATCGAGCTGATCGCGTCGGAAAACTACACGAGCCCGGCCGTGATGGCCGCGCAGGGTTCGCAGCTCACGAACAAGTACGCGGAAGGGTATCCGGGCAAGCGCTACTACGGCGGTTGCGAGTACGTGG
>NZ_JACCQC010000003.1:0-363250 GCF_015712225.1 Burkholderia sp. 9775_39 | reverse complement strand
GAGCGCCTCGTGATCAACGCGCAGAATTGCGTGCACTGCAAGACCTGCGACATCAAGGACCCGACGCAGAACATCGTGTGGGTCACGCCGGAAGGCGGCGGCGGGCCGAATTACCCGAACATGTAACCTGCCGGAACGCGCCGCCACGAGCGGCGCGTTTTTTTGGGACATGGCACACCGCCACAAACGAAACGGGGCGCTGCTTGAAGCAGCGCCCCGTTTTGCATGCTGGGGAGGCCACCAGGCGAGGCGCCTCCGCGCCTCCCCTGCTTTGTATCAGGTCGCGCTGCCGGCGATCTTCGGCGTCGGCGTCTCGACGTCGCCGCACTGCGCACGATGGCGCAACGCATGGTCGATCAGCACCAGCGCGAGCATCGATTCCGCGATCGGCGTCGCGCGAATGCCGACGCACGGATCGTGGCGACCGAAGGTTTCGACGGTCGCCTCTTCGCCGGACTTCGTGATCGAGCGGCGCGGCGTGCGGATGCTCGACGTCGGCTTGATCGCGATCGACACGGTGATGTCCTGCCCCGTCGAAATCCCGCCGAGCACACCGCCCGCGTGGTTGCCGACGAAACCGGCCGGCGTCAGTTCGTCGCCGTGCACCGAGCCGCGCTGCGCGACGCTGTCGAAGCCCGCGCCGATCTCGACGCCCTTCACCGCGTTGATGCTCATCATCGCCTTCGCGATATCGGCATCGAGCCGGTCGAACACCGGCTCGCCCCAGCCGACCGGCACGCCCGACGCGACGACGTCGATGCGCGCGCCGATCGAATCGCCCTCCTTGCGCAGCGCATCCATGTACGCTTCGAGCTCCGGCACGACGGCCGCATTCGGCGAGAAGAACGGGTTCTCGTGCACGTGCGACCAGTCGACGAACGGCACGTCGATTTCGCCGAGGCCGCTCATGTAGCCGCGCACCTCGACCCCGAAGCGCTCGCGCAGCCACTTCTTCGCGACCGCGCCGGCGCCGACGATCGGCGCGGTCAGGCGCGCGGACGAGCGGCCGCCGCCGCGGTAGTCGCGGATGCCGTATTTCTGCCAGTAGGTGTAGTCCGCGTGGCCGGGACGGAACGTCTCGACGATGTTGCCGTAATCCTTGCTGCGCTGGTCGGTGTTGCGGATCAGCAGCGCGATCGGCGTGCCGGTCGTCACGCCCTCGAACACGCCCGACAGGATCTCGACCTCGTCGGCCTCCTGCCGCTGCGTCACGTGCCGCGACGTGCCCGGCTTGCGGCGGTCGAGCTCGACCTGGATGTCGGCTTCGGTCAGCCCCATCCCCGGCGGGCAGCCGTCGATCACGCAGCCGATCGCGGGACCGTGCGATTCGCCGAAGGTCGTGACAGTGAAAAGCGTGCCGAGGGTATTGCCGGACATGATGGAACCGCCCAAAGAGAATTAGACAAACCAATACATCGTCTGTCGAAATATAAACAGACTTATATTTTGGAAGTCGTGGAGTCGTGGAATATAAGAGTGCCTATATTATGCCAGTCGTCCCAGCGGTTCGGGACATCCGGTCCGCCGTGGATCATGCTCCGCGGTCGAAGGAGCCCCGACAAATGCTCATTGGATCATGCAAGCGGCACCGCTCGTGCCACTAAGTGTCGGGACCGCACAATGCGGCCCAGCGTCTACTTCCGCGCGCCGCGCAGCTCGGTCACCGCCGCCTGCAGCGCCTCGGGCGTCGCCACCGACGCCGGGATCGGTTCGCCGACCGCGAGCGTCAGCCGGCTCATCACGCCGCGCTTGATGGGTCGCGGCATCCGCGCATCGGCATGTCGCGAAAAATAGCTGCCCCACAGCCCGCGCAGCGCCATCGGGATCACCGGCGCCGGCGTGCGGCTCAGGATCTCGGTGATGCCGTGATGGAACGTGTTGATGTCGCCCGTCTTCGTCAGCTTGCCCTCGGGGAAGATGCACACGAGCTCGCCGTCCTTCAGCGCGGCCTCGCACAGGTCGTACGCCCGCGCGAGCATCGCGGGATCCTCGTGGCGCGGCGCGATCGGGATCGCCTTCGCATGCCGGAATACCCAGCTCGCGAAACGCGTCTTGAAGATCCGGTGATCCATCACGAAGCGAATCGGCCGCGGGCTCGCGGCGGCCAGCACGAGCGCATCGACGTAGCTGACGTGATTGCACACGAGCACCGCCGCCCCTTCCGCCGGAATCCGTTCCGCGTGCACGAGGCGGATCCGGTAGAACGTATGTACGAGCACCCACGCGACGAAGCGCAGCAGGAACTCGGGCACGAGCAGGTAGATATACGTCGCGACTACGACGTTCAATAGCGCAGTGACGAGGAACAGCCCCGGAATGTCGACCCCGGCCTTGGTCAACCCCATCGCCATCACGGCCGACAGGATCATGAACAGCGCGTTCAGGATGTTGTTCGCGGCGATGATCCGCGCGCGGTGCGTCGGCGCGCTGCGGCTCTGGATCAGCGCGTACAGCGGCACGCTGTAGAAACCGCCGAACATCGCGAGCAGGAACAGGTCGGCAAGGATGCGCCAGTGGCGCGCGCCGGCCAGGAATTCGCCGACCGACAGCAGATGGCCGGGTGACGGCAGCGCGTGGCTCGCGAAATACAGTTCGATCGCGAACACGCTGATGCCGATCGAGCCGAGCGGCACGAGGCCGATCTCGACGCGCCGCTGCGACAGCCGCTCGCACAGGAGCGAACCGAGGCCGATGCCGACCGAGAACGTCGCGAGCAGGATCGTGACGACGTCGGGGCTCGCGGACAGCACGTCCTTCGCGAAATTGAAGAACGACGTGAGGAACGTCGCGCCGACGAACCACAGCCACGAGATGCCGAGCAGGCTCAGGAACACCGTGCGGTTCTGGCGCGCGAGCCCGAGGTTACGCCAGGTCTCGCTGATCGGGTTCCAGTTGATCACGAGGTCCGGCTGCGGCGCGGGCGTCGACGGCACGCGCTGCGCGACGAGCCGCCCCGCCAGCGCGATGACGACGACGCTCACCGCGAGCACGCGCTCGCCGCTGCCTTCGATGCCGGCCGCCGCGCCGCCGATGATCGTGCCGATCAGGATCGCGATGAACGTACCCATCTCGACGAGCCCGTTGCCGCCGACCAGCTCGTGCTCACCGAGATGCTGCGGCAGGTACGAATACTTGACGGGTCCGAACAGCGTCGAGTGCATCCCCATCATGAACGTGCACAGATACAGCAGCGTCGCGCTGTGCGTGACGAAGCCGGCCGCGCCGACCAGCATCAGCACGATCTCGAAGGTCTTCACGAAGCGCGTGAGGGTCGCCTTGTCGTATTTGTCGGCGATCTGGCCGGACGTCGCCGAGAACAGCACGAACGGCAGGATGAAGATCGCGGAAATCAGGAATGCGGCCGTCTTCGCATCGACGCCGGAGAACCGCGCGGTGTGATATGTGACGAGCGACGTGAACCCGATCTTGAAGACGTTGTCGTTCAGCGCGCCGAGGAACTGGGTCGTGAAGAACGGCGCGAAGCGGCGCTCGCGCAGCAGGTCGAACTGCGATGCGTGGGCGCGCCGTTCGTCGCGCCGCCCCGAAGTGGCTTGCGTGTGATCGCTCATGCGGAATGCGCGCGCGTCGTCTGGGCGATGCTGCGCGGGCCTCGTGTTGTCGTTGAAAAAACGGCGGCGCAGGACATGCCTGCGCCGCCGCGTGCCGGATGGCGGCGCCCATGCATCGACGTGCCGGGCGCGACGCGATTCACGGTTTGTGCGCTTCGGCTTCCGATTCCGGCCAGTCGCGGATGTACGCCTTCAGCATCCGGTTCTCGAAGCTCTGCGCCTCGACGACCGTCTTCGCGACGTCGTAGAACGAAATGACGCCCATCAGCACCTTCTTGTCGAGCACCGGCATGTAGCGTGCGTGACGCTCGAGCATCATCCGGCGCACTTCGTTGACGTCCGTTTCCGGCGTGCAGGTGAGCGGCTCGTCCATCACCTTGCGCACCTGCACGTCGCCGATCGCGCCGCCGTTCACGTGCAGGCGCAGGATGATCTCGCGAAACGTCAGCATGCCGACGAGATCGCCGTACTCCATCACGACGAGCGAACCGATGTCGTGTTCGGCCATCGTATCGACCGCTTCGCGCAGCGGCTTATCGGGCGTCACCGTAAACAGCGTGTTGCCCTTCACTTTCAGAATATCGCTGACGCGCATCGTAGTCCCCTCATGCTTGAATGCAAAATCTCTTTCGATCCTATCGGAAAGCCTGTCAAAAGGAAAGCACGGGCCGGCGCGGCGGCCCGCCGCCGCTTGCGGACGCCGGCCGCCGGCCGCACAATGGCCGCATGAACAGCGGCCCGAGGAGACGGCCATGGCGCATACGCATACGGAGCAATTCGCCAGCTTCGCTGATTTCTACCCGTATTACCTGAACGAGCACCAGAATCTCACGTCGCGGCGGCTGCACTTCATCGGCTCGCTCGGCGTGATCGGCTGCGTGGCGATGGCGGTCGCGACCGGCTACTGGCTGTGGCTGCCGGCCGCGGTCGTCTGCGGCTACGGGTTCGCGTGGGTCGGGCACTTCTTCTTCGAGAAGAACCGCCCGGCCACGTTCCGGCACCCGATCTACAGCCTGATGGGCGACTGGGTGATGTTCAAGGACATCTGCACCGGCAAGATCCCGCTGTAGCCGCCGGGCCCGCCTTCAGGCAGGCCGCGGCGGTCGCGCGTGCGGATCGGCCACGCCCGGCGCCGGACCGGCGCTGCCGGCCGGGTGCGCGCCCGCCAGCCGGTGCGCGGCGATCAGCGACGCGAGCGTCACGTCGAACCGGTCGTTCGACAGCACGTCGAGCAGCGCGGCCCCGTCGACGTGGCTGCGGCGTCGCTGGAGTTGGTAGGTCAGCTCGGTGCGATCGATCACCAGCACGTCGAACAACTGCGCGAGCGTCAACTGCTCCGGATTCGCGAGCAGGATGTAGCGCGGCGTGCTCTCGCCGCCGGCATCGAGCCGCGCGACCCATTCGCGCTCCTCCATCGTTGTCAGCAACCGCTGCGCGGTTTCCATGTCGCAGCGCAGCATCGTCGCGAGCCGCATCGCCGTGTAGCCGCGCTTGCCGGCCGCGCGCGCTTCGGCCAGCCGCGCGAGCAGCTCGAGCGCGTCGAGCAGGTCGCTGCCCGGATAGTGGATGCGGTGGAATTGCCCGACGCGAATCGCCGGCAGCGCCGACGCCACCATCGCGCCGAGCAGCGCGATGAACCAGCTCAAATACACCCACAGCAGGAACACCGGCAGCGCCGCGAACGCGCCGTACACGGCCGTATAGGTCGGAATGCGCCGCACGTAGTAGCCGAAGCCGCGCTTCGCGAGTTCGAACGCGATGGCCGCGAACAGCCCGCCGATCACCGCGTCGCGCCATGCGACCGCGCAGTTCGGCAGGTACACGTACAGCAGCGTGAACGCGAGCACCGTCAACGGCAGCGACGCGAGCGCGAGCAGCCACTCGACGATCGACGTGGACGGCCCCGCGCCGGTGAACGCGAGCGACTGCGTGAACAGGTACGACGAGATCGACAGGCTCACGCCGAACAGCAAGGGCCCGAGCGTGATCAGCGCCCAGTACGCGAGCACGCGCTGCGCGAACGGCCGCGGCTTGCGCACGCGCCAGATCAGGTTGAACGCCGATTCGATCGTCATCATCGTCATCACCGACGTGACGACGAGCACGATCAGGCCGGCCGTCGTCAACCCCTTGGCCTTCGACGCGAACTGGTTCAGGTACTTGAAGATCTGGATGTTGAACTGCGCGGGCATCAGGTGATCCGCGAGGAATCCCTGCAGCGAGATCTGGAACGACGCGAACATCGGGAACGCGGTGAACAGTGCGAACGCGACCGTCACGAGCGGCACGATGGCCAGCATCGTCGTGAAGGTCAGGCTGCCCGCCACCTGCGGGATCCGGTCCTCGGCGCTGCGCCGGGCCGCGAACTGCGCGAGGCGCTTGATGGTGTCGAGATCGACGCTCAACTTCGGCAAACGGCTTCTCCTTCTTGATGCTGCGCGCGTCACGGCGCGCCGCCGCCGCGCTGCGCGACGGCTTCAGCCCCTATAATAGCCGCTCGATTCCAGCAGGGGCCGACTGCACCGGGCACGCGCGCGGCCGCACGCGGCTCCGTCGCCCATGAAAGACATCCTCGTCCTCTATTACAGCCGTCACGGCGCCACGCGCGATCTCGCGCTCGCGATCGCGAACGGCATCGACAGCGTGCCGGGCATGCAGGCCCGCATCCGCACCGTGCCGCCCGTGTCGGCCGTCTGCGAAGCCACCGCCCCCGACATCCCGGCCGACGGCCCGCCGTACGCGGAACTGCGCGACCTCGAGGAATGCGCGGGCCTCGCGCTCGGTTCGCCGACCCGCTTCGGCAACATGGCTGCCGCGCTCAAGTATTTCCTCGACGGCACCACGCCGCAATGGCTGTCGGGCGCGCTGACCGGCAAGCCGGCGAGCGTGTTCACGTCCACCGGCAGCCTGCACGGCGGCCAGGAATCGACGCTGCTGTCGATGATGCTGCCGCTGCTGCATCACGGGATGATGATCGTCGGGATCCCGTACACCGAATCCGCCCTCAGCACGACGCGCACCGGCGGCACGCCGTACGGCGCATCGCACGTCGCGCAGCACGACCGCGCGGCGTCGGGCGGGCTGTCGGCGGACGAGAAGGCGCTCGCGGCCGCGCTCGGCGTACGGCTCGCGCGCGCCGCCGCGGCGCTCGCCAGCGCCCGGTCCGCCGAGGCGGCATGAACGCCCCCGCCCGCCCCGCCGTCGCGGCCCGGCCGCGCTACGCGCTGGCCGCCGCCGCATGTCTCGTCGCGCTGATCGCCCTGTCGCTCGCGTGGGAGCTGTGGCTCGCGCCGCTGCGCCCCGGCGGCTCCGCGCTGATGCTCAAGGCCGTGCCGCTCGCACTCGCGCTGCCCGGCGTCTGGCGGCGTAACATCTATACGATGCAATGGGCGAGCATGCTGGTCCTCGTCTATCTTGCCGAAGGCATCGTGCGCGGCATGTCCGATCGCGGGCTGTCCGCGACGCTCGGCTGGTGCGAGACCGCGCTCGCCGTCGGCTTCTTCGTGGCGGCGCTGGCTTACGTCGCGCCGTTCAAGCGCGCGGCGAAAAAACCGCGCGCCACGTCCTGACCCTTACGCGACAAGGTGATGATGTCCTCCGAAGCTTTCGTTTCCGCGTGCCGCGACGCGATCGGCGCCGACCACGTGCTGACCGATCCGCACGATACCGAACCGTTCCTGACCGACTGGCGCCGCCGCTACAAGGGCGCCGCATGCGCGGTGCTGAAGCCCGCGAACACGGCGGAAGTCGCCGCGCTCGTGAAGCTTGCCAACGCGCACGGCGTCGCGCTCGTGCCGCAGGGCGGCAACACGGGCCTCGCGGGCGGCGCGACGCCCGATGCGAGCGGCAGCCAGGCCGTGCTGAGCGTCGCGCGCCTGAACCGCGTGCGTGCGCTCGATCCGCACAACAACACGATCACCGTCGAAGCCGGCGTGATCCTCGCCGACGTGCAGGCGCGCGCCCGCGAAGGCGGCCGGCTGTTCGCGCTGAGCCTCGCGGCGGAAGGCAGTTGCACGATCGGCGGCAACCTGTCGACCAACGCGGGCGGCACCGCGGTGCTGCGCTACGGCAACGCGCGCGAGCTGTGCCTCGGCCTCGAGGTCGTGACGCCGCAGGGCGAGATCTGGGACGGGCTGCGCGGACTGCGCAAGGACAACACCGGCTACGACCTGCGCGACCTGTTCATCGGCGCCGAAGGCACGCTCGGGATCATCACGGCGGCCGTGATGAAGCTGCATCCGCTGCCGGCCGCGCAGGTCACGGCGCTGGCCGCGCTCGAGTCGCCGCACGCGGCGCTCGATTTCCTCGCGCTCGCGCAGCGCGCGGCCGGGCCTTTGTTGACCGGCTTCGAGCTGATGTCGGATTTCTGCATGCAGCTGGTCGGCAAGCATTATCCGCAACTGCGCTACCCGTTCGCGCAGACGCACGCGCAAACGGTGCTGCTGGAGCTGTCCGACAACGAAAGCGAAGCGCATGCGCGCGCGCTGTTCGAGAAGCTGATGGAAGAAGCGTTCGAGGCCGGGCTCGTGGTCGACGCGGTGGTCGCGGAGAATCTCGCGCAGTCGCGTGCGTTCTGGGACCTGCGCGAGCACATCCCGCTCGCGCAGGCCGACGAAGGGCTCAACATCAAGCACGACATCGCGGTGCCGATCTCGTCGATCGCACGCTTCATCGACGAGACCGACGCGGCGATCCAGCAAGCCGCGCCGGGCGCGCGCATGGTCACGTTCGGCCACCTCGGCGACGGCAACCTGCACTACAACGTGCAGATGCCCGAAGGCGGCGATGCGAAGGCGTTCCTCGCCGCGTTCCAGGCGCCGATCAACCGGATCGTCTACGACAACGTGCACCGCCACCACGGCACGATCAGCGCGGAGCACGGCATCGGCCAGTTGAAGATCGACGACGCGCAACGCTACAAGTCGCCGGTCGAAACGACGCTGATGCGCACGCTGAAGACCGCGCTCGACCCGCGCGGCCTGATGAATCCCGGCAAGGTCCTGCGCTGAAGCCGCCCACTCCGGAGCCAAGCCCGTGAAAATCCGCGTCCTGTCCGACCTGCACCTCGAAAGCAACCTGCCCGACGCGATCCCGCACGCCGATGCGGATCTCGTCGTGCTGGCCGGCGACATCCACAACCACGCGGAAGGCCTGCGCTGGGCCGCCGAGACGTTCGACCCGGCGGTGCCGGTGATCTACGTGCCGGGCAACCACGAGTACTACGACGGGGAATTCGGCGCGCTGGAGACGGCGATGCGCGACGCGGCGCATACGCTCGACAACGTGCATTACCTGAACAACGGCGTCTACGTCGATCCCGCCCAGCGCTTTCGCGTGCTGGGCACGACGCTCTGGAGCGATTTTTCGCTGTTCGGCCGGGACGAAGCCGACATGGCCGCCGCGATCGACGCCGCGCTGCGCGTGATGCTCGATTTCAAGGGATTGATCCAGGTGACCTGGCCGCACGATGCGGCGCTGCATGCGGCAGCGGGCGAGCCGGAACGGGATTTCGCGCCGGCCGACGCGATCGCGCTGCACCGGCACGGCCGTGCATGGCTGGAAACGCAGCTGGCGGCGCCGTTCGCGGGCAAGACGATCGTCGTCACCCATCATGCGCCGCACCGGCGCTCGCTGGCGGAACGCTATGCGGACGATCTGGCTTCGGCGGGATTCGTGACGGACATGGCGGAACTGGTACGGCCGCCGGTGGATCTGTGGCTGCACGGCCACACGCATACGTCATTCGACTACGTTGCGGACGGCGGCACGCGCGTGGTGTGCAATCCGCGCGGCTACATTCATCGCCGCACCGGCGAACGGGAAAACCCCGCGTTCGCGTGGGACAAGGTCGTCGAGCTCGGCTGAGCGCCGGCCCGGGCGGCCGCGTTGCGCGGCCTTGCCCGTCCGAAACGTGACGGCGGGATCAGCGGTCGGGGCGGCGCGGCTCGCGCACGCGGACCGGCACCGGCTTCATCTGCGCCTTCGCCTTCATCGCACGCAGCAGGTCGCGGGTCGCCGCCGCGGCGGCAGCCGCGCCCAGCAGGACGCCAAGGCCGATCATCAGGTGCGTATCCATCGCTACTCCGGTGTGGTGTATCTCGTTAATTCCAACAGTATCAAACTGTCTGACACACGTTCGTAAAAAAATGTTGCGTGAAGGACAAATCTCGTCAGATTGCGGTCGACCGCGCTGTCATGTCGCACGCGTGTACTGCTCGAGCGCCGCTTCGTCCGCTTCGAGCGTGAGCGGCAGCTCTTCGCGCAGGAAATCGACCCAGGTGCGGATTTTCGCGTCGAGGTACTGGCGCGACGGATACAGCGCGTAGATGTTCATCACGTGCGACCGGTACTCGGGCATCACGCGCACGATGTGCCCGCTACGCAGCCAGCCGATCGCCGAATAGAGCGGCAGACCGCCGACGCCCATCCCCTCCCGCACGGCCACCGCGAGCGCCTCGGCGACGTTCACGCGAAACGGCGGCGCCGTGATCGGCACGACCTCGTCGCCGTTCGGCCCCGCCAGCGCCCATTCGTCGAAGTGAAAGCCCGGCGCGACCATCCCCAGGCACACGTGCTGTGCGAGATCGGCCGGCCGCTGCGGCACGCCGTGCGACTCGACGTAGCCCGGCGATGCGCAGACGACGCTGTAGCTCTCGCCGAGCCGCTGCGACACGAGCCCCGAATCGGGCAGGTCGCGGCCGACGACGATCGCGACGTCGTACCCCTCGTCGAGCAGGTCGGGCATCCGCTGCGCGAGCGTCAGCTCGACGTGCACGTCCGGATAGCGCTCGCGGTAGCGCGCGATGGCCGGCACCAGATAGTGCTGGCCGAGGCTCGTGAAGCAATGGACCTTCAGCTTGCCGGACGGGCGCGCGTGCGCGTCGCCCGCCTCGGCTTCGGCCTGGTCGACGTAAGCGAGGATCTGTTCGCAGCGCTGCAGATAACGCTCGCCGGCCTCGGTCAGCGCGATCCGGCGCGTCGTGCGGTTCAGGAGACGCGTGCGCAGGTGGGCCTCGAGATCCGAGACCGCGCGCGACGCGTAGGCGGTGGTCGAATTCATCTGCTGGGCGGCCGCGGTAAAGCTGCCCGCGTCGACCACGCGGACGAATACCCGCATGTTTTGTAACGTATCCATCCCATTACCCGTGTGAATCCGGAGGGATTGTTGCACAGGGTCCAACAAATATTATCTCAGGATTCGTAAAAATGACTTGCACCGTTGTCCATTTATTCAGGAATCACTGAAAAATATAATCGCCTCCGACTCATCTATATCCGAAAGGGAGAAAATCGTGCAGTCTCCGGCGACAAAAGGGACGCTCGCACTGGCGGTTCTTGCAGTCTCATTAATAATGGCCGGTTGCGCGAGCATGGGCGACAACAAACCCCAGTCCACTCGCATCGAAGCGAACGCACTCGACGCCGGCGCGGCCATCCGCGCCGCCGACCGCGACGCGGGCTGGCCCGCCGCCGACTGGTGGCGCGCGTACCGCGATCCGCAGCTCGATGCGTGGATTGCCGCCGCCCAGGCCGGCAACCCGACCCTCGCGGCCGCCGAGGCCCGCGTGCGCGAAGCGCAGGCAATGGCGCGCGTCGCCCGTTCGGCCGAACTGCCGCAGATCAACGGCAACCTGTCGCTGATGCGCCAGCACTGGCCGGACAACGTGTACTACGGCCCGGGCCCGCTCGCGAACGCCGACACCTGGAACAATACCGGCTCGCTCGGCCTGTCGTACCACCTCGATCTGTGGGGCAAGGACAAGAACGCGACCGAGCGGGCGCTCGACACCGCGCATGCGACCGCCGCCGACGCACGGGCGGCGAAGCTCGAACTCGAAGTCAACGTCGTGCGCGCGTATGTCGGCATGTCGATGAACTACGCGCTGCTGGATCTCGCGCACGAGACGTTCGAACGCCAGCGCTCGCTCGCGGATCTCGCGCGCAAGCGGCTGCAGGCCGGCCTCGGCACGCAGCTCGACGTGAGCCAGGCGGAATCGACGCTGCCCGACTACGAGCGCCAGATCGACAGCTATGAAGAAGCGATCCAGCTCGCGCGCCATCAGCTCGCCGCATTGGCCGGCAAGGGCCCGGGCGCCGGCGACGCGATCAAGCGGCCGCAGCTTGCGCTCGACGCGCCGGCCGGCCTGCCGTCGGCGATGCCGGCCGACCTGCTCGGCCGCCGCCCCGACGTCGTCGCGGCGCGCTGGACGGTCGACGCGCAGGCACGCGGCATCGACGTCGCGAAGGCGTCGTTCTACCCGAACATCGACCTGCTCGCGACGGTCGGCGGCTTCGGCGTGACCGCGCCGTTCACCGACTTCCTGCGCGCGATGAACGGCGGCTGGACGGCCGGCCCCGCGCTGTCGCTGCCGATCTTCGAAGGCGGCCGGCTGCGTGCGCAGTTGGGCGCCGCGAATGCCGGCTACGACCAGGCGGTCGAGCGCTACAACCAGACGATCGTCGGCGCGCTCAAGGACATCGCCGACCAGGTCGTGCGGATCCGCTCGCTCGATACGCAGAAGAAGGACGCCGCGCGCTCGGTGGCGGCCAACAATCGCAGCTATCAACTGTCGCGCGAAGGCTTCCGCCGCGGGCTGACCGATTACGTGAACGTGCTGGTCGCGCAACAGCAACTGCTGCGCGCGCAGGAGACGGCCGCCCGCATCGACGCGGAACGCCTCGCCGCGCATGCACAGTTGATGGCGGCGCTCGGGGGTGGGGTCGAGACGGGCAGCGACGTGCCGAAGGACGAAGCCGCCGCCGCGGTTGCCGTGCCGGGCACGAAGTCCGCGGCAGCGGTCGCCCGGCCCGCGGAAGCCGCCACCACCGGCGCGTCCGGCGTGCCGGCCGCACGGTAACGCGGAGCGTCGCCATGTCTGCCTCCTCCCCCGCTTCCACGCCCGCCGGCGGTCCGTTCGCGGCCTGGTATGCCGCGTTCGGCGACTGGGCCCGCACCGACGGCGCCGCGTGGCTCTACCTGTTCAAGGCGCTGCTCGCCGCGTTCATCGCGACCGGCGTGTCGATGCGGCTCGACCTGCCCGCGCCGAAAACGGCGATGACGACCGTGTTCATCGTGATGCAGCCGCAAAGCGGCGCGGTGCTCGCAAAAAGCTTCTACCGCGTCGCCGGCACGATCTTCGGGCTGATCGCGACGCTCACGTTCGTCGGGCTGTTCCCGCAGCAGCCGCAGCTGTTCCTGCTGGCGGTCGCGCTGTGGGTCGCCCTGTGCACGGCCGGCGCCGCGCGCAACCGCAACTTCCGCAGCTACGGCTTCCTGCTGGCCGGCTACACGACCGCGCTGATCGGGCTGCCCGCGTCGCAGCACCCGGACGGCGCGTTCATGAGCGCGATGACGCGCGTGGCCGAAATCATGGTCGGGATCGTGTCGGCCGGCGTGGTCAGCGCGCTCGTGTTTCCGCAGACCACCGGCGAGCAGATGCGCACGACGGTGCGCAAGCGCTTCGGCAGCTTCGTCGACTACGTCGCGGCGGCGCTGTCGGGCCAGCTCGACCGCGCGCATATCGAAACCATCCATACGCGTTTCGTCGCCGACGTGGTCGGGTTCGAGGCCGCGCGCAGCATGGCCGTGTTCGAGGATCCGGACACGCGGATGCGCAGCGGCCGCCTTGCGCGGCTGAACAGCGAGTTCATGAGCGCGTCGAGCCGGTTTCATGCGCTGCACCAGTTGATGAACCGGCTGCATGCGGCCGGCGCGCAGGCCGCGATCGACGCGATCGAACCGTACTTTCGCGAGATCGCGCCGCTGCTGCTGACCCCTGCCGGCGAACCGGTGCGCACGTCGGCCGACGCGGGCCATGCGGCCGCGCAACTGCTCGCGTGGCGCGACGCGCTGCCGCGCCGCATCCGCGCGACCCGCGCCGCGCTCGAAACGCAGCCGGACTTTCCGCTGCTCGACTTCGATACCGCCGCCGAACTGCTGTACCGCTTCATCACCGACCTGCACGAGTACGCGGCCACCTACGCGTCGCTGTCGAGCGCGACGCACGAACGCGAACGCTGGATCGAGCGCTACGAGCCGCGCACCAACGCGACGGCGATGGTGATCGCGGCGATCCGCACGGCAACCGTGATCCTCGTGCTCGGCTGGTTCTGGATCGAGACCGCGTGGCCGAGCGGCGTGACGCTCACGCTGACCGCGGCGGCCACCTGCGCGCTCGCGTCGTCGACGCCGCGCCCGACCGCGATGTCCGCGCAGATGGGCATGGGCACGGCGCTCGCCGTCTGCACCGGCTTCCTGCTGACGTTCGGGATCTATCCGCACATCGACGGCTTTCCGCTGCTGTGCGTCGCGCTCGCGCCGCTGCTCGCGATCGGCATCTTCATGACGCTGAAGCCGAAGCTCGCCGGCTACGGGATGGGCTACCTGATCTTCTTCAGCTTCCTCGCCGGCCCGGACAACATCACGCACTACGACCCGACCGGCTTCATGAACGATTCGCTCGCGCTCGTGCTGTCGATGCTGGCGTCGGCGATCGCGTTCGCGGTGCTGTTCCCGCCGACCGCGCCGTGGCTCAAGAAGCGGCTGTTCGCGGACCTGCGCCACCAGGCCGTCGCGGCCGGCCACGCGCGGCTCGCGGGCCTGCGCACGCGCTTCGAAAGCGGCGCGCGCGACCTGATGTACCAGGCGCACACGCTGTCGGCCGACCAGCCCGACGTGCAGCGCGACGCGCTGCGCTGGATGTTCGCGGTGCTCGAAACCGGCAACGCGACGATCGACCTGCGTCACGAGCTCGCGATGCTGCCGTCCGACCCGCGCTATGCGCCCGCGATGCCGTGGCGGCGCGCGATCGAGACGATGCGCAGCGCACTGTCGGCGCTGTTCACCCGGCCGAGCGCCGCGCGTTTCGACGCGACGCTCGCCGCGACCAATGCGGCGATCGACGCGACCCGGCAAACGCTGGATGCGTTCGAGCCGTCGCGCGAAGAGCGCCACCGGCTGCAGCGCATCCTGAGCCACCTGCATTTCGTGCGGACCGCGCTGCTCGACCCGGAATCGCCGCTCGAGCCGCTCAACCGCAACCGCCCCGTGCGTCCCCAACCAGGAGCCTCGTCATGATGCCGCGTGAAATCGCCATTCTCGATGCCTACATGCCCACGGTGGTGCTGATGTTCGTCCTCGGCGCGATCGCGACCTGGGCTGTCGACCGCCTGCTCGCCTATACGGGCCTCTACCGTCTCGTCTGGCACCCGTCGCTGTTCCGGGCCTGCCTTCTCGTCTGCATTTGCGGCGGACTGAGTCTTGCCGTTTACCGTTGATTCCGAACCATCATGATTCTCAGAAAACTCTTCGGCTTCGTCGCGACCGCCGTCATCCTTCTCGTCGCGATCCTGATCGGGCGCTCGCTGTGGGTGCACTACATGGACGATCCGTGGACACGCGACGGGCGCGTGCGCGCTGAGATCGTCAACGTCGCGCCGGACGTGTCGGGCGCGATCGTCGAGCTGCCCGTGCATGACAACCAGCTCGTGAAGAAGGGCGACCTGATCATGCAGATCGATCCGTCGCATTACCAGATCGCGGTCGAGCAGGCGCAGGCGGCGGTGGCCGCCCGTCGCGCGGAACTGCAGATGCGCCGTGACGACGCGGCCCGCCGCGCGGACCTCGATGCGCTCGTCGTGTCGAAGGAAAACCGCGAGAATGCGGCGCACAGCGCGTCGAGCGCCGACGCGCAGTATCAGCAGGCCATCGCCGCGCTCGACGCCGCGAAGCTGAACCTCGCACGCACGCGCGTCGTCGCGCCGGTCGACGGCTACATCACGAACCTGCAGACCTTCAAGGGCAACTACGCGGTGGCCGGCCAGGCGAAGCTCGCGATCGTCGACAGCCACTCGTTCTGGGTCTACGGCTACTTCGAGGAAACCAAGCTGCCGCGCGTGAAGATCGGCGCACCGGCCGAAATGCGGCTGATGAGCGGCGGCGTGATGAAGGGCCACGTCGAGAGCATCTCGCGCGGCATCTACGATCGCGACAACCCGCAAAGCCGCGACCTCGTCGCGGACGTGAACCCGACCTTCAACTGGGTGCGCCTCGCGCAGCGCGTGCCGGTGCGCATCAAGATCGACGAAGTGCCGGCCGACGTGGTGCTGTCGGCGGGCACGACCTGCACGGTCATCATCGACCCCGACAAGCAGAAGAAGTCGTAAGCGCCGGCGCGCGCCGCGCGCTCAGGCGGCGATGCGGAAGCGCCCGACCAGCGCCTTCAATGCCTGCGCCTGCTCGTCGAGCGCGTTCGCGGCGGCCGCCGCCTGTTCGACGAGCGCCGCGTTCTGCTGGGTGCCGGCATCCATCTGCGTGACCGCGCGGCCGATCTCGTCGATCCCCGCGCTCTGCTCGTCCGACGCCGCCGAAATCTCGCCGATGATGTCGGTCACGCGCTTCACCGCGCGTACCACGTCGCCCATCGTACGGCCCGCGTCGTGCGCGAGCGCCGCGCCGTTCGCCACGCGCTCGACCGACGCGCCGATCAGTTCCCGAATCTCCTTGGCCGCGGTCGCCGAGCGCTGCGCGAGCAATCGCACCTCGCCGGCGACCACCGAGAAGCCGCGCCCCTGCTCGCCGGCACGCGCGGCCTCGACCGCCGCGTTCAACGCGAGAATGTTGGTCTGGAACGCGATCCCCTCGATCGTGCCGATGATGTCGCGAATGTTCTTCGCGCTGTCGTCGATCTCGCTCATCGTCGCGACCACGCGCCCGACAACTTCCCCGCCCGTCTCCGCGACCGCCGACGCATTGGCCGCGAGCGTGCTCGCCTGCCGCGCGTTCTCGGCGTTCTGCCGCACGGTCGACGTGAGCTGCTCCATGCTGGCCGCGGTGCGTTCGAGCGCGACGGCCTGCTGCTCGGTGCGCCGCGACAGGTCGAGGTTGCCGGTCGAGATCTCGCCGGACGCGGCCGCGATGGCCTCGGCGCTCACCGCGATCTCGCCCACGGTTGCCGCGAGCCCCGTCTGCATCTCGGCCAGCGCGCGCACCATGCTGTCGCGGTCGTGGCGAGCGAGCGTGATCGGCCGCGTCAGGTCGCCGCGCGCGATGTCCGCGGCAATCTCCTTCGCGAGCGCGGGCTCGCCGCCGAGCTGCGACGCGAGGCGTCGCACGACGCGCTCGGCGATCGCGACGGCCAGCACGATCAGCGCGGCCGTCATCGCCGCGATCATCGCGAACGACGACGAAAAAATGGTCGCGGACGCATCGAGCGTCGCCTTCGACTTCTCGCCGCGCGTCTTCACGAGTTCGGCGACGAGTTTTTCGAGCTTGCCGGTTTCGACCAGCAGCGACACGTCCTGCGTGCCGACCTGCCAGTTCATCTGCGACAGGTCGAGCGGCTGCGCGCGCACCAGCGTGACGAAATCGCGCAGATGCGTGCTCCACGTGCCGACCGCCGTCGAGAAGGCGTGCAGCCGCGCAGAATCGCCGGCATCGGCCGGATCGGCATAGCGCTGCAGCGTGCCGAGCGCCTGGCCGATCGACGCAAGCCCCGCGCTCACGTCGGCGCCGAGTTCGTCGCGCTCCTTCGCGGTGGTCGCGGTCAGCAGCATCTTCTGCGCGCGGCTCGCCCGCAGCACTTCGGCGCGGACTTCCTCGGCCGCCCGGCTCGCGACGTGCCCCTGCTCGTAGACCGACGCGATCGACGCGTTCAGCCGGCTGATCTGCCACAGCGAAAACACGCCGATCGCGAGCGTGCCGGCCAGCAGGATCGCGAATGCGGCGCGCAACGTCGCCTTGACGGTCCACGGCCGACGCGTGCGACGCGCCGCGCGCGCACGCCGAGCGGCGCGACCGGCGGCAACGTCGGGTGCGGCGGCGGCCGCACCCGGCTGTGGATGCAAAGATGCTGCTTTCATCGATCTATCCCCGTATTGATCACGCTGCCGGAAAGGTCGGTCCGGCGTTCCCGCGACGGCTGGCCATGCCGCGCGTCCTGCGCCCTGTCCGGCGGGTAGCCGGCGTCGGACGCGGCGCGCCTGTTGTCATTGGGTCGTTCTACGGCCGCCACCGCCGTTTCTTGAGTCCGGTAAACCACCACCCGGCCCCAGCGCGGCCGCCGCCGAAGCGGCCGACGCGCCGCCAGCGTTATACCTGTCCAAAAAAGCCCGCACCGGCCGATCCGTCACACGAATGTCCGATTCGCGATAAAACTTGGCCTGACATTCTCGATACGCCACATTACACTTCTTTGACGCATCAACGAATCGACAACGCGCCGATCCCCAGCAGAGCGCGCCAGCCACCTCAACTCGTTCAGCTCACATGGAAACCAGCCTCGACTCCGGCTCCGCCGGCGCAGCCGCCGCCCAGCCGTCCGCCCCGCCCGTCGCCCGCACCGTCTACCCGGTGCTCGGCGCGATCAGCTTTTCGCACATGCTCAACGACATGATCCAGTCGTTGATCCTCGCGATCTACCCGATGCTCAAGAGCCAGTTCGCGCTGTCGTTCGCGCAGATCGGCCTGATCACGCTCACCTACCAGATCACCGCGTCGCTGCTGCAGCCGCTGGTCGGCCTCTATACCGACAAGCGTCCGAAGCCGTATTCGCTGCCGGTCGGCATGGGCTTCACGCTCGCCGGGCTGCTGCTGATGTCGGTGGCGTCGAATTTCCCGATGCTGCTGGTGGCCGCCGCGCTCGTCGGCTGCGGCTCGTCGGTGTTCCATCCCGAATCGTCGCGGGTCGCGCGGATGGCGTCGGGCGGCCAGCACGGGCTCGCGCAGTCGGTGTTCCAGGTGGGCGGCAATGCCGGCTCCGCGCTCGGGCCGCTGCTCGCCGCGCTCGTGATCATTCCGCACGGCCAGCACAGCATCGCGTGGTTCTCGGCGGCCGCGCTCGTCGCGATGATCGTGCTCACGCAGATCGGCCACTGGTACAAGAAGCATCCGTCGATGAAGAAGAAGGCCGTGGCGGCCGGCCACCCGACGCTGTCGCGCGGCCGCGTGATGGGCGCGATCGGCGTGCTGGTGCTGCTCGTGTTCTCGAAATACTTCTACCTCGCGAGCATCAACAGCTATTTCACGTTCTACCTGATCGACAAGTTCCACCTGTCGGTGCAGGCCGCGCAGATCCACCTGTTCGTGTTCCTCGCGGCGGTGGCGGCCGGCACGCTGATCGGCGGGCCCGTCGGCGACCGGATCGGCCGCAAGTACGTGATCTGGGTGTCGATCCTCGGCGTCGCGCCGTTCACGATGCTGCTGCCGTACGCGAACCTGTTCTGGACGAGCGTGCTGACCGTGATCATCGGCGTCGTGCTGGCGTCGGCGTTCGCCGCGATCCTCGTCTACGCGACGGAGCTGATGCCCGGCAAGGTGGGGATGGTCGCGGGCCTGTTCTTCGGCTTCGCGTTCGGCCTGGGCGGCGTCGGCGCGGCGGTGCTCGGCCAGCTCGCCGACGCGACCAGCATCCCGTTCGTCTACAAGGTGTGCTCGTTCCTGCCGCTGATCGGCGTGCTGACGGTGTTCCTGCCGAACCTCGAAAGCAGCGGGCGCAAGAAGGCGTGACGAACGACCAGCCGCGGCGTGCGCGCCGCGGCTGGTCGAACGGTACGAACGGAAAATTCGACGGCGGCTTCAGGCCGCCGTCGTCGCATGCAGCGTCAGGAAACGCTTGAGGATGCCGGACGAATAGCTGCTCGCGATCGCCGACAGGAAGTGCGAGAACGACTGCGTCGCGTGATCGTCGGCCGTATCGGAGATCGTGCGCACGAGCGCGAACGGCACGTCGTGTTCCGCGCACACCTGCGCGATCGCCGCGCCTTCCATTTCGACCGCGAGCGCGTCCGGCAACGCGTCGCGCAGCGCGACGACCTCCTGCTCGCTCGACACGAAGCGGTCGCCGCTGATGACGAGCCCCGCGTGCAGCGCCGCGCCGGCGAGCCCGAAGCGCTCGGCGAACTGCGCGCCCTCCTCCTCGACGAACAGCGTGCACGCGGCCCGCAAGCGGGCCGTCAGCGCCGCGTCGGTCGCGAAACGCGTGATGCCGAGCAGCGGCACCTCGTAACGCGGAAAGAGCGGCGACGCATCGAGATCGTGCTGCAGCAGCGTATCGGCCACGACGACGTCGCCCACCCGCACCGTGCGCGACACACCGCCCGCGACGCCGGTGAACACCACGCCCGACACGCCGAACACATGGATCAGCGCGCTGACCGTCGCGGCGGCCGCGACCTTGCCGACCCGCGCGAGCGTGACGACGCAGGCCGCGCCGTGCACGGTGCCGACGTGATAATCGCGGCGGCCGAGCGTGACCGTCTTCATCGCGCCGTCGGCGCGCATCGCGGCGATCAGGTCGCCGAGCTCCTCGGGCAGCGCGGCCAGGATGCCGAGCGGACGCGCGGCGGGCGTCACGATCATGTCGACGTCCATCATTCCACCGCCTGCAGTTTCGCGACCGCCAGCGCGAGCCATTTCTCGCCGTGGCGCTTGAACTTCACCTGCGCCTTCGCATCGGTGCCGTTGCCTTCGAGTGCGGTGACCGTGCCTTCGCCGAACTTGGTATGGAACACCTGCTGGCCGACCCGGAAGCCGGCGTCGGCCGCGCGCTGCTTGTCCGCGAACGCGGGCAGCGGCGCGGACACGGCCGCGTCGACGATCTGCTCGCGACTGCCGCCGCCCGGCCGCGCGAACCAGTCGCGCCCGTACCCGGCGTTGTCCGAACGTCCGCCCCAGCGCGAGCCGGCCTCGACCTTCGGCGTGAGCCACTTCAACACGTGCTCGGGCAACTCGTCGAAGAAGCGCGAGCGCACGTTGTAGCGGGTCTGGCCGTGCAGCATCCGGCTTTGCGCGAACGACAGGTAGAGCCGCTCCTTCGCGCGCGTGATCGCGACGTACATCAGCCGGCGCTCTTCCTCGAGGCCGTCCGATTCGAGCACGCTGTTCTCGTGCGGGAACAACCCTTCCTCGAGCCCCGTGATGAACACGGCCGAGAACTCGAGCCCCTTCGCCGCGTGCACCGTCATCAGCTGCACGGCGTCCTGGCCGGCCTGCGCCTGGTTGTCGCCGGCCTCCAGCGACGCATGCGACAGGAAGCCGGCGAGCGGCGTCATCGTGTCGGGGTTCTGTGCAGGGTCGGCGGGCGAGGCGGGATCGAGCACGTCGACCGCCAGATCGTCCGTCGCGGTGCCGAGTTCGGGCGCCGCGATCGCCCCCGCGCGCAGCGGGATCGAGCGGGCCGGCGTGTCGAGCCCGTAACCTTCCTCGGCGATGAACGCGGTGGCCGCGTTCACGAGTTCCTGCAAGTTCTCGAGGCGATCCTGCCCTTCGCGCTCGCCCTGGTAGAAATCGGCGAGACCGCTCGCGCGTACGATGTGCTCGACGGTGTCGGGCAGGTTCATGTGCTGCGTGTCGGCCCGCATCTTCGCGATCAGGTTCGCGAACCCGCCGAGGCTCGTGCCGGCCTTGCCGGTCACGTACGGAATCGCCGCGGCCATCGAGCAGCCGTACAGGCGCGCGGCGTCGGCCAGTTGCTCGATCGAGCGCGCACCGATGCCGCGCGTCGGGAAATTCACGACGCGCGCGAATGCCGTGTCGTCGTTCGGGTTGTCGATCAGGCGCAGGTACGCGAGCGCGTGCTTCACTTCCTGCCGCTCGAAAAAGCGCAGGCCGCCGTACACGCGGTACGGAATGCCCGACGACATCAGCGTGTGCTCGATCGAGCGCGACTGCGCGTTGCTGCGGTACAGGACGGCCACTTCGCTGCGCGCCATCCCGGTATTGATCAGCGAGCGGATCTCCTCGACGATCCAGCCGGCTTCCTGCGAATCCGTGCTGGCTTCGTACACGCGCACCGGTTCGCCGTGGCCGGCGTCGGTACGCAGGTTCTTGCCGAGGCGGTGCGCGTTGTTCGAGATCAGCTGGTTCGCCGCGTCGAGGATGTTGCCGTGCGACCGGTAGTTCTGCTCGAGCTTGATCAGGTTGCGCACGCGGAATTCGTCTTCGAAGTCGCGCATGTTGCCGACGTTCGCGCCGCGGAACGCGTAGATCGACTGGTCGTCGTCGCCGACCGCGAAGATCGCGTTCTCGCCGCCCGCGAGCATCTTGAGCCACGCGTACTGCAGCTTGTTGGTGTCCTGGAACTCGTCGACGAGGATGTGCCGGAAGCGCGCCTGGTAGTGCGCGCGCAGCGGCGCGTTGTACGCGAGCAGTTCGTAGCAGCGCAGCAGCAGCTCGGGGAAATCGACGACGCCTTCGCGCTGGCACTGCTGGTCGTACGCCTGGTACAGCTCGACGAACTTGCGGTTGAAGTTGTCGGTCGCGTCGACCTTGTCCGGGCGCAGCCCCTGCTCCTTCGCGTTGTTGATGAAGTACTGGACGTTCTTCGGCGGATACTTTTCGTCGTCGACGTTCGCCGCCTTCATCAGCCGCTTGATCGCGGACAGCTGGTCGGCCGTGTCGAGGATCTGGAAGGTCTGCGGCAGGCCGGCGTCGCGCCAGTGCGTACGCAGCATCCGGTTGCACAGGCCGTGGAACGTACCGATCCACATCCCGCGCGTGTCGATCGGCATCATCGCCGACAGGCGCGCCATCATCTCGCGCGCGGCCTTGTTCGTGAAGGTGACGGCGAGCACGGTGGGCGGCGACGCATAGCCCTGCTGGATCAGCCAAGCGATGCGCGTGATCAGCACGCGGGTCTTGCCGCTGCCCGCCCCTGCGAGGATCAGCGCCGGTTCGTTCGGCAACGTGACGGCGGCGAGTTGTTCGGGGTTCAGATTGGCGAGCAGATCGGGCATGGAGCGGCAGCTGGCGGGCGAGAAAAATGCGGACCCGACATTATAAGTCGGCCGCGCGATGCCGTTTCCGATCCGTCCGGTCGCAGGTCGCATGCGCGTTGCAGGCCGGTTGCGCACGCGTCCCGACAGGCCCGCGCCGGCAAGGCGATGGCTGGCCGATGGGCATCCATTTATAATTGTCAGATTCGGCATCCAATTCACGCATTTTTCGGCAGATTTCCAACATGAGCGACAACACGCTTGCGAAGAGCTTCGAGCCCCATACCATCGAGTCCCAATGGGGGCCGGAGTGGGAAAAACGCGGCTATGCCGCCCCGGCATTCGATCCGTCCCGCCCCGATTTCGCGATCCAGTTGCCGCCGCCGAACGTGACGGGCACGCTGCACATGGGCCACGCGTTCAACCAGACGATCATGGACGGCCTCGCCCGCTACCACCGGATGCTCGGCGAGAACACGCTGTGGGTGCCCGGCACCGACCACGCGGGGATCGCGACCCAGATCGTCGTCGAACGCCAGCTCGACGCGCAGGGCGTGTCGCGCCACGATCTCGGCCGCGAGAAGTTCGTCGAGCGCGTGTGGGAATGGAAGCAGAAATCCGGCTCGACGATCACCGACCAGGTGCGCCGCCTCGGCGCATCGACCGACTGGTCGCGCGAATACTTCACGATGGACGACAAGATGTCGGCCGCCGTGCGCGACGTGTTCGTCACGCTGTACGAACAAGGGCTGATCTACCGCGGCAAGCGCCTCGTCAACTGGGATCCGGTGCTGCTCACCGCCGTGTCGGACCTCGAAGTCGTCAGCGAAGAGGAAAACGGCCACCTGTGGCACATCCGCTACCCGCTCGTCGACGGCTCGGGCTCGCTGACCGTCGCCACCACGCGCCCCGAGACGATGCTCGGCGACGTCGCGCTGATGGTCCATCCGGAAGACGAACGCTACGCGCACCTGATCGGCCAACGCGTCACGCTGCCGCTGACCGGCCGCGAGATCCCGGTGATCGCCGACGACTACGTCGACCGCGAATTCGGCACGGGCGTCGTGAAGGTCACGCCCGCGCACGACTTCAACGACTACCAGGTCGGCGTGCGCCACAAGCTCGCACCGATCGAGATCCTGACGCTCGACGCGAAGATCAACGACAACGGCCCCGAGCAGTATCGCGGCCTCGACCGCTTCGACGCGCGCAAGGCGATCGTCGCCGACCTCGACGCGCAGGGCTTCCTCGACTCCGTGAAGCCGCACAAGCTGATGGTGCCGCGCGGCGACCGCACGGGCGTCGTGATCGAGCCGCTGCTGACCGACCAGTGGTTCGTCGCGATGACGAAGCCGGCGCCGGAAGGCACGTTCAATCCGGGCAAGTCGATCACCGAAGTATCGCTCGACGTGGTGCGCGACGGCCAGATCAAGTTCGTCCCGGAAAACTGGACGACCACCTACTACCAGTGGCTCGAGAACATCCAGGACTGGTGCATCTCGCGCCAGCTGTGGTGGGGCCACCAGATTCCCGCGTGGTACGGCGAGAACGGCGAGGTGTTCGTCGCGCGCAACGAGGAAGACGCGCGCGCGCAAGCCGCCGCGAAGGGTTACACGGGCGCGCTCAAGCGTGACGAAGACGTGCTCGACACGTGGTTCTCGTCGGCGCTCGTGCCGTTCTCGTCGCTCGGCTGGCCGAACGAAACGCCCGAACTGAAGCACTTCCTGCCGTCGTCGGTGCTCGTCACCGGCTTCGACATCATCTTCTTCTGGGTCGCCCGGATGGTGATGATGACCACGCACTTCACCGGCAAGGTGCCGTTCCATACCGTCTACATGCACGGCCTCGTGCGCGACGCGGAAGGCCAGAAGATGTCGAAGAGCAAGGGCAACACGCTCGACCCGATCGACATCGTCGACGGCATCGACCTCGAGTCGCTGGTCGCGAAGCGCACGACGGGCCTGATGAACCCGAAGCAGGCCGCGACCATCGAGAAGAAGACGCGCAAGGAATTCCCGGACGGCATCCCCGCGTTCGGCACCGACGCGCTGCGCTTCACGATGGCGTCGATGGCGACGCTCGGCCGCAACGTGAATTTCGACCTCGCACGCTGCGAAGGCTATCGCAACTTCTGCAACAAGCTGTGGAACGCGACGCGCTTCGTGCTGATGAACTGCGAAGGCCACGACTGCGGCAACGACAAGCCGGAAGTGTGCGGCGCGGGCGACTGCGGCCCCGGCGGCTACCTCGACTTCTCCGCGGCCGACCGCTGGATCGTGTCGCTCTTGCAGCGCACCGAAGCCGACATCGCGAAGGGTTTCGCCGATTACCGCTTCGACAACATCGCGAGCAGCATCTACAAGTTCGTGTGGGACGAGTACTGCGACTGGTATCTCGAACTCGCGAAGGTGCAGATCCAGAACGGCACGCCGGAACAGCAGCGCGCCACCCGCCGCACGCTGCTGCGCGTGCTGGAAACGGTGCTGCGCCTCGCGCACCCGGTCATCCCGTTCATCACCGAAGCGCTCTGGCAGAAGGTCGCGCCGCTCGCCGGCCGCTATCCGCAGGGCAAGGCCGAAGGCGAAGCGTCGCTGATGACGCAGGCGTATCCGGTCGCGAACCTGCAGAAGCTCGACGAGGCGTCCGAGCAGTGGGCGGCCGACCTGAAGGCGATCGTCGACGCGTGCCGCAACCTGCGCGGCGAGATGAACCTGTCGCCGGCCACCAAGGTGCCGCTGCTCGCGGCGGGCGACGCCGAGCGCCTGCGCTCGTTCGCACCGTACGTCCAGGCGCTCGCGCGCCTGTCGGAAGTACAGATCCTCGCGGACGAAGCGGCGCTCGACAAGGAAGCGCACGGCGCGCCGATCGCGATCGTCGGCCCGAACAAGCTGGTGCTGAAGGTGGAAATCGACGTCGCGGCCGAACGCGAGCGCCTGTCGAAGGAAATCACGCGCCTGACGGGCGAGATCGCGAAGTGCAACGCGAAGCTCGGCAACGAGGCTTTCGTCGCGAAAGCCCCGCCGGCCGTGGTCGAACAGGAGCAGAAACGCGTCGCGGAATTCCAGAGCACGCTCGAAAAACTGCGTGCGCAGCTCGATCGGTTGCCTGCGTAACAAACGGTAAGGTCGTTTGCGTTCACTATAATGCGAACGTGAACATAGACCGTCTGACAAGTCGATTACAGGAATAAAGGTTCGATCATGTTGAAAGTCACCAAGGCGGTATTCCCCGTTGCCGGTCTCGGCACGCGGTTCCTCCCGGCAACGAAGGCGAGCCCGAAGGAGATGCTGCCGGTCGTCGACAAGCCGCTGATCCAGTATGCGGTCGAGGAAGCGATCGCGGCGGGCATCACCGAGATGATCTTCGTCACCGGGCGCAGCAAGCGCGCGATCGAGGATCACTTCGACAAGTCGTACGAGATCGAGGCCGAACTCGAGGCGCGCGGCAAGGAAAAGCTGCTCGAACTGGTGCGCAGCATCAAGCCGAGCCACGTCGACTGCTTCTACGTGCGCCAGCCGGAGGCGCTCGGCCTCGGCCACGCGGTGCTGTGCGCGGAAAAGCTCGTTGCCGACAACCCGTTCGCGGTGATCCTCGCGGACGACCTGCTCGACGGCAACCCGCCGGTGATGAAGCAGATGGTCGACGTGTTCGACCACTATCACAGCTCGGTGATCGGCGTCGAAGAGATCCCGCCGTCGGAGACGAAGTCGTACGGCATCGTCGACGGCAAGGAATGGGAAGAGTCGATCGTCAAGATGTCGGCGATCGTCGAGAAGCCGGCGCCGGAAGTCGCGCCGTCGAACCTCGGCGTGGTCGGCCGCTACATCCTGAAGCCGCGGATTTTCGAGCACCTGCGCGCGCTGAAGCCGGGCGCGGGCGGCGAGCTGCAGCTCACCGACGCGATCCAGGCGCTGCTCGCCGACGAACAGGTGCTGGCCTACAAGTATCAGGGCACGCGCTACGACTGCGGCAGCAAGCTCGGCTACCTGAAGGCGACGGTCGAATTCGCGCTGCGCCACCCGGAAGTCGGTGCGGAGTTCGAGACGTACCTGCGCATGCGCGACGGCGCTCAACCGACCGTCTGAACGCGGCAAGGGCGCGCCCCGGCGGGCCCGCCCTCACCCCACGGCCACCGCTTCAGCGCGCGTCGGCCGGCTTCACCGAGACGACGCCCGGCATGCCGCCCGCGTCGTCTTTTTTCGTCTTGACCAGCCAGCCGCTGCCGTCGCCGAACGGCACCTTCGCCAGCGCGCTCTTCACGAGCGCCGGCGCGGCCTGCTGCGTGCCCGGATCGCGGTCGCGCAGCGAGGCCGATACGCGATAGACGTCGGCGCCGGATTTCGCATCGACGAAACGCAGCGTCAGCACGTGGCGGTACACACGCCCCATGAACGGCAGCGCGAGCGGCGCGGGCCCGTCGACCGTCACGCAGGCGCTGCTCGCCGCGCCGCACCGCTCGGCGATCGCCGCGACCGCCGCCGGCTGCGTCGCATACGCGATCGACAACCGGTAACGCGCGTCCTTGAGCGGCTGCGCATCGAAGCCGCGGCGCGCGAGCTCGTCGCGCACGAGCGTCTCGATCTGCCGGTACTCGGCATCGCCCGCCTGTGCGGCCGTCCGCACGAAATCGTAGCCGTACGCACCGGATGCAAATGCATTCGGCTGCCCGACCGCGCTCACGCCGGTCGTCACGCCGGCGCAACCCGTCAACAGCGACGCCGCCAGCGCGGTCGCTGCCCATTGCTTTCTCATGACTTTCCCCAAATGCCTGCCGTCGCGCCCGGCCCTGTCAGGCGGACGGCTCGTCGATCGCGGGCAGCGACACCGTCACCGCGGTGCCGACACCCACTTCGCTGTCGACCGACACGCTGCCCCCATGGCGCGTGACGACCGTCTTCACGAACGCCATGCCGAGCCCGGAACCCGAGATTTCGGGCCGCTCGCCGGCATGGAATCGCTTGAAACGCTCGAACAGATGCCGCTGATCTTCCGGCGCAATGCCGTACCCCTGATCGCGAATCGTACAGAACATCCGCTTCGATGCGTGCTCGACCGTCAGCGTACACGTGATCACCGTGTCGGACGGACTGTATTTGACCGCATTGTTCAGCAGGTTCACGAAGGCGCGCGTGATCAGCGAACGGTCCGCGCGCACCCAGCACATGTCGGTGCCCACGCCGGTCTCGACGCGGATGTGTTTCGCCTGCGCCTGCGGCCACACCTCGTCGCTCGCATCGATCAGCACGTCGACGAGGCTCGTCACCTCGAGCTGGTACGCCTGCGACTCGGCGCGCGCCAGCTGCACGAACTCGTCGGCGAGCGACAGCGCGCGGTGCGCATAGCGCTCGATCCGCGCGAGCAGCCCGCGCATCGCGTCGCTCTCGACGCGGTCGCGCTCGATCTCGACCAGCGCGAGGATCGACGACTGCGGCGAGCGCATGTCGTGCGACAGCAGGTGCAGCGCTTCCTCGCGCTGCCGCTCGGCCGCGTGCAGCTCGGTCACGTCGACGAGGCCGGCAATCCAGCCGGTCACGCGCCCTTGCGCGTTGGTACACGCCGCGTAGCGTAGCAGATGGTCGAGCCCGTCGCGATCGCGCACCTCGATGCCGCGCGCCATCGCGTCGTGCTCGGCCTCGAGCGTCGGATCGAGCACGGCCGGCCAGTGCTCGCGGATCGCCGCGTCGTGCTCCGCGTTGCCGTCGACGGTCTTCATGAACGTCAGCTCGCCAAGCGCGGTGCGCAGCGGCCGCCCTTCCGGCAGCGGCAACGCGAGCCGCGACCCGTAGCGTTTCGCGGCATGGTTCGCGATCAGCACGGTGCCCGCGAGATCGGTCACGAAGATCGGCTCGGGCATGCTGTCGAGGCTGTCCCACACGAAGCGCTTCATGTCCTGCACGCGCTGCGCGGCCTGCGCCATCAGCGCCATCTGCCGCTCCAGCACGTCGCCGCCGACGCTGCGCGTACGCGGCGCCTCCGGCAGGAGGTGCGGTTCGTCGGCAAGCTTCTGCAGCTCGCGACGCAGGTACGACATCGTCATTTCGAGCCGCCGCCAGTTCCAGATCGGGTAGACGGCAATCAACCCGAAGATCGCCGGCGCCGGCGTGAGCCAGATGCGCGCCTCGAACAGCAGCACGAGGCTCGCGACGACGGCGAGCGCGGCCAGGCTCAGCGTCAGCAGCAGCGCGCGCCACGGCGACAGCATCAGGAAGCCGCCGAGCAACACGGCGAGCGGCAGCAGCGACGCGACGAACAGCCCCGCGCGCGACGCGGGCGAGATCGCGCTGCCGGTTGCCAGCATGTCGAGCACGTTCGCATGAATGTACACGCCGGCGAGCGGGCCGAACTCGCCGGACACCGGCGTCGCGAAGCGGTCGTACAACCCCGACGCGGTCACGCCGACGACGACGATCTTGCCGCGCAGCGCGTCGGGCTTCACGCGCCCTTCGAGCACGTCGTCGAACGACAGCGTCGGATACGCGGGCGTATTGCGGCTGAACGGGATCAGGTAGCGGCCGTCGCCCGCCGCATCGCGCGACAGGTCGTGCGCGTTCGCGCCGGGCACGCCGCCGACCGGGTGCAGCCGGCCGGCCTGGATCGCCCGATAGACGGGCACCATCAGCTGCGGCCAGCGCACGCGCCCGTCGCTTTCGAACAGCGCGACGCTGCGCACGATGCCGTCGCGATCGACTTCGAGATTGATATGGCCGAGCCCCGTCGCGCGCGCGGCGAGCGCGGCGACCGGCGGATCGACCGAGCGCGTGCCGTCCGCCTGCTCGGGGCTCAACAGCACCGGCAGGAAAGTCGGCACGCGGCTCATCGCATCCGCGAACGTGCGATCCTCCGGCGACGGTTCGGTAAACAGCACGTCGTAGACGACGGCGGCCGGCTGCGCGCGCGCGAGCGTGTCGAGCAGCCGTGCATGCACGTCGCGCGGCCACGGCCAGCGACCGAGCGCGGACACGCTCTGGTTGTCGATGTCGACGACGACCACGTCGGGCGACAGCGGCAGGCTGCGCAGCATCAGCAGCCGGTCGTAGATCAGCCCGTCGACGCTCGACGACAGGCGGCCGAGCGCGCACGCGAGAATCACCGCGATCCCGAGACAGCCGATCGCGATCCATTCGATCAGGAAGCGGCGGCCGAGGCGCCGCCGCGGAGAAACGGAGTCGGGTTTCATGCGCCGCGGGTCAGCGCGACAACGTGAACGCGCTGACCGGACTGGTCTTCTCGTAGAACTTGCCGCCTTCGAATTCCTCGACGGTCACGGCCCAGAAATAGTCGCCCGGCGGCAGGTGCGCGACGGTGATCTGGCGCGCGTGCAGGCCGACCTGGTCGACGACCGGCGCGCTCAGGTCCTTCGAGCGCGACAGCACGAACCGGTAACGCGCGCCCTTGCCCGAACCGTTCGGCGACCAGCGGAACTCGTAACCGCCCGCGCCTTGCGACGCGCTCGCGTCGAGCCCCATCACGCGGCGCTCGAACGCATAGGTGCGCGGCAGCCCTTCGAGGCCGTTCGCATCGATCGCGGCGATCCGCACGAAGTAATTCCCGTTCGGCACGTCGCGGAACACCGCACGCGGCGAATCGGTGCGCGTTTCGCGGAACAGGTCGAGCAGCCCCGCGTCGTGCGCGAGCTGCACGCGATACGCGTGCGCTTGCGGGAGCGGCGCAACGTCGAATGCGACATCGGGCTCGTCCTGCACCTTGTCGGGATGCGCGAGCGAGGGCGCGCCCAGCAGCTGGACGGGCGCACCGACCGCGCCGGACGACGTCGCGACGCTGCCGAAGTTCGCATGCACGAGGGTCGCGCCGGCCGGCTGCCGGCCGCCCGCGACGCCGACGGTGCCGTCGAGCACTTCGACGCGCGTCGCCGCATTGCCGGCCGCGTCGTAGTTCACGCGAAAACGCGTGCCGCGCACGCCGGCCACGACCGACGGCGAGCGGATCTGGAAGCGGTCGTCGCGCTTCTTCAGGTGGGTGACTTCGCTGTCGACCGAGCCGCGCGTGAGTTCGAACTCGCGATCGAGCGTGCCGGTCAGCACCGTGCGGCGCAGCGACTTCAGGTCGAGCTGGCTGTCGGGCGGCAGGCTCATGTGCGTGCCGTCGGTCAGCTCGATCGTCACGAAGCCGTTCGGGCCGGTGCGCACGCGGTCGCCTTCGGCGAGCGTCGCATCGTTCGCGAGCGGCGCGAAAGCCGCGCCGGACGCGCGCTCGGCCGTGCCCTGCACCGCGATCACGCGTGCGGTGAGCTTTTCCTTGCGCAGCCGCGCGACCGGCAGCTTCAGCGCGACGCCGGGCTGCAGGTGCTTCGGCGCCGGCACGCCGTTGATCTGCTGGAGCAGTTGCCAGTCGTCCGCGCCCTGCAGGTAGCGCGCGGCGACGTCGTACAGCGTGTCGCCCGCCTGCGTGCGATAGACGACCATCTTCCCCGCGGCGGCGGGCGGCTGCGCCGCGGCCTGCTGCGCGGTGAACGCCAACGCGACCGCGCAGGCGGCGCGCAGCGCCGCCGTGCGCACACTCGCCGTGCGCTGCGTGATTCGCATGGTCACTCCGGTTCCCCCTGGCCGACCCGCTCGAGCCGGTAGCCGTACCCGTAGATCGGCGCCAGACGGTAGCCGTTTTCGGGCCGCAGGCCGAGCTTGGTGCGCAGCATCGAAATATGCGTATCCATCGTGCGCGACGGGATGTCGGTCGCCTGCTTCCACACGAGGTCGAGAATGTGCGCGCGCGACAGCGGCCGGTCGAGATGCTGGAACAGCAGCAGCGCGAGCTCGAATTCCTTTTGCGTGAGGCTCACGGCCTTGTCGCCGACGTACGCCTGCTTCAGGTTCACGTCGAAACGGAACTGGTCGAATTCGCGGACGGTCGCCTCGGCGTTGACCGGATACGCGCGGCGCAGCAGCGAACCGATGCGCGCGCGCAGGATCGGGCCCGACACGGGCTTGACCACGTAGTCGTCGGCGCCGGCGTTGAGGATCTGCGTGATCCCCGCCTCGTCGTCGCGGCTCGTCATGAAGATGATCGGCAGGCTGTGCTCGGTCTGATTGGCGCGCACCCACTTGAGCACTTCCTCGCCGGACATGTCGGGCACGTTCCAGTCGAGCACCAGCAGATCGAACGTCTCGCGCTGCAGGCGCTTCTTCAGGGCCTTGCCTTCCTTGAACGCATAGCACGTATGGCCAACGGCCGTCAGCGTTTGACTGACGAAATCCGTCTGGGCCGGATCGTCATCCAGTACAGCAATTCTCATAGCACCCCGCAAATCGAAGTCGATTCGTCCATCCGGCTCCCGCGCCTGCCCCGGCCGCGCAGCCTGCGCGCGGCGTCCGGATACCGGCCGGCGAGCCGTCGTTCGCCGCTTGCGCCACCTGCGCAAACCGGCGACCCCGGTCAAATATCTCAAAAACGGGGCACGGACGAACCGGCGATTTCATCATAGTAGTATGAAATTCGCCAAGAAATTGCGCGGACTATCGCCCTTTCTTCGAATAATCCTTTCTGTTGCGCAACCGGGCGCCTATTCGGCGCCCGCGATGCCGGCCACCGGCTCGGCAAAATCGTCGATCGGCATGCGTGGCGACGGCGACTCCGACAGCGGCGGTTGCGCAAGCATCCGCTGCAGCTGGTCGCGCACCCGCTCCCAGGCATGGGCCGCATAGTCGGGCTGGCCTGCCGCCCATGCCTGCGCCAGATCGAACACGCGTTCGATCGTCGCACCGCAGTAGGTCAGGCCGGAGCCGTCGTCCCGCGCGGCGTCACGCAGCCGTTCGTCGAGCCATTCGGCCAGCCACGGCATCTCGGCCGCGGCCGAATCCGCATACGCCTCCAGCGCGGCACGCGCATGGCGGTCCTGTTGCGGATCGAGCTCGATCCGGCTCAATTCCGAGGTGCGCACGGGCGCAATGCTTTCCGCTCCGGACGGACTTCGAAGGGTCCCTGGTCTGAAGGACATGTCCTCTCCCCGTTGTACGACGGTAGCGTCAGGCATGGCCCCCGTGCCCGCCGTACGACGTACCGTGGCCGGCGCCTCCGCTGGGAGCGGACGACCGGCCGGGTCAGTATACGCAGCCGGTCACGCAACGAGGTTTAAGAATTGTCAGAGAGGGGCGCCCGGCTAGGGGCGCCCGGTCAGGTGCGGCCGGTCAAGCGCGCCGGCCAGGAGCCCGGCGCGGCGGGACGTGCGACGCGCGCCGTCAGCGGCGACGCATCAGGAACACGAAGGTCTTGTCCTGGGTCGTCGATTCGACGATCTCGTTGCCCGTCTGCTTCGCGAACGCGGCGAAATCGCGCTGCGAGCCCGGATCGGTCGCGAGCACCTTGAGGATCTGCCCGCTTTCCATATCGGCAAGCGCTTTCTTGGCACGCAGGATCGGCAACGGGCAATTGAGCCCGCGCGCGTCCACTTCCTTGTGAATCTGCATCGGCTGTCGACCTTCGAATGACGCGCCACACACGGCGCGGGAGGAAGCCGCGATTTTACCGCAGCGCCGCGGCGCCTGCCCGGCCCGCCCACGGCCGGGCGCCCGCCGGCGCCCGGCTCACGCGCCGGAAAAGCCGCCCGCGAGCCGGTCGCGCAGATGCCGCACGAGCGCGCGCACCGCGCTCGGCACGACCGGGCTGTACGGGCGGATCGCGAAAATGTGGTCGCCGAACGCGCCCGACGGCCGCCAGCCGTCGAGCAGCGCGACGAGCCGGCCGGCGTCGAGATCGCGCCGCGCGCTGAAGTCCGGCAGCAGCGCGATGCCGAGCCCGCCGAGCGCGGCCTCGCGCATCGCCTCGCTGTTGTTCGCCGCGAAACTGCCGCGCACCGGCACGCTCACGCGCTGGCGCCGGCGGCCGTCCGGCTCGAAGCTCCACGCGGCCGGCTCGTTGTCGCGCAGGTAGCACAGGCAGCTGTGATCGACGAGTTCGCTCGGGTGGCGCGGCGCGCCGCGCGCGTCGAGATAGTCGCGGCTCGCGACCAGCAGCGAACGCGTGTCGCACAGCTTCCATGCGACGTGGGTCTGCGGTGCGGTGGTCGTATGGCGGATCGCGAGGTCGAAGCCCTCCTGCGTCAGCGAATGCAGGCGGTCCGACAGGTCGAGCTCGATCTGTACGCCCGGATGCTGGCGCAGGAAATCGGGCAGGTGCGGCACGACCTGCTGGCGGCCGAGCGCGACCGGCGCCGTCACGCGCAGCAGCCCGCGCGGCTCGCCGGCGAGATCCTTCACGCGCGCGAAGTGCTGGCCGATCGACTCGAACGCGTCGCGCGTGCTGTCGACGAGCGTCTGGCCCGCATCGGTGAGCCGCACGCTGCGCGTGGTGCGGCGCACGAGCGGCACGCCGGCCGCCTTTTCGAGATCGGCGATGCGCTGGCTCATCGCGGCCTTGCTGATGCCGAGCCGCTGCGCGGCAGCGGTGAAACTGCCGGCCGCGGCCAGCACCGTCAGTGAATGGATATGCGGCCAGAGCGCCTGGACATTTTGCTGATTCATCCACCGATTATTCAGAATTCTGAACAGTGAATCAAGTTTCGCGGTCTTCTCGCGCCCTGCCGCTTTGCCTAGACTAGGTTCCGTCCACCCCCTATTCCCAGGAGACACGCATGACCACGGTTCCCGCCTATACGTCCGACGCCGACGTCGGCCACTACCTCGACGGCGCGCCCGTCGCCGGCCGCAGCGGCCGCTTCCAGGACGTCTTCAATCCCGCGCTCGGTCGCGCGGTGCGCCGCGTCGCGCTCGCCGGCAACGACGAGGTCGAACGGGCCGTCGCGTCGGCCCGTGCCGCGTTCCCGGCCTGGGCCGACACGCCGCCGATCCGCCGCGCGCGCGTGCTGCACCGCTTCCTGCAGCTGATGAACGAGCACCGCGACACGCTCGCGGCGATCATCACCGCCGAGCACGGCAAGGTGTTCTCGGACGCGCAGGGTGAAGTCGCACGCGGCATCGACATCATCGAATTCGCGTGCGGCGTGCCGCAACTGCTGAAAGGCGACTTCACCGACCAGGTCAGCACCGGCATCGACAACTGGACGATGCGCCAGCCGCTCGGCGTCGTCGCGGGCATCACGCCGTTCAACTTCCCGTGCATGGTGCCGTGCTGGATGTTCCCGGTCGCGCTCGCGACGGGCAACACGTTCGTGCTGAAGCCGAGCGAGCGCGACCCGTCGGCCGCGCTGTTCATCGCCGACCTGCTCACGCAGGCAGGCCTGCCCGCCGGCGTGTTCAACGTCGTGCAGGGCGACAAGGGCGCGGTCGATGCCCTCCTCGACCACCCGGACGTGCAGGCCGTCAGCTTCGTCGGCTCGACGCCGATCGCGGCCTACGTGCAGCAGCGCGCGGTGCAGTCGGGCAAGCGCGTGCAGGCGCTCGGCGGCGCGAAGAACCACCTCGTCGTGATGCCCGATGCGAACATCGACCAGGCGGTCGACGCGCTGATCGGCGCCGCGTACGGCTCGGCCGGCGAGCGCTGCATGGCGATCAGCATTGCGGTGCTGGTCGGCGACGTGGCCGACAAGATCGTGCCGGCCGTCGCCGAGCGCGCGCGCAAGCTGGTGATCGGCGACGGGATGTCGCCGGAAGTCGAGATGGGCCCGATCGTCACCGGCGAAGCGTTGAAGCGCATCGAAGGCTATATCGAGCAAGGCGTGAACGAAGGTGCGCAACTGGTGGTCGACGGCCGCGGGCTGCGCGTGCCGGGCCGCGAGGCAGGCTTCTTCACCGGCGGCACGCTGTTCGATCACGTGAAACCCGACATGCGGATCTACAAGGAAGAGATCTTCGGGCCGGTGCTCGGCTGTGTGCGCGTGAAGGATTTCGGCGAAGCGGTCGACCTGATCAACGCGCACGAGTTCGGCAACGGCGTGTCGTGCTTCACGAGCGACGGCGGGATCGCGCGCGAATTCGCGCGGCGCATCCAGGTGGGGATGGTCGGCATCAACGTGCCGATTCCGGTGCCGATGGCATGGCACGGCTTCGGCGGCTGGAAGAAGAGCCTGTTCGGCGACATGCACGCGTACGGCGAGGAAGGCGTGCGCTTCTACACGCGCCAGAAGTCGGTGATGCAGCGCTGGTCGTCGAGCATCGGCAAGGGCGCCGAATTCGCGATGCCGACCGCGAAGTAAGCCGGCCGGAGCGCCCTCCGCCGCCGCGTTCGGCGGGCGGCGCACCGGCAGCCGGGATCAACCGGCCTTCGTGCCGTGCGCGCCGTCGGCGGTCGGCAGGTACGACAGCTCGAGCCGGTACGCGAGCGCGACGAACAGGCTCTGCGCGAGGCCCATCGTGGCCGTCAGTGCACGAAAACCGAACGTCGCGCTGTCCTGCACCATCAGCGTCACTTCCGCCTCCCGCGCGAGCGGGCTCATCCGGCTGTCGGTGATCGCGATCAACCGCGCGCCGCGCTGCGCGGCCTGCTGCGCGACCTGCACGGTCTCGTCCGCATACGGCATGAACGAGATCGCGATCATCACGTCGCCCTCGCGCACCGACCGGATCTGGCCGAGATGCATGCTGCCGAGCGCGCTGAACAGCCCGATGCGCTTGTCCGTGTGCTGCAACGCATAGTCGAGATACACGGCGATCGGGAACGCGCGCCGCGACCCGGCGATCCAGATCGCCTGCGTATCGGCGAGCAGGTCGACGGCCTGCGCGAGCGCCTGCGAATCGAGCGTCTGCCGCAACTGCTGCATCCCGGCAATGCTGCCCTTGATGAATTCGTCGGCGATCTGTTCGGGCTGCAGGCTCGACGAGCCGGCCTCGATCACGTCGCGCAGCCGCAGGTTGTACGCGCGCCCCGGCGCGATCTGCTGCGCGAGCCCTTCGCGGAACAGCCGCTGCATCTCGGAGAACCCGGAGAAGCCGAAGTGCTTCGCGAAGCGCACGACGGCCGACGGCTGCACGCCGCAGGCCTCCGCGAGCGACTGGATGCCTTCCAGCCCAAGCTGGTCCCGATGCGTTTCCACGTGGCGCGCAATCACCTTCAGGCGATTGCTGAGGCCGTCGTACTCCTGCGTCAGGTGCTGCAGGAACGCCTCGACGGTGGCGGGAGGTTTCTCGGATGAACTCATCGGATAGCGCGAAGTTGACGGCCCCGGTGCGCGCGCGTGGCTGGCCGGCACGGCCCGGGGCTCGACTGGATACATGCATGAAGGGCGAATTTAATCACGTTTGCGGCACGGCCCGCGCCGCCTGCTCGCTCCCACGCGCTCGATCATCACTTGCACACGCTCCACGGCAAGACTGAAAACGATTGTCCAACGCGCTCGCGGCGTCGTAAAGATTAGGGCGTCTACCGAGGCCGGCGGTCGCGAACAAACGCGACCAAACGCGACGACGCGCGGCGCAGCCGGCCCGCCCCCGTTTCAACGATAGTCGACCCACACGCTGCCCGCATCGGCCGAACGCACGCAATTCTCGACCCACCGTACGCCCTCGACACCGGCGTGCACGTCCGGAATACGGATGGCCTTCACCGCCGCCATGTCGCCGCGATCGGCCGCGTCCATTGCGAGCGCGAAGCGCGCGTAGAGGTTCGACCAGGCCTCGAACAACCCTTCCGGATGCCCGGCGCCGATGCGGTCTTCGCGCAATGCGTGCGGATGGAGGTACGGCATCCCGCGATCGAGCACCTGCGCGGGCTGCCCCTGGATTTCGTAGCGCAACTGGTTCGGATGCTCGTCCCACCATTCGATGCTCGCCTTCGAGCCGATCACGCGCACCTTCTGCCCGTGCATCGAGCCGGCATTCACCGCGCTCGACCATACGTAGCCGATCGCGCCGGTGTCGTATTCCATGATCGTGAACGCGTTGTCCTCGAGCGGCGCGCGGCTCTTCACGAAGCTCTGCCGCGAACACATCAGCCGCCGGATCTTCAGTGCCGGCGCCATCACCTCGGAGATGTACAGCGGATGCGTGCCGATGTCGCCGAGCACGTAGCTCGGGCCCGCGAACTTCGGATCGACGCGCCAGCGCGCGGCCGCGCTCGCGGCCTCGACGCCCTCGCTGTGGAAGCCGTGCGCGAACTGCATCTGCACGATGCGGATCTCGCCGAGATCGCCGCGCGCGATCATCTCGCGCGCCTGTTCGATCATCTGGTGTCCGGAATAGCCGTACGCGACGCCGACGATCCGGTTCTTCTCGACCGACAGACGCTGCAGCGCCTCGGCCTCTTCGGTCGTGAAGCACAGCGGCTTCTCGCAGACCACGTGCAGCCCCGCGTTCAGCGCGGCGCGGCAGATCTCGAAGTGCGTGTTGTTCGGCGTCGCGATCGACACCGCACGAATGCCGTCGGGGCGACGCGCCTCGGCGTCGAACATCGTCGTGTAGTCGGGATAGCAGCGCTCGGCCGCGACACCGAGCTTCACGCCGAACTGGCGGCCGCGCTCGGGATCGAGGTCGAATGCGCCGGCGACCAGCTGGAAGCTGCCGTCGCGCAGCGCGGCCGACCGGTGGCTGTAGCCGATCTGGCTGCCGAGACCGCCGCCGACCATGCCCCAGCGAATCGAATGGCCAAGCAGAATCTGTCCGTCAATCATGATGGTGGTGTTCCTGGTGCGGGTTCAGGGGATCATGCAAAACCGGCCGACGCGAGAAACGCGCGGCTCGCGGCGACGTCGCGCAGGCTCGTGCCGGCGTTGCGCGGGTCGCGCTCCTGTTCGATCGTGATGTAGCCCGCGTAGCCGATGTCGACGAGCGCCTGGCGGATCGCCGGGTAGTCGAGCACGCCGGTGCCGATCGGGCACATCACGCCGCGCGCGCAGGCCGCGAAGAACGCGATGTGCTCGCCCATCACCGCGTCGTATACGGCCGCGTCGATATCCTTGAAGTGCACGTAGTCGAGCCGTGCCGCATGGCGGCGCAACCACGTTTCGGGGTCCATGCCCGAGTAATACAGGTGGCCGGTGTCGAGACACAGGCCCGCCGTGTCGGCCGGCATATCGGCGACGATCCGGTCGATCTCGTCCGCGAACTCGATGTAGCCACCCGCATGCGGATGGATCACCGCGCGCACGCCGAACTCGTCGCGCGCGATCGTCGCGATCTGCCGGATATGCTCGACCATCCGCGCCCAGCGCTCGGCGGACAGCCGCGGCGCGCGATCGCCGTGGCCGGCCGCGTAGTCGCGTTCCTCGTGGCCCCAGTCCATCACGACCAGGTATGGCGCCGCGTAGCGCTGGCCGTCCTGCGTCGGCAGCTTCGGCAGTTGCGTGATCAGCGCGCAGATGTCGCGCGTCTGGCGCAGCAGGTTCGGCAGGTTCTCCGGCGACACGAGATCGTCGAAGATCGTGCCGGCCGTGATGCTCAGGCGTTGCCGTTCGAGCTCCGCGCTCACCGCGTCGAGATCGAGCGGGATGTAGCCGTACGGCCCGAGCTCGATGCCCGAGTACCCGGCCTGCGCGGCCTCGGCGAGCACGTGCCGCCACGGCGGCAGGTGCGGGTTCTTCACGTCGTCGACGCCCCAGCAGCACGGCGCGCAGCCAATCTTCATCGTCATGTCGGTCGGTCCGGCAAGTAAGCGGCGCGCAGCCGCGGGTCAGCCGCGATAGAACGCGGGGCGCTCGGCCATCGCGATCGGCTCGACCGCGCCGCTCTGCTGGGCCCGCACGCACGCGTCGGCCGCGACCGCCGCCGCGTAGCCGTCCCACGCGGACGGCCCGGTCAGCGCGCCCTGCCGCACGCCGTCGATGAACGCCTGCAGTTCGACGTCGTATGACGCGATGAAGCGCTCCTTCCAGTCGGTCATGATCTCGACCGACTGCCGCGCCGCATGCTTGAGCCCGATGGCCGGCGGATCGGGCAGCTTCGCGATGCCCTGCTCGCCGACCACCTCGCACTGGATGTCGTAGCCGTACTGGCAGTTCACGAAGATCTCGACGTCGATGCGCACACCGCTCGCGGTCTCCAGCAGCACGATCTGCGGATCGGCGAGATGCGCGCTCGCATGGCGCGTCTTCTTCGGATAGACGACCTGCGCGCTCGTGTAGTCCTCGCCGAGCAGCCAGCGCAGCACGTCGAGTTCGTGGATCAGCGTGTCGGTGATCGCCATGTCGGTCGTGTAGCGCTCGCCGACCGACTGGTTGCGGTGCGCGCAATGCAGCATCAGCGGCGCGCCGATCTGGCCGCTGTCGATCACGCGCTTGAGCGCGCGATAGCCTTCGTCGTACGGCCGCATGAAGCCGACCTGCACGAGCCGCTTGCCGTGCGCGACTTCCGCCTCGACGATCCGCATGCAGCCGTCGGCCGTGACGGCCAGCGGCTTCTCGCAGAACACCGGCTTGCCGTGCGCGATCGCGTCGAGCACGAACGCTTCGTGCGTCGGCCCCCACGACGTGACGAGCACGGCCTGCACGTCGGCGGCCGCGACCACTTCGTGGCCGTCGCCGTATATCTCGGCGTCGAGCCCGTACTTCGTCACCGCGTCGCGCGCCTGCTGCGGATCGATGTCGTTGACGGCCACGACGCGCGCGCCGGACAGCGTGCGGGTCAGTCTGCGAATGTGGTCCTGGCCGATCGCGCCGCAGCCGATCACGCCGATTTGCAAGGTCATGCAGTTCTCTCCAGTCGTTCGTTCATCAGCGGCGCGGCCCGTGCCGCGCCGGTCAGTCATCGGTCATCAGCCGTTCAGCGCGCGGTGCGATCGAAATGGCGATCGACGTAGCGCTGGATGGTGTCGCGCATGTAGCGCGACGACGCTTCCGCGCGGTCTTCCCACGCGAACACGCACGACGACATCACGCCGTCGAAACCGGCCGCGCCGAGCGCGCGGAAAAACACGTCCCAGTCGATCTCGCCCTGCCCGATGTCGAGATGCTGGTGCACGCGGATCTGGTTCGAGCCGGGCGGGTTCACGATGTAGCGCAGCTGGCTGCTCTTGCGGTGGTCGAACGTGTCGGCCACGCGCACGTGCGCGAGGATCGGCGCGGCCTGCGCGATCATCGCGGCCATGTCGTCGCCGTAGTAGAACGTGTGCGGCGCGATGTACGACAGCTTCAGCGACGGCGAACCGAGATTCGTGACGATGTCGATCGCCGGCTGCAACTGCTCGATCCAGTCCTCCGGATGCGGCTCGACCGACAGCACGATGCGTTCGCGCTCGAGGATCGGCAGCAGCTCGTCCATCGAGCGGAACCACGCGGCCTCGCACAGCTCCTTCGGGTTCGCGCCCGGCCGCTCGCCGACCGAACGCTCGGGCGACGCGCCGCGCCCGAACTCCGACACCATCAGCGGGCACTCCATCTCGACTGCCACCTCGATCGCCTTCTTCCAGCAGCGCACCGCCCATTGCCGCTCGTCGTCGAACGGGCTTGCCCAGCGGTACATCGGCTGCAGCGACGCGAGGCCGACGCCGCTCGCGCGCAGCGCCTGGCGGAACGCGGCCATGCGTTCCCGCGTCGCGCGCGGCATCACCCACCAGTCGAGAAAGTCGCTGCGCGGCGACAGCTCGATCTGGTCGTAGCCGAGCTCGGCCACCGCGTGCGGCAGCCGGTCGAGCGGCAGGTGGCGAATCATGTAGGGGTCCAGCGCGATCTTCATCGGGTGTCCTATGCGAAGTCTGATTTCGGGATCACGCGCGCGCTCAACGGCGCGACTTCTTGTTGCGGTACTGGTCGGCGATCACGGCCGCGACGATGATCGCGCCCTTCACCATCTCCTGGTAGTACGCGTCGATGCGGATGAACGTGAAGCCCGACGTCATCACGCCGAGGATCAGCACGCCGATCACGGTGCCCGTCACGCGGCCGAGGCCGCCCGACAGCGACGTGCCGCCGATCACGACGGCCGCGATCGCATCGAGCTCGTACATCACGCCCATGCCCGACTGGCCGGAGATCGCGCGCGCGGCCGTCACGGTGCCGGCGATCCCGCTCAGCAGGCCCGCGATCGCATAGACGAACACCAGGTGCCGCGTGACGTTGATGCCCGACACGACGGCCGCATGGCGGTTCGCGCCGATCGCATAGGTGTACTTGCCGAAGCGCGTATAGCGCAGCACGACGTGGAAGATCGCGGCGATCACGAGAAAGATGATCACCGGGTTGGCGCCCGCGCCGATCGCCGCGAACTGGTCGGTCAGCATCGACACCGGCATCCCGTTGGTGAACCACTTCGCGAAGCCGCGCGCGGCGACCATCGTGCCGAGCGTCGCGATGAACGGCGGGATGCCCGTCATCGCGATCAGCGAGCCGTTCAGCAGGCCGACCAGCAGCCCGACGCACACGCCGGCCAGCACCGGCCAGATGATCGGCAGGTCGGTGAGGTGCGGAAACACCGCGCGCGGGAAGTCGGACACCTGCGCGAGGCTCGCCGACACGACGGCCGCCGCCGCGACGACCGACCCCGACGACAGGTCGATCCCGCTGGTGATGATCACGAGGTTCACGCCGACCGCGATGATGCCGATCACGGCCATCTGCAGCACGATGATCTCGAGCCGCTCGGTATTGAACAGGAAGCTCTGGCCGACGACGATCCAGCCGACGATCTCGAAGAACAGGCTGATGCCGACCAGTACGAGGAAGATGCTCAGTTCGGGCGGCCACTTCGTATGCCGCGACTTGAGTGTCATGGTCTGCGCATCCGCGACCGGGTTCAGGTTGCCCATTTCAGTTGTCTCCAATCTTGTTTCGGCTCAGCGCGACGCGAGATCCATGATGCGGACCTGGTCGGCGTCCTTGCGATCGACGATGCCGGTCATGCGCCCTTCGTGCATCACCATCACGCGATCGCTCATCCCGAGCACTTCCGGCATTTCGGACGAGATCATCAGCACCGCGACGCCCTTGCCCGCGAGCGCGCTGACGAGCCGGTGAATCTCGGCCTTCGCGCCGACGTCGATGCCGCGGGTCGGTTCGTCGAGAATCAGGATGCGCGGCTGCGTGAGCAGCCACCGGCCGATCAGCACCTTCTGCTGGTTGCCGCCCGACAGGTTCTGGATTTCCTCGTGCAGCCCGGGCGATTTCACGCGCAGCATCCGGCTCATTTCCTCGCAGTCGCGCTTCAACTGCGCCTGCTGCACGAAATTGAACTTCACGTAGCGGTGGCTGAGCACCGCCGCTTCCATGTTCGCGAGCAGGTCGAGATTCAGGAAGCAGCCGGAATCCTTGCGGTCCTCGGTGAGGAACGCCATCCCGTGCTTCATCGCCTGCGCGGGCGTCGCGATCCGCACCGGCTTGCCGTCGATGCGGATTTCGCCCGAGGTGGCCGGCACGACGCCGAACAGCGCCTCCGCGACGTTCGAGCGCCCCGAGCCGACGAGGCCGGCGACGCCGAGGATTTCGCCCGCGCGCAGCTCGAAGCTCACGTCGCGGAACACGCCGTCGACGCAGAGATCCTTCACCGACAGCACGACGTCGCCGATCGGCACGTCCTCCTTCGGGAACATCTGCGTAATCTCGCGCCCGACCATCATGCGGATGATGTCGTCGCGCGTGACGTCGCTCGACGCATGCGTGCCGATGTACTTGCCGTCGCGGAACACCGAGAACTCGTCGGCGATCTCGAACAGCTCGTTCATCTTGTGGGTGATGTAGACGATGCCCTTGCCCTGCTCGCGCAGCTGGCGAATGATCCGGAACAGGTGCGTGACTTCCTTGTCGGTCAGCGCGGAGGTCGGCTCGTCCATGATCAGCACGTCCGAGTCGAACGACACGGCCTTCGCGATCTCGACCATCTGGCGGCTCGCGACCGTCAGCGTGCGCACGTCGGTTTCCGGATCGATGTCGATCGACAGCCGCTCGAACAGCGCGGCCGTGCGGCGGCGCAGCTCGGCGTGATCGATCAGGCCGAAGCGGTTCTTCGGTTCGCGGCGGATCCAGATGTTCTCCGCGACCGTCATGTACGGCATCAGGTTGAGTTCCTGATGGATCATCGCGATCCCGCGGTCGAGCGCGTCGAGCGGGCCGTTCAGCACGACCGGTTCGCCGTTGATCAGGATTTCGCCCTGGTCGGGCGTGTAGACGCCCGCGATGATCTTCATCAGCGTGGACTTGCCGGCGCCGTTCTCGCCCATCAGCGCATGAACGGTGCCGCGGCGCACGCGGAACTGCACGCCGTCGAGCGCGACGACGCCGGGAAAGGACTTGCCGACCCCGCGCACCTCGAGCACGCAGTCGGCCGCGGAAGGCGGCGGCGAACCGGACGCGCCGGCCGCCCCGGACGAAGCGGCCGGCGCGTCGCCGGCGGCCATCGGGCGCGCGATCCTGGCTGTAAACATGGACGTTCCTCGACAAGTCGCGCGCGAACCCGGCGTACCGGGCCCGCGCAGTTCAACGGAAAAACCGGTCAGTGCTTCGCGTACTGGTTCATGTTGTCGGGCGTCACGAGCTCGAACGGCACGTTCACGTAGCGATCGACGGGCTGCTTCTTCGCGAGCTTGAGCGCCGCGGCCACCGCCTGCGCGCCCTGCCCGGTCGCGTTCTGGTACACCGACACCTTCAGCTCGCCGGCCTTCATCGCGGCAAGCCCGTCCGGCGTCGCGTCGATGCCGGCGACGACGGTCTTCGGCGTGAGCTTGCGCGCGGCCTTCAGCGCGTTGATCGCGCCGATCGCCATTTCGTCGTTGTTCGACACGATCGCGTCGAACTTGGTCCCGGAGCTCAGCCAGTTCATCGTGATGTCCTGGCCCTGCGTGCGGCTCCACTTGCCTTCGCGCTTGTCGACGATCTTCATGCCCGCGCAATCCTTCGTCGCGATCACGTCCTCGATGTCCTTGGTGCGGGCGCGCGCCGATTCGTTGGACAGCTCGCCCATCAGCACGAGGATGTCGCCCTTGCCGCCGAGCAGCTTGCACACCTGGCGCGCCTGCAGCGTGCCCGACTGCTTTTCGTCGGAGGCGACGACCGCGACGCCGGCCGGCAGCTTGTCGAAATCGACCGGCTTGCGGTTCACGTAGACGAGCGGGATCTTCGCGGCGGTCACCATCTTCGTGATCTTCGGCGTCGCGTCGGTATCGACCGCGTTCACGATGATCGCGTCGACCTTCTGCGCGATCATGTTCTGGACCTGGCTCAACTGCTTGCCGACGTCGTTGCCGCCGTCCTCGATCTGCACCGTCGCGCCGTCCTTCTTCGCCGAATCGGCGATGCTGTTGCGCAGGATGGTCAGGAATGTGTCGTCGAACGATGCCATCGTCACGCCGATCTTCTCGGCATGCGCGAGCGGCGCAGCCAGGATCGCGGCGGCCGCGACGGCCATCAGCTTGGTCTTCATGATCAATCTGTCTCCTCATCTCCGGGGGGCGGAAGACGGCGCGTTGCGCGCCGCCGGGCCGAGTCCGATCGGGTCCGATCGGGACTGAAGCATCCGGATGAAACTGTAGATCACTTCCTCGAAAATTTGGAAATTTATTTCTACGTGATTTCACCTAGGGAACTGGATTTCCAAAAAGTCTAGACTCCGTTCCGTAGCCCGAATCCCGGCGACAGGCAGCCTCGCGTCGTGCAGCACCTGCTGCGGACAGCCGTCGCGGGATCGGTCCCCTAATCTGCCGGCAGCGCCGAACGCCGGCCGCGAGCGTGACACGTGATATGAGCCTGCTGAACTTTCCGAGTGACCGCCCCATCGATCTCGCCTGCCTCGGCCGCGTGGCCGTGGATCTCTATGCGCAGCAGTACGGCAGCCGCCTCGAGGACGCGCGCAGCTTCCAGATGTATCTCGGCGGCTCGTCGGGCAACGTCGCGTTCGGCGTCGCGCGGCTCGGGCTGAAGACCGCGATGATTTCGCGCGTCGGCGACGAGCAGATGGGCCGCTTCCTGCGCGAGACGCTCGAGCGCGAAGGCTGCGACACGAGCCAGTTGCAGACCGACCGCGAGCGCCTCACCGCGCTGGTGCTGCTCGGGCTGAAGGATCGCGATACGTTTCCGCTGCTGTTCGTGCGCGAGAACTGCGCGGACATGGCCGTGCGCGCCGACGAGATCCGCGAGGACTTCATCGCCGGTTGCCGCGCGCTCGCGATCACCGGCACGCATCTGTCGACGCCGGGTACGCGCGAGGCGTCGCTGACCGCGTTGACGTATGCGCGCAGCCACGGCACGGTGCGCATCCTCGACATCGACTACCGGCCGGTGCTGTGGGGACTGACCGCACGCGGCGCCGGCGAAAACCGCTACGTGCCCGACGCGCAGGTGACGCGGCAGTTGCAGCAGGTGCTCGGCGAATTCGACCTGCTGGTCGGCACGGAGGAAGAATTCCTGATCGCGGGCGGCGTGCCGCACGACCTGATCGGGTCGTTGCAGGCGGTGCGCGCGATCACGAACGCGACGCTGGTCGTCAAGCGCGGTGCGCTCGGCTGTTGCGTGATCGAAGGCGACATTCCGGCCAGCATCGACGCTGCGCCGACCTTTCTCGGCGAGCGCGTCGAGGTGCTCAACGTGCTCGGCGCGGGCGACGCATTCCTGTCGGGCCTGCTGTCGGGGCTGCTGCGCGGGCGCGACTGGGCCGAATCGACGCGCATCGCGAACGCGTGCGGCGCGATCGTCGTGTCGCGCCACGCGTGCTCGGCCGCGATGCCGACGCCGGCCGAACTCGCGCACTGGTTCGACGGCAGCCGCAATCCGGTAGTCGATGCCGACCGCACGCTCGCGCACCTGCATCGCGTGACGGTGCCGCGCCGCGACTGGGACGACCTGTGCGTGATGGCGTTCGACCATCGCAGCCAGTTCTACGAGCTCGCGGTGCAGGCCGGCGCGGACGAAGCGCGGATCAAGACGCTGAAGCGCCTGCTCGTGCGCGCGGTCGAACAGGTCGAGCGCGATCGCGGCATCGCCGGCCACGTCGGCGTGCTGATCGACGGCGGCGCGTACGGCAGCGACGCGCTCGCGTCGGCCACCGGGCGCGGCTGGTGGGTCGGCCGTCCGGTCGAGCTGCCGGGCTCGCGCCCGCTGCGGTTCGACGACACGCGCTCGGTCGGCTCGTCGCTCACGCACTGGCCGACCGAACAGGTCGTGAAGTGCCTGGTTCACTATCACCCCGACGACCCCGTCGACCTGCGCGTCGAGCAGGAGCAGCGCGTGCTGGAACTGTGGGAAGCCACGCGTGCGAGCGGCAACGAGCTGCTGCTGGAGATGATTCCGCCGCGCGCGGTCACGCCGGCCGGCACCGAGGACGACGCGGTGCTGCGCACCGTCGCGCGCTTCTACAACCTCGGCGTGAAACCCGACTGGTGGAAGCTCACGCCGCTCACCGCCGACGGCTGGACGCGGCTCGCCGCGCTGATCGCCGAGCGCGACCCGCATTGCCGCGGCGCGGTGATCCTCGGGCTGAACCAGCCGCTGCAATACCTCGTCGACAGCTTCCGCTCGGCGACCAACCCGATCGTCAAGGGCTTCATGGTCGGCCGCACGCTGTGGGCCGATGCGTCGCTGAACTGGTTCGCGGGCCGGATCGACGATCAGGCGCTGATCGACGAAGTGGCCGGCAATTTCGCGCAACTGGTCGACGCGTGGCTCGGCCGCCGGGCCGCCGCCCGCGCCGCCGCGGCCTGATGCCTCCGTTCGTGACGACCACCCGACTTCTCTCTATCGACCGACGATGACCACCACCGTAAGACTGACCGTCAGCCAGGCGCTCGTGCGCTACCTGGCCGCCCTGCGCGCCGAAGTCGTCCAGCCCGACGGCCGCACCGAGATCCTGCCGTACTGCGGCGGCGTATTCGCGATCTTCGGCCACGGCAACGTGGCCGGGCTCGGCGAAGCGCTGCACGCGGAGAAGGACCGGCTGCCGACGTTTCGCGCGCACAACGAACAAGGAATGGCCAACGCGGCCGTCGCGTTCGCGAAGGCGAATTTCCGCCAGCGGATGATGGCCGCGACGTCGAGCATCGGCCCCGGCGCGACCAACATGCTGACCTCGGCCGCGCTCGCGCACGTCGGCCGCCTGCCGCTGCTGCTGCTGCCCGGCGACGTGTTCGTGTCGCGGCTGCCCGACCCCGTGTTGCAGCAGGTCGAGGATTTCGAACAGGGCGACGTCAGCGCGAACGACTGCTTCCGGCCCGTGACACGCTACTTCGACCGCATCACGTCGCCCGAGCAACTGCTCGTCGCGCTGCCGCGCGCGATCCAGGTGATGACCGATCCCGCGCAGTGCGGCCCCGTCTGTCTCGCGCTGCCGCAGGACGTGCAGACCTTCGCGTACGACTGGCCCGAGGCGTTCTTCGCGCCGCCGCTGATCCGGATGCGCCGCCCGCCGGCCGACGCGCTCGAGCTCGCCGATGCGCTCGACGTGCTGAAGGCCGCGAAGAAGCCGCTGATCGTCGCGGGCGGCGGCGTGCTGTACAGCCAGGCGTGGGACGCGCTGCGCGCGTTCGCCGACACGCATGGCGTACCGGTCGCCGAATCGCAAGCCGGCAAGGGCAGCCTCGCGTGGGATCACCCGCTGAACCTCGGCTCGATCGGCGTGACGGGCTCGCCCGCCGCGAACCGCGCGGCCGCGCAGGCCGACGTCGTGTTCGCGGTCGGCACGCGGCTGCAGGATTTCACGACCGGTTCGCACGCGCTCTACGGCGACGCGACGCTGCTGAGCCTGAACGTGCAGCCGTTCGACGCGGGCAAGAAACGCGGCCGGCAACTGGTGGCCGATGCGCGCACGGGCCTCGGCCAATTGTCGGCCGCGCTGGCCGGCTGGCGCGCCGACCCGGCGTGGACCGCCGCAAGCCGCGACCAGGCCGCCGCGTGGAACGCGCGCGTGACGGAGCTGACCACGCGGATTCCGACGGACACGCTGCCGTACGATGCGGAAGTGATCGGCGCGGTGCGCGACTCCGCGGCCGACGCGGGCCTCGACAGCGCGCGCGACGATCTCGTCGTGTGCGCGGCCGGCACGCTGCCGGCGGAGTTGCACAAGCTGTGGCGCAGCGGCGTGCCGGGCAACTACCACATGGATTACGCGTATTCGTGCATGGGCTACGAAGTCGCGGGCGGCCTCGGCGCGAAGCTCGCGCGGCCCGAGCGCGAAGTGATCGTGATCGTCGGCGACGGCTCGTACATGATGCTCAACGCCGAACTCGCGACCTCCGTGATGCTCGGCCGCAAGCTGATCGTCGTGATCCTCGACAACCGCGGCTACGGCTGCATCGAGCGGCTGCAACTGAATTGCGGCGGCGCGAGCTTCAACAACATGCTCGACGACTGCGTGCCCGAAGGCGGCGAACGCTCGACGATCGACTTCGCGATGCACGCGCGCGCGATGGGCGCCGAAGCCGTGCACGTGCGCGACATCGGCGAATTGCGCGACGAAATGAAACGCGCCCGCGCGGCGAAGAAGAGCCAGGTGCTCGTGATCGACACCACGCACCGTCGCACGACCGACGACGGCGGCGCATGGTGGGAAGTCGCGGTGCCGCAGGTGTCCGAACGCGCGGGCGTCGTGGACGCACACCGCGCGTATCTCGACGCGAAAACCCGCCAGCGACGCTGAGCCGCCCCCTTTCCATCGGCCGCGCCGAGACAACAACATTCGAATCAAGGAAGCACGTCATGAGCTGGAACGTCCGCATCGGTATCAACCCCCTGTCGTGGATGAACGACGACCTGCCGTCGCTCGGCGGCGAGACGCCGCTCGAAACGGCGCTGAAGGAAGGCGCCGAAATCGGCTATGCGGGCTTCGAGCTCGGCAACAAGTTTCCGAAGACCGGCCCCGAACTGAAGGCGAAACTCGCCGAATTCGGGCTCGTATGCGTGTCGGGCTGGTATTCGGGCTTCCTCGCGGAGCTCGCGCCGGGCATGACCGACGCCGATGCGGTCGCCGCCGAAATCGAGCGCTGCCGCGCGCACATGACGAAGCTGCAGTACAACGACGTGACGGTGGTCGTGTACGGCGAGTGCGCGGGCACGATCCAGGGCAGCATCGACACGCCGGTCGCGAAGCGGCCGCGTTTCGTCGACGACGCAGCGTGGCGGCGCTATGCCGCGCGCCTCGATGCGTTCGGCGCGCACCTGCTCGACACGTACGGGATCCGGCTTGCCTACCATCACCACACGGGCGCGTACGTCGAATCGCCGGACGACGTCGACCGGTTGATGGCGCTGACCGATCCGGCGAAGGTGTTCCTGCTGTTCGACACCGGCCACGCGTATTTCGGCGGCGCGGCCGACCCGGTCGCACTGCTGAAGAAGCACGTATCGCGCGTGGCGCACGTGCATTGCAAGGACGTGCGGCCGCAGGTGGTCAACCAGGCGCGCAACGACGGCTGGAGCTTCCTGAACGGCGTGATCAACGGCACCTTCACGGTGCCGGGCGACGGCGCGCTCGACTACGACGCGACGCTGCGCACGCTGAAGGACGCCGGCTACGAAGGCTGGCTCGTCGTCGAGGCCGAACAGGACCCGGCCGTCGCGCCGAGCTACGCGTATGCGAAGAAGGGCTACGAGTCGCTGCGCGCGATCGTCGACCGGTTGAGCGCGTGAGCCCGCACGAAGGCGCGTGAGCGCTCGAGCCCTACCCTATTGCGGAGACCCATTTCATGACGATTTCTCCCCTGCTGGTCAAGGCATCCGCCGACCGCGAAATCTGCAACGTCACGCCCGAATCGGCCGGCTGGCAGCACGTCGGCTTTCGCGCGCTGCGCCTGAAGGCCGGCGATACCGAAACGGTCGCCACCGACACGCGCGAGCTGTGCGTCGTCGTGCTGACCGGCACGGTGCGCGCCGAAGTCGACGGCGAGACCTACGATGCGCTCGGCAAGCGCGACAGCGTATTCGAGGACGTGTCGCCGGACGCGCTGTACGTGCCGGGCGGCAAGACCGTCACGCTGGTCGCGACGCGCGATGCGGAAGTCGCGCTGTGCACCGCGCCGTACGCGAGCGGCGACAAGCGCGTGCTGCGCCTCGACGGCGAGCGGATGCGCCGCTCGGTACGCGGCCAGGGCACCAACACGCGCTATGTGTGCGACATCCTGATGGGCGACAATCCGGCCGCCGACCGGCTGCTGGTCGTCGAAGTCGTCACGCCGGCCAGCCATTCGAGCAGCTATCCGCCGCACAAGCACGACCGCGACGCGGCGCCCGACGAAACCTCGCTCGAGGAAACCTACTATCACCGGATCGATCCGCCGCAGGGTTTCGCGTTCCAGCGCGTGTACACCGACGATCGCAGCCTCGACGAGGCCTGCGCGGTCGAGAACCATGACGTCGTGATGGTGCCGCGCGGCTATCACCCGGTGGTCGCGCCTCACGGCTACAACCTGTACTACCTGAACGTGATGGCGGGTCCGAGCCGCGCGTGGGCGTTCAAGAACGATCCCGCGCACGAGTGGATGCTCGACGCGGCGCCGAAACGTTGAAGTGCTGAAGAAGTGCTGACGTGCTGAAACGCCGAAGCACTGAATGGAACACGGGCCCGCGCGCGGCCCGTGACGATGCGACGCCCGGCACGCGCGTACGGAGCCGGCCACGCTACGGAGCCGCCATGGTGACGCCCCCCTTTCGCCTCGCACCCCACGCCTTCGACGACGACGCGTCGAACCCGGCGCTGCCGCACTTCAATGCGGCCGTCGCACGTCGAATGGGCGAAATCGCGGTCAACCTCGCGTCGCGACGCGGGCTGCCGATCGCGGTCGGCATCGTCGGCGGGCACGCACCGCTGTTCTACTGCGCGCTCGACGGCAGCGGCGCGCACGACAGCGACGCGATTCGCCGCCGGCAGAACACGGTGCTGCGGTTCGGCCAGAGTTCGCTCGCGGTCGGCGCGCGCTTTCGGCGGGCCGGCTGGTCACTGCGGTCGCAGGGCCTGTCGGACGACGACTACGCGCTCGACGGCGGCGGCGTGCCGTTGCGGATCGCCGGCGCCGGCATCGTCGGCGCGATGACGATCGCGGGGCTCGGCTCCGAAGCCGATCACGCGCTCGTCGTCGAATGTTTGCGGTGGCACGTCGGCGCGAATGCGCTGGCGATGAGCGCGTAGCGGCGCGAACGGCGCCCACCCACCGTTCGCGCGGTACCGCGGACGATCAGTTCAACCCGCCGCTGACGACGAGGTGCTCGCCAGTCATCCAGCGCGCATCGTCCGACGCGAGGAACACGGCGACCGACGCGATGTCGTTCGGCTCGCCGAGGCGGCCGAGCGGCGTCTGGCCGAGCACCTGCGCCTCCAGATCGGAGCCGATGATGCCCGCGCTGTGCGTGCCCTCGGTCACGATCATCCCCGGGTTGATCGCGTTCACGCGGATCTTGCGCGGGCCGAGTTCGAGCGCGAGCACGCCGGTGATCGCGTCGACCGCGCCCTTCGTGCCGCTGTACACGGCGCTGGCCGGCGGCGTGATGCTGGTCACGACCGAACTGATGTTGATGATGCTCGCGCCTTCGCCGAGATGCTTGACGGCCGCCTGCGTGGTCAGCAGCACGCCGAACACGTTCGTGTCGAACTGCCGGCGATAGTGTTCCTCGGTGATCGCTTCGATCGGCGCGAATTCGTACACGCCCGAATTGTTGACGAGCACGTCGAGACGGCCATACGTTTCGATCGCCGTATCGACGATGCGTTGCGCGTCGGCGGCCTTCGACACGTCGCCGCCGACCGCGACCGCGCGGCCGCCCGCTTCGGTGATCGCGCTGACGACCGCGTCCGCGCCTGCCTTGCTGCTCGCGTAGTTGACGACGACCGCCGCGCCTTCGTCGGCCAGTGCCTTCGCGATTGCCGCGCCGATGCCCTTCGATGCGCCCGTGACGATCGCGACCTTGCCTGCCAGCTTGCTCATGATTTCATTCTCCAGTCCGAAGACGTTCGATGGATGGTGCCGGTTGCCGCAGCGAGGCGGTGATGCGTCGTTGCATCGCGATGGCGACCGGCCTGACTGGCAATGTACTTGTGCGGCACCGCAGCGATAAAGCGGCTTGAAGCGAATTGACTGGCGGCGTTTGCCGAACAATCGATCGGGCGTCGTCAGCCGGCGCTCAGCCATGCGTGGGCGACTTCGCCGCCCAGCCCGTCGAGCGCGCCGTCGTAGACGATCCGTCCCCGCCCCATCACCGCCACGCGCCGCGCGAGCCGCGGCGCGAGCTGCAACCGCTGCTCGATCAGCACGATCGCGACGCCGTCGGCCTGCAGCGCGGCAAGGCACGCGCCGACTTCGTCGACCGCGAGCGGCGCGAGCCCTTCGGCCGGCTCGTCGACGATCAGCACGCGCGGGCGGCCGGCGAGCGCGCGCACCAGCGCGAGCACCTGCTGCTCGCCGCCCGACAGCCGCCCCGCCTTCACGTCCGCGCGTGCGGCCAGCAGCGGAAACCGGTCGAGCAGGCGGTCGAGCGCTGCGCGTTCGGCCGTGCCGCGCGCGCCGCGCAAACCGAGCCGCAGGTTGTCGCGCACGGTCAGCAGCGGGAACACGTCGCGGCTTTCAGCCACGTAAGCGACGCCGCGCCGCGCGATTTCGAACGTGCGCGCGCCCGTGCATTCGGCGCCGGCGATGCGCACCGAACCGGCCGTGCGTACGAGCCCCATCACGGCCTTCGCGAGCGTCGAACGCCCCGATCCGTTGCGACCGAGCAGCGCGAGCGTCTCGCCCGGCGCGAGCGCGAGATCGACGCCGTCGAGCACGGGCTGCACCCCGTACCACGCGCGCAGCCCGCGAATGTCGAGCACGGCGTTCATGTCGCGCCCTCGCCCAGGTACGCGGCCCGCACGCGCGAATCGGCGCGGATCGCGTCGGGCGCGCCGGTCGCGACCACCGCGCCGCGCACGAGCACCGTGATGCGTTCGGCGAACCCGAACACCGCGTCCATGTCGTGCTCGATCATCAGCACGGTGCGGCCCTGCGTCGTCGCGCGGATCAGCGCGATCATCCGCGCCGCCTGCGCGCGGCTCATGCCGGCCGTCGGCTCGTCGAGCAGCAGCGTACGCGCGCCGCTTGCAAGCGCGATCCCGAGATCGAGCGCGCGCTGCTCCGCATAGCTCAGTTCGCCGGCCGGCGTGTCGCGCCGCGCGTCGAGGCCGACGTCGTGCAGCACGCGCGCGGCCGCGAGATCGATCGACGCCGATTCGCGCAGCCGGTTCCACCAGCGCCGCCGTTCGGCCGGCGCATGCAGCGCCGCGCACCGCAGATTGTCGAATACGGTCAGCCGCGCGAACGCGCTCGTCTGCTGGAAACTGCGGCCGATGCCGAGGCGGCTCGCGACGACCGGCCCGCGTCCGCGCAGCTCGACGCCGTGCAGCACGACACGCCCGCGCGTCGGCCGCGTCGCCCCGGCGATCACGCCGAACAGCGTCGACTTGCCCGCGCCGTTCGGCCCGATCAGCGCGTGACGCTCGCCGGCCGCGATGCTCAAATCCACACCGTCGAGCACCGTCTGCGCGCCGAAGCGCTGCACGACGCCGTGAAGCGCGATCGCGTTGCCGTTCATCGCGCGTCCTCCCGCGGGGTCGCTGCCGCGTCATGCGCGAGCCGCGCGCGCCAGCCCCACAGCAGTGTGCCGATGCCGGCCGCCGAGCATGCGACGGCCCAGCCGACCGGCGTATCGGCATCGATGCCCCACGCGCCGAACGCGAGGCCCGTGCCGTCGTCCTGCGCGAACCGCCACGCATAGCCGAGCTCGGCCGCACAGACGATCGCGACGCCCCAGAACGCGCACGCGCCGACGCCGCACAGCACGCGCCACCGCTCGGCCGCCGGCGCGCCGCGGCGCAGCGCATGCGCGAGCGTTTGCGCAATGCCGGCGATCCCGCCCGGCGCGGCCACGACGACCGCGACGAACAACACGCCGAGATACAGCGCCCACGCGCGCGACACGCCCGCGACGACGATACTCAGCGCGGTCAGCACGGCCGCGCCGGCCGCGGGCCCGAAGAATGCGCCGGTGCCGCCGATCACCGCGGCGATCAGCACGGTCGCCGAGCGCGCCATCGACACGCTGTCGGGCGTCGCGATTTCGACGTCGATCAGCGTCAGCGTGCCGGCGATGCCGGCGAAGAACGATGCGCAGGTCACCATCGCGAGCCGCACGCGGCGCGGATCGGTGCCGAGCGCCGCGACGCGCGCCGGGTTGTCGCGCACCGCGTTCGCGAGCCGCGCGAGCGGCGTGCGCGTCAACGCATGCATCGCGCACGCCGACACGACGCACCACGCGGCGATCACCGCATACGCGTGCGCCGGCGCGCCGAAATAGCCGTTGCCCCACGACGCGCCGCTCGCCCGGTCGATCGGCACGCCGCCGAGGCCGCCGAACCACGCGGGCACGCTCCACGCGGCCGCCGCGACGCATTCGCCGAGCCCGAGCGTGATCATCGCGAACGCGGTGCCGGAGCGGCGCGTCGCCAGCAGCCCGGCGACGAACCCGAAGCCCGCGCCGGCCGCACCGCCGACGAGCGGCAACAGCGGCAGCGGGCCGCCGACGTGATTGAACCAGTGGGCGGCCGCGAACGCGCCGAGGCCCGCGAACGCCGCATGCCCGAACGACAGCAGCCCGGTCGTGCCGAGCTGCAGGTTGTACGACAGCGCGAGCACGACGAGCGCGGCCGTCTGCGCGAGATAGCCGAGCACCGCGCCGTGCGGCCACAGCCACGCGGGCAGCGCGACGCACGCGGCGAACAGCGCCCAGCGCGCGGATCCGGCCAATGCGCGACTATGCATCGACACGCTCGCCGAACAACCCGCGCGGTCGCGCGACCAGCACCGCGACGAGCAGCAGGTACGGCACCAGCGGCGCCAGTTGCGCGATCGACACGGCGGCGACGCTATCCGGCAGCGCGATGCCCGTCCATTGCACGAGGTCGCGCAGCGACGTGTCGCTCGCCGCCGCGAAGGTCTGCGCGAAACCGACCGCGAGCGACGCGACGAACGCACCGCCGAGCGAGCCGAGCCCGCCGATCACGACCACCGCGAACACGACCGACCCGACGGTTTCGGCCAGCGCGGGCTCGATCACCGCGAGCGGCGCACCGATCACGCCGGCCAGCGCCGCGAGCGCGGTGCCCGCGCCGAACAGCGCCGTCATCACGCGCGGCACGTCGTAGCCGAGCGCCTCGACGGCCGCGCGATGCGTGAGCGCCGCGCGCACGACGAGCCCGATACTCGACGCACGCAGCAGCACGCCGAGCGCGACCAGCATCGTCGTGGACATCGCCATCATGAACAGCCGGTAGCGCGGCAACGCGAGACCGAACACGGTCACGGGCGCGCCGTCGAACAGCGGCGGCACGGGCGCCGGCAGTGGCGCGAGGCCCCACGCGAGTTTCGCGCCCTCGCCGATCAGGTACGCGAGACCGAAGGTCAGCAGCAGTTCGCTCGTATGGCCGCGCGCCTGCACACGGCGCAGCAGCGCGCGTTCGCAGCCGGCGCCGAGCAGCCCGACCGCGAGCGGCGCGAGCACGAGCGCGGACCAGAAGCCCGCCCAGGCCGCGATGCCGTAGCCGACGTATGCACCGAGCATGTAGAAGCTCGCATGCGCGAAGTTGAGCACGCCCTGCACGCTGAAGATCAGCGTGAGGCCGGCCGACAGCATGAACAGCAGCAAGCCGTAGCTGAGGCCGTTGAAGGCCTGGAGCGCGAACGCGTGCACCGCGTGGCGTCAGGCGGCGAGCGGTTCGAGCGCGGCGCGCAGCGCGTCGGGCAGCGGCACCGGACGGCGCGTGCCGCGATCGACGTACACGTGCACGAAGTGCCCCTGCGCGGCGGGTGACGCATCGCCCTGCGCGAACAGCCCGACTTCGTAGCGCACGCTCGACGTGCCGAGCTTCACGACGCGCAGCCCCGCGTCGACCGCTTGCGGGAACACGAGCGGCGCGAAGTAGTTGCACTGCGTCTCGACAACCAGCCCGATCGTCTGCCCGTGCTCGACGTCGAGCACGCCCGCGCGGATCAGGTACGCGTTCACGACGGTGTCGAAGTAGCTGTAGTAGACGACGTTGTTCACGTGCCCGTAAACGTCGTTGTCCATCCAGCGGGTCGTGATCGGCAGGAAGTGGCGATAGGCGTCGCGCGGACGCGGCTGTGGCTTGTCGGACATGGCGATGGCGGTCAGGACGATGGAAGCGAAGGGAACGATGGGGATAACGACGGCGAAGACGACGCGTGGCGGCCGCACGACGCGGCGCGCCGGCCGGCGACGAAGCGCCGCGTCGCGATCGCGCGCATCCAGTCGGCGAGCGCGACGCCCGTGCCGGCGCGCCACGGGCGCAGCAGCGGCGGATCGACGAGCTTGTACTCGAGCAGTTCCGGCGACAACGACACCGTGCCCGACGCCCGCACGTGGTACGCGATGATCAGTTCGTTCTTGCGGATGAATTCGTACACGCCGACGAGCGATACCTGCTCGGCCTTCAGCGCGGTTTCCTCGAACACCTCGCGCGCGATGCCGTCCTCGGGCGTCTCGCCGTTTTCGAGAAAGCCGGTGATCAGCGCGAACATCCCTTCGGGCCACGCCGCGTTGCGCGCGAGCAGGATCTTGCCGTCGAGTTCGACGATCGCGGCGACGACCGGCAGCGGGTTGTTCCAGTGCACGTAGCCGCACGACTCGTCGGGGCACGCCTGGCGAACGCGGCCGCCCTCATGGTCGGGATCGGCCCGCTCGGTGAGCGGGCTCGCGCAGCGCGGGCAAAAACGGTAGTCGGCGGTGGTCATCGATGAGAATCTGGCGGGCGCCGGACGGCCGCCTGCCGGCTGCCCGCGCACCCGCTCGGCGCGGGAAAGGCTTCATTCTAGCGAGTTTGCCCGCGCCCGAGACGATCCGGCCCTACCCGCGCCGGGATGATCGGCGCCCGCGCGCGGCGGTCGCCGCGAAGCCGGCGGCACCGATCAGCAGCGCGGCCACCGCGACCCACAGCGCAGGCGTAAACGACCCGAAGCGCGCGGCCAGCGGCGCCGCGACGAGCGGCCCGAGGATCTGCCCGACGCCATACGAGGCGGTCGCGTAACCCATCAGCCCGGCCGCGCGCTCGCCGTGCAGGCGCCGCGCCTCGCGCATCGCGAACAGCGTGATCGCGGTGAACGGCAGGCCGAGCAACGCGCTGCCGATCGAGAAGCCGGCCGCGTTCGGCCACACGATCCCGGCCGCGATGCCGAGCGCCTGCGTCGCGCAGCCGGCCGCCAGCAGCAGCCGGTTGTCCCAGTGGCCAGGTAGCCGCGCGGCGGTGATCGCGCCGACGATCAGCGCCGCGCCGAACATCGGCCAGAACAGGTCGGGCCACGGCGAACCGGCCGGCAGCGCGGCGCGCGCGATCACCGGCAGGAACGTCGCGGTGATGATGTAGCCGAAGCCCGGTGCGCCGTACAGCACGACGAGCCACGCGGCGTCCGCGCGACGGCTTCGCGGGGCGGCCCGCGCCGCCGGGGCGACCGGCGCACCGGTGGGCGCGGCAGCGGTCGACGTTGGCTGCGCGTGCGCCACGGCCGGCGCCGCACCGAACGTGCGCCAGATCGCGACCGACAGGACGGCCGACAACGCCGCGAAACCCAGCCAGCCCACCGCCGCATGCCGGCCGGCCAGCGCACTGCCGATCAGCCCCGTCACCACGATGCCGACGCCCGGCCCCGCGTAGATCACCCCGCTCCATTCGGGCGCAGCCAGCTCGGCCAGACGCCGCAACCCCCATTGCGACATGAACACGAACGTCCATGCGCTGACGACGCCCGCGACGAAACGCACGACGAGCCACGCCGGCAGCCAGTGACCGATGCCCATCGCGGCGGTCAGCAGCACGGTCGCCGCAAGCCCGAAGCGCACCATCCGCGCCGGCGCGACGTGCAGCGCCGCGCAACTGGCCGCGCCGACGAAGTAGCCCGCATAGTTTGCGGACGCAAGCCAGCCGCCGGCTTTCAGGCCGATCGAGCCGTCCGCGAGCATCAGCGGCAACAGCGGCGTGAACGCGAAACGGCCGACGCCGAGCACGACGGCGAGCCCGACCATGCAGGCGAGCGCGGCCGCGCGGGCGCGGCGGTCGGCCTGGTCGGACGAAGGCACGCGGGCGGCGGCGGGCGGAGCATCGAAGCGGGACATGGCGGCATGGGCCGGCGCTTCGCGCGCGCCAGCCGGATCGGAAATCGGAATGGGTCCATCCTAGCTTGACCAACCATTCTCGAAAAATGAATAATTAAGAATCGACTCATCCCTCGGAGAGAATCATGGACCTGGCGGCGCTGGCGATTTTCCGGGCGGTCGTGCGCGAGAACGGCGTGACGCGCGCGGCGGCCAAGCTCAATCGCGTGCAGTCGAACGTCACGACGCGCATCAAGCAGCTGGAGGAGGAACTCGGCGCGGCGCTGTTCGTGCGCGACGGCCGCCGACTCGTGCTGACGCCGGCCGGGCAAACGCTGCTGCCGTACGCGGAGCGCCTGCTCGCGCTCGCCGACGAGGCGCGCGACGCGGTGCGCGAGGACACGCCGCGCGGGCGGCTGCGGCTCGGCACGATGGAAAGCACGGCCGCGAGTCGGCTGCCGACCATCCTCGCGCGCTATCACCACGCGTGGCCCGACGTGTCGCTCGAATTGCTGACGGGCACGACGGGCTGGCTGATCGACCGCGTGCGCGACTTCGAGGTCGACGCCGCGCTGTTCGCCCGCCCGCCCGAGCCGGACATGCTGCCCGACACGTTCGAGACCGTGCCGATCTTCCGCGAGGATCTCGTGCTGCTCACGCCGCGCGGCCATCCGCCGGTGCGCACGCCACGCGACGTGATCCTGCCGACGCTGATCGCGTTCGAGCGCGGCTGCACGTATCGCAAGTACGTCGAGCAGTGGTACGCGGCGCACGGCGTGAAGCCGGCCCGCGTGCTCGAGCTCGGCTCGTATCACGCGATCGTCGCGTGCGTCGCGGCCGGCGCGGGCATCGCGGTCGCGCCGCGTTCGGTGCTCGATCTGCAGCCCGAGACGGGCAACATCGCCGCGCACACGATTCCCGAACTCGAAGGAATCGACACGCTGCTCGCGTGGCGGCGGGGCTATGCGTCGGCGGCGCTCGCCGCGCTGCGCGATGCGCTCACCGACACCGCGCGGCAGCCCGGCGACGTGACGAAGCCGACGGTGACCGTGCCGGCCTGACCCGTGCCCGCGCGTCGCCGCATCGATCGACACGCCTCGACCGCACAAACGAAACGACCCGACCGGCGCCTGCCGATCGGGTCGTTTTTCGATTCACGCGATGCCGTCAGGGCGACGGCATCGCATCGGTCGTGCAACGATCAGAGCCGTTCTTCGACCCAGCCCTTCACGCCGGCCAGCGCGCCCGGCAGGTTCGCCGGCTCGGTGCCGCCTGCCTGCGCCATGTCCGGACGGCCGCCGCCCTTGCCGCCGACCTGCTGCGCGACGAAGTTCACGAGCTCGCCGGCCTTGACCTTCTTGCTCGCGTCCGGCGTGACGCCCGCGATCAGGCTGACCTTGCCGCCTTCGACGGCCGCCAGCACGATCGCCGCGCTCTTCAGCTTGTCCTTCAGCTTGTCGACCGTTTCGCGCAGCGTCTTCGCGTCGGCACCGTCGAGCGTCGCGGCCAGCACGTACACGCCGCCGATCTCGACGGCCTGCTGCGCGAGCTCGTCGCCCTGGCTCGACGCGAGCTTCGACTTCAGCGCGCCCAGTTCCTTCTCGAGCGACTTCACCTGGTCCTGCACCTGCGCGATGCGCTGCGTGAGTTCCGACGGCTGCGCCTTCAGCGCCGCGGCCGCTTCGTTCACGCGTGCGTCGAGTTCCTGCACATAGCGCACCGCGTTGTCGCCGGTGATCGCCTCGACCCGGCGGATGCCGGCCGCGACGCCGCCTTCGACGACGATCTTGAACAGGCCGATGTCGCCGGTGCGGTGCACGTGCGTGCCGCCGCACAGTTCGCGCGAGAAGCCGAGGTCGAGCACGCGCACTTCGTCGCCGTACTTCTCGCCGAACAGCGCCATCGCGCCGCCCTTCACCGCTTCGTCGTACGGCATCACGCGCACGATGCCCGGCGCGTTCGCCAGGATCTCGTTGTTGACGATCTGCTCGACGCGACGGATTTCGTCGTCGGTCATCGGTGCGTTGTGCGCGAAGTCGAAGCGGGTCTTTTCCGCGTCGACGAGCGAACCCTTCTGCTGCACGTGTGCGCCGAGCACTTCGCGCAGCGCCTTGTGCATCAGGTGGGTGGCCGAGTGGTTGCGCTGCGTGCGCGCGCGGCGCTGCGCGTCGATTTCCGCGCGCAGCACGTCGCCGACCTTCAGCGTGCCCTGCTCCAGCGTGCCGTGATGGCCGATCACGTCGGCCTGCACCTTCAGCGTGTCGGCCACCGCGAAGCGCGTCGCGGCGTTCGCGAGCACGCCCTGGTCGCCGACCTGACCGCCCGATTCCGCGTAGAACGGTGTGTGGTCGAGCACGACGACCGCATCCTGGCCGGCCTTCACTTCGTTGACGGCCGAGCCGTCGACGTACAGCGCGACGACCTTCGCGTCGTCGAACGCGATTTCCTCGTAACCGTGGAAGGTGGTCTTCGCGCCCCAGTATTCGAGGCCCTGCGTGGCCTTGAACTTGCCGGCCGCGCGCGCCTGCTCGCGCTGACGCGCCATCGCGTCGTCGAACGCCGGCTCGTCGACCGTCATCCCGCGCTCACGGCACACGTCGGCCGTCAGGTCCAGCGGGAAGCCGTAGGTATCGTGCAGCTTGAACGCGAGTTCGCCGTCGAGCACCTTGCCGCCCTTCGCGTCGACGTCGGCCAGCGCGGCCTCGAGGATCGACATGCCGTGCTCGATCGTCTCGAAGAAGCGCTCCTCTTCCTGGCGCAGCACGTCGGTCACGCGCTGTTCGGCTTCCTTCAGCTCCGGGTAGGCGGTGCCCATCTCGGCGACGAGGTCGGCCACCAGCTTGTGGAAGAACGCGCCCTTGCGGCCCAGCTTGTAGCCGTGGCGGATCGCGCGGCGCACGATCCGGCGCAGCACGTAGCCGCGGCCTTCGTTGCCGGGGATCACGCCGTCGACGATCAGGAACGAGCACGCGCGGATGTGATCGGCGATCACCTTCAGCGAGTTGTTCGTGAGGTCGCTGATCTCGGTCACGCGCGCGGCGGCCTTGATCAGGTTCTGGAACAGGTCGATCTCGTAGTTGCTGTGCACGTGCTGCAGCACCGCGGCGAGACGCTCGAGGCCCATGCCGGTGTCGACCGACTGCTTCGGCAGGCGCGTCATGTTGCCCTGCGCGTCGCGGTTGAACTGCATGAACACGAGGTTCCAGATCTCGATGTAGCGGTCGCCGTCTTCCTCAGGCGACCCCGGCGGCCCGCCCCACACGTCCGGGCCGTGGTCGTAGAAGATCTCGGTACACGGGCCGCACGGGCCGGTGTCGCCCATCGTCCAGAAGTTGTCCGATGCGTAGCGCGCGCCCTTGTTGTCGCCGATCCGGATGATCCGCTCGGTCGGCACGCCGACTTCCTTCGCCCAGATGTCGTATGCCTCGTCGTCTTCCTGGTAGACGGTGACCCACAGTTTTTCCTTCGGCAGCTGGTAGACCGTGGTCAGCAGCTCCCACGCGAACTTGATCGCGTCGTGCTTGAAGTAGTCGCCGAACGAGAAGTTGCCGAGCATCTCGAAGAACGTGTGGTGGCGCGCCGTGTAGCCGACGTTCTCGAGGTCGTTGTGCTTGCCGCCCGCGCGCACGCTGCGCTGCGCCGTCGTGGCGCGCGAGTACGGGCGCGGGTCCGTGCCGAGGAAGACGTCCTTGAACTGGACCATGCCCGAGTTCGTGAACATCAGCGTGGGGTCGTTACCGGGCACGAGGCTCGACGAGCGGACGATCGTGTGGCCCTTCGATTCGAAGAATTTGAGGAATTTCTCGCGGATTTCGGCAGCTTTCATGGCGTGCGGGGACAGTCTGGCAAAGACGGCTTCAAACGCCGGCGCCCCAGGCGGGGCGCGCGGCGGCATGGATTCGGAAACGATCGATTATACGATACAGACCGCCCGCCCAAGCGGCGGCGGCCCGCTGCGCCGGACGACCGGCCTGGGCCACCCGCGCGGCCGATTCGCCTTAAGATGCTCGGCATGCCAATCGGCCTTGCCCGGCAAGGCAGGCCAGCCATGAAAGGAGACGATTCGACGATGGGTGCCCTGAGCCATATCCGCGTGCTGGACCTCACCCGCGTGCTCGCGGGCCCGTGGTGCGCGCAGACCCTTGCCGATTTCGGCGCGGACGTGATCAAGGTCGAGCGCCCGGGCGCCGGCGACGACACGCGCCACTGGGGGCCGCCGTACCTGAAGGACGCGGACGGCGCGGATACCGCCGAGGCCGCGTACTACCTCGCGGCGAACCGCAACAAGCGCTCGGTGACGATCGACATCGCGACGCCCGAGGGCCAGCGGATCGTGCGCGAGCTCGCCGCGCAGAGCGACGTCGTGCTCGAGAACTACAAGGTCGGTCAGTTGAAGAAATACGGGCTCGACTACGACGCGCTGCGCGCGGTGAAGCCCGATCTCGTCTACTGCTCGGTCACCGGCTTCGGCCAGACCGGCCCGTACGCGCACCGCGCGGGCTACGACTTCATCGTGCAGGGGATCGGCGGCTTCATGAGCATCACCGGCGAGCGCGACGGCGAGCCGGGCGGCGGCCCGCAGAAGGCCGGCGTCGCGATCGCCGATCTCGCGACCGGCCTCTATTCGACGATCGCCGTGCTCGCCGCGCTCGCGCACCGCGACCGCACGGGCGAAGGCCAGTACATCGACATGGCGCTGCTCGACGTGCAGGTCGCGCTGCTGGCGAACATGAACACCAACTTCCTCGCGAGCGGCAAGCCGCCGGTGCGCTGGGGCAACGCGCATCCGAACATCGTGCCGTACCAGACGTTCCAGACGAGCGACGGCTGGATCATCGTCGCGGTCGGCAACGACGGGCAGTTCCGCAAGTTCGTCGAAGCCGGCGGCCGGCCCGAGCTGGCCGACGACGAGCGCTTCGCGACGAACCCGTCGCGCGTGCGCCATCGCGACACGCTGGTGCCGATCCTCGCGGAAATGGTGAAGGCGCGCGGCAAGGCCGACTGGATCGGCGCGCTCGAAGCGGCCGGCGTGCCGTGCGGGCCGATCAACGATCTCGACGAGGTGTTCGACAACGAGCAGGTGGTCGCGCGCGGGATGCAGGTAGCGCTGCCGCACCCGTGCGGCGCGGACGTGAAGCTCGTGCGCAACCCGATCCGGATGAGCGCGACGCCGCCGGACGCACGCACCGCCCCGCCGCTGCTCGGTGCGCAGACGGAAGAGGTGCTGCGCGACATGCTCGGCTACGACGACGAGCGGATTGCCGCGCTGAAGGCGAAACAGGCGATCTGACGCGTCAGGCTCGCGCGGCGGCGAACGGCCCGGCTAGCGCGCGAGCGCGTCGAGCCAGCCGCGTGCGGCCGGCCAGTCGCCGAGCCCGCTGTCGGCGTTGATGTGGCCGCGCGGGCCGATGTCGCGGAACGCGCTGCCCCACGCATGCGCGCAGCCGCGTGCGAACGCGAGCGAACCGTACGGATCGTCGCTGCTCGCGACGACGCAGGTCGGAAACGGCAATCGCTCGTGCGGCACCGGGCCGAAACCGTGCGCGTCGACCGGGAACGCCGGCCCGGCGGGATCGGGCAATGCGACGAGCAGCGCGCCGCGCACTTTCGCGAGCGCGGCCGGGCGTGCGTAGCGGGTCGCCCACCAAGCGGTGGTCAGCGTACCGAGGCTGTGGCCGGCGATCAGCACGGGCCCGCGCGCGGCTTCGACCGCCCGGTCGAGCGCGAGACACCAGCCATTGCGGAACGCACGGTCCCAGTCGGGCATCGCGACCCGCGAGAAGCGCGCGTCGGCGCGCTCCCAACGGCTCTGCCAGTGAAGCGGGCCCGAATTGGCGTAGCCCGGCAAGACGAAAACGACGGAGTCGGTCATGGAAGGGTTGGTCGACGAATGGAATCGTGTTGTAGCGTCGACGCAGTGTCGCACACCCGCCTCTCCCTGATGGTGCCTGTCGAAATCCGGGGGATGTGCGTGACGTTCGTGCGGGTCGTGATGCACTCAGGCAGGCGTCACGACCGGCCGGCATGCGTGGCGCCCGCGTCGCGGGCGCCTGCCGGCGGGGTCAGCGGACGCCGGCGCCGACCAGGCCGCCTGCCGCCGCGCCGGCCACCGTGCCGACCGGGCCGCCCGTGATCAGGTAGCCGAGCGCGCCGCCCGCGGCCGCGCCGATCCCGGCATTGCGTTGCGTATGCGTCATCGCGCATGCGCCGAGTTGCGACAGGGCCGCGACGATCACCGCGGTACGAACGAGAAAAGTGGTCTTCTTCATCATGATTATTGGCTTCCTCCCGCCACGCAAAAATTGCGAATGGCGGCATTGAATCGGTAAAGCCATCATAGGAAAACCCGAACGGCGCCGGCAATCCGATTTACGTCGTGTTACAGCCGACACACACTCGATATATTGCGGTACGCATCACGAACGGACGGCGCCGGACCGGCAGGCCGCGCGGGACGGACCCCGGTCAGGTAGAATTACAGGATTAAACCGGCGCGACGCGCCGACACAACCTGACGCCAACCGCATGAGCACCGAACGCAACGACGCCCCCGCGGCTTCCAATTTCATCCGTAACATCATCGACGACGACAACCGCACCGGCAAATGGGGCGGCCGCGTCGAGACGCGCTTCCCGCCCGAGCCGAACGGCTATCTGCACATCGGTCACGCGAAGAGCATCTGCCTGAACTTCAGCGTCGCGCGCGACTACGGCGGCGTGTGCCACCTGCGCTTCGACGACACGAACCCGGAAAAGGAAAGCGTCGAATACGTCGACTCGATCGTCGACGCGGTGCGCTGGCTCGGCTTCGACTGGCGCAAGGACGCGGTCGATCATCAGTATTTCGCGAGCGACTACTACGACAAGCTGTACGAGTTCGCCGAGCTGCTGATCAAGCGCGGCAAGGCGTACGTCGACAGCCAGAGCGCCGACGAAATGCGCGCGAACCGCGGCTCGCTGACCGAAGGCGGCAAGCCGTCGCCGTTCCGCGAGCGCACGCCGGAAGAGAACCTCGACCTGTTCCGCCGGATGAAGGCCGGCGAGTTCAAGGAAGGCGAGCACGTGCTGCGCGCGAAGATCGACATGGCGTCGCCGAACATGAACATGCGCGACCCGGTGATCTACCGGATCCGCTACGCGCACCACTACCGCACCGGCGACGCATGGTGCGTGTATCCGATGTACGACTACACGCACTGCATCTCGGATGCGCTCGAAGGCATCACGCATTCGCTGTGCACGCTCGAATTCGAGGATCACCGCCCGCTGTACGACTGGGTGCTGAACGAACTCGCGGAAGCCGGCGTGTTCACGCGCCCGCTGCCGCAACAGATCGAATTCTCGCGGCTGAACCTCACGTACGCGATCACCAGCAAGCGCAAGCTGCTGCAACTCGTCACCGAAGGCCACGTCGACGGCTGGGACGACCCGCGGATGCCGACGATCGTCGGCGTGCGCCGCCGCGGCTTCACGCCGGAGAGCATCCACCTGTTCTGCGAGCGGATCGGCGTGACGAAGATCGATTCGTGGATCGACATGAGCATCTTCGAAGGCGCGCTGCGCGACGACCTCGACGACAAGGCGGCGCGCACGGTCGCGGTGCTCGATCCGCTGAAGCTCGTGATCGACAACTATCCGGAAGACCTCGAGGAAGCGTGCACGGCGCCCGTGCATCCGCACCATCCGGACCGCGGCGTGCGCACGTTCCCGATCTCGCGCGAACTGTGGATCGAGCGCGAGGATTTCGTCGAAAACCCGCCGAAGGGCTATTTCCGCCTGTTCCCGGGCAACAAGGTGCGCCTGCGCTACGGCTACGTGATCGAATGCACGGGCTTCGACAAGGACGCCGACGGCAACGTGACGGCCGTGCACTGCAACTACTTCCCGGACAGCAAGTCGGGCACCGAAGGCGCGAACACGTACAAGGTCAAGGGCAACATCCACTGGGTCAGCGCGAAGCACGCGCAGCCGGCCGAAGTGCGGATCTACGACCGCCTGTTCAAGGAGCCGCACCCGGACGCGGGCGGCGCGAACTTCCTCGAGGCGCTGAACCCCGATTCGAAGAAGATCGTGCAGGCGTACCTCGAGCCGGGCAACGGCGACGTCGCGCCGGAAACGCGCCTGCAGTTCGAGCGCCACGGCTACTTCGTTGCAGACCGTGTCGATTCGAAGCCGGGCAAGCCGGTGTTCAACCGGATCGTCGGGCTGCGCGACAGCTGGGGCAAGCCGGCCTGACGGCCTGCTCCGCGCGGTAGCGCGCGGCTCGCAAGCCGCCGCTGCCTCGGCATGAAAAAACCGGCCCTGGAGCCGGTTTTTTCATGGGCGCGGGCCGAGGAACGGCAGGCGAAAACGGAAGCCGCGGCGCCCGTTCACGCGCCCGACAACCGCCGATGCAAGTCCGCCAGCGACAGCTTCGTGCGAAACAGCCGCGCGAGACTGCGGCTCGCATAGGTGTCGATGTCGCCCGGCACGGTCCAGCGGTACGCGTCCATCTCGGGAATCATCGAGCCGTCGCGACGGCTCGGAAACAGCGACGTGCACGTGCAGTGCGCGGGATCGATTTCGCCGTCGGCCACCTGCACCGCGAACAGGTGCAGGTCCTTGTCGTGCCGGTACGCGAAGCGGCCGAGATCGAGCAACCGCGCCGGCGCGAACGCGATGCCGGTTTCCTCCAGCAGTTCGCGCAGCGCGGCGTCGGCCGGCGTCTCGCCCGGTTCGCCCTGCCCCTTCGGGATGTCCCAGTGCGTGGTGTCCGTCGCATGCGCGAGGAACACGCGGCCGGCCGCATCGAGGATCACGACGCCGCACGATACCGTGCGCGGCGCGCCGCCCCGCTTCGTCATGCGCGTGCTCAGCGCTTCTGCAGCTGCCACTTGCCCGCGGCAGTCTTGCAATAGACGGGCTTGAGCGTCATCGTCTGGCCCTTCGCGGTGATTTCGGTCGCGACTTCGCGGCAGGTCTTGCCGTCCGCCTCGGTCGTGCTCGGCGTGAGCTTCGCGTCGATCTGCGTGCCGCGGCCGCTGCTCTGCCACGTCGTGGTTTCACCGTCCTTGCCTTCGTCGCGCGCCTGCACGACTGCCTTGGAAAGCGACGCGCGGTCGGTCTTGCTGAAATAGCTGATCGGCGTGTCGTTCAGGAAGTTCAGGTTGTTCTGCGCGTGGGCGGGAAGCATCGCGGCTGCGCACGCGGCGCCGGCCAGCACGCGCGTGACGACGGAAAGGGATGCACGCATCGACATGTTTTTCTCCTTGGATGTTCGATCGAAAGGCGCGGTGCATGCCGGCGAACCGGCACGCACCGCGCCCGTCAGCGAGCGAGCATAGCATGCGTGCTGCGATGAAGGCCTTCTAGGGCTTGGCAGCGACGGCCGTTTGCTGATATCCGTCAGTCAGCGTGCCCAGGAACGCGATCACGTCCTTGATCTCGGCCGCATTCAGCGCGGGCTGGTCGCCGCGCTTGCGGTCGAACGGCGCTTCGCGGTTGATGTTCGGCCAGTAGCGCTTCGGCAGGTCGTCGTAGATCTGCACCTTGCCGTGCACGACCGGGTAGAACTTCTCCGGATGGATGTCGCGTTCGACGTAGAAGCGCATCACGTCCTCGAGCGAGTGATACACGCCGTTGTGGAAGAACGTCTTGCGCAGCGCGACGTTGCGCAGCGACGGCGTGCGGAACAGCCCGCAGAATTCGTCGCGCCCCTTCAGGTCGGTGCGTTCGGGACCGCAGGCGCCAAGATCGTAAAAGCGCGGGTCGCGATTGACCGGCAGCGCGCGGTTGCGCGGCACCGCGATCGCGATCAGCCCGAAATCGCTGAACTGCGGCGGGCCGCCTTCGAGCGTGCGCTGGCTGATGTGGCAGCTCGCGCAATTGCCCTTCTTCTCGTCGTTGAACAGCTGCAGCCCGTGCAACTCGGCGGGTGTGAGCTGCGCGTGGCCGGCCAGATATGCGTCGTATTTGCTCGTGTACGGATCGAACAGCGCCGGCTGCTGCTGGAATGCATCGAGCGCGCGCAGCACCGCATCGAACGTCGCCCGGTCGTCGCCGAGCACCTGGTCGCCGAACGCCTTGCGGAACGCGTCGGCATACGGCGCGGCGCGGACCGCCTTCGCGACCCGCGCAGGCGAGCTGCTCATCTCGAACGGCGACAGGAGCGGAATGCGCGCCTGCGCATCGCGCGTATCGACGCGGCCGTCCCAGGTCAGCCCACCGGTCGGACCCGCGTCGACGCTTTCGTCGCCTTCGTCCGGCGAATCGTGGAAGTGCTCGCTGAACGGCGGGATGCCGCGCAGGTACTTCAGCGACGGCACCGCGCGAAAGCCGGTACGGTGCATGTCGTCGCCGCCCAACTGCACCGACAGCGCGTTCGGCGGCCCGAACGCATGCTCGGCGCTATGGCACGACGCGCAAGCGAGCTTGCCGGACCCGGACAGCGACGGATCGAAGAACAGCTGCTTGCCGAGCGCCGTCATCTGCTTCACGCCCTCGAACACCTGCGCGCGCGTCTGCGGCTGGCGAGCCGGCGCGACCGCCGGGGCGGCCGGAGCAGCCTGCGCCGCCGGGACGACGGACGCGGCCGACGCGGTCGTGCCGGGCTGCGCGTCGCAACCGGCGAGCGCGGCGAGCGCGGCGAGCGCGCCAGCCACCGCGAGCGTCGCCGCGGCGGGGACCAGCGACCGCGCGAACGCGAAGGATTTCAGAAAGGTGTGCATCGTCGTTGTTCTGGTAGCGGTGGGCAATCGGCCGGAGCTTATGTCAGTTCCGTGACCGTTGGATGACGTTCAACCGACAGTCAATTGAAAGCGTCCCTACACCCGGCTGTCAAATCGGTTCCAGATAATGCGCGCAGCCGGGCGGTACCGCGAGGTTCGCGCGCCGGCCCTCCGCCACCCGGTTCCCACACGCGACCAACGACGAATGAGAGAGAACATCGCATGAAGAAGCACGCCTGGATTCGCTACACGCCGATCGCCCTTGCGGCCGCGCTCAGCCTGACCGCCTGCGGCGGCGACGACGTGACGCAGCAGGGCCTGTCGGCCGTCAAGAACGTCGTCGTGATCTACGCGGAAAACCGCAGCTTCGACAACCTGTACGGCAACTTCCCGGGCGCCAACGGTCTGCAGAACGCGACGGCCGCGAATTCGGTGCAGAAGGACCGCGACGGCTCGACGATGGCGACGCTGCCGAAGATCTGGGGCGGCCTGACCGCGACCGGCATCACGCCGGCGGTGACCGAGGCGATGACGGCAAACCTGCCGAACGCGCCGTTCGCGATCGACGATCCGAACGGCTTCAACCAGTCGATGAGCATCGCGACGCGCGACATCGTGCACCGCTTCTACCAGGACCAGATGCAGATCAACGGCGGCAAGAACGACATGTACGCCGCATGGACCGACGCGGGCGGCCTGACGATGGGCCACTACACGGCCGATCCGTCGAAGCTGCCGCTGTGGAAGATCGCGCAGCAGTACGTGCTCGCCGACAACTTCTTCATGGGCGCGTTCGGCGGTTCGTTCCTGAACCACCAGTACCTGATCTGCGCGTGCGCGCCGTATTACCCGAACGCCGACAAGAGCCCGGCGGCCGGCAAGATCGCCGTGCTGAACGCCGACGGCAAGTCGCTGAAGGTCGCGACGAACTCGCCGGCTTCCGCGCTGAGCGGGCCGCCGAAGTTCGTCAACGACGGCGCGCTGACGCCGGACTTCTACGGCATCAACACGATGCAGCCGGCGTATCAGCCGAGCGGCAACAAGGCGGCAGCGGGCGGCGATCCGCTGCTGGCCGACCCGGCCAATCCGTCGACGATGCCGCCGCAGACGGCGACCAACATCGGCGACCTGATGACCAACGCGGGCGTGTCGTGGGCGTGGTATGGCGGCGCGTGGGGCCAGGCGCTGCAGGCGAGCCAGAACGGCACGTCGAACGTGATCTACGGCGCCGACCTGTCGACGCCGAACTTCCAGCCGCACCACCAACCGTTCAACTATTTCGCGAACCAGGCGCCGGGCACCGCGAGCCGCGCGCAGCACCTGCTCGACGGCGGCGCGAACGGCGCGGAGTTCATCAAGGCAATCGACGCGGGCACGCTGCCGCAGGTCGCGTTCTACAAGCCGCAAGGCAACCTGAACGAGCATCCGGGTTACACGGACGTCACGTCCGGCGACCAGCACATCGCCGATGTGATCGCGCACCTGCAGGCCAGCCCGCAGTGGAAGAACATGGTCGTGGTCGTCACGTACGACGAAAACGGCGGCTTCTGGGATCACGCCGCGCCGCCGACCGCCGACCGCTGGGGCCCGGGCACCCGCATTCCGGCGCTGATCGTGTCGCCGTTCGCGAAGAAGGGCTTCGTCGACCACACGCAGTACGACACGGGTTCGATCCTGCGCTTCATCACGCGCCGCTTCTCGCTGCCGCGCCTCGCCGGCCTGCAGCAACGCGACGACGCGCTGAAGGCGAACGGCGCCCAGCCGATGGGCGACCTGACGAACGCGCTCGCGCTGTCGCCGAACCTGTAATCGCATCGCGGTCACCGCGAACGAGCCGGCGGCGATGCCGGCTCCGAACGAACGAAGGGCGGCCTCCTGGCCGCCCTTGTTCATGGGTCCGCGTGACCGCGCGCTTGCCTTACCAGCCGTACTTCAGCTCGACGCCGACGTAGTCGGCGTTGTGCCCGCCCGCCTGCCGGATCGCATCGCCGACCTGGAAATGCACGGCCTCGAGCGCGCCGATCAGGTTCGCGGCGATCGTCCAGTCCGCACGCAGCTGCACGTACATCCCCGTCCACAACCCGCCCTTGCCCGCGGTGCCCGGCACGACCGCATTGCCCTGCTGATAGACGGCGTCGCCGGTCGTCTCGCGCCACTGGAAGCCGAGCGCGCCGAGCAGCGACAGGTTCGGCGACGGCTTCAGCGTCACGGACGGCTTCACGTGGATCAGGTTCGAGTAGCCGGTGTAGCCGGCGAGCGTGAAGTAGTAGCCGTTCGGAAACAGCGGATTGAACGTGCCGACCCGGCCATCGCGCGGATGCCGGTCGCCCGACGCCGCGTCGACCTGCAGCGCGATGCGCGGCGACCACGGCGCGTCGAGCCGGTAGCCGGCGATCGAACCGACGGCCCATGCGGCGATCGTGTCGTTGCCGACCGTGCCCGTCTGCAGCATCGTTTCGAGGTCCCAGTCGAAGCGGCCGTGCGTGCCCGTGTAGCGGACGTCCCACACGTCGCGATGCTCGGGGCCGCTCGCGTCGAGGAAACGCCCGTGGCCACGGTTGTAGCGCGACCAGTAGCCGGACAGATCGCCCGGCCCGACCGACTGCCGCTCGAAGCGCACGCCGCTGAACGTGAGATCGCGATTCGACACGTCGTCGAACGTGGACACGGTACGGTTCTGCACCGGCTGCGTCGCATACGCGATGAAGCGCCACTTCCGATACTCGTAGTCGACCCACACCGCATCGAACGCCTGCCGCACGTTCGGGCCGTCGCGCGCGGCGATGAAGCGCTGCAAGTCGAACGCCATCTCCTGACGGCCGACGCGGAACTTCAGCGTGCCGCCGCCGAGCGCGCCCGTGTAGGTCGCGAACGCCTGTTCGAGATCGAGCGGATTGCGGTCGACCGGCGCGATCGTGTTCTTGCCGAACGCGCGCGCATCCTGCAACTGCACGAAGAACTGCCAGTGCCGGCCGAGATGCGCATCGGCATGCACTTCGACGCGCTGGATCAGGTACGTATCCGATTGCGCGGCGCCGATGCCGAACAGCGGCGCGTCGTTGGTTTCGAGCCGCTCGCGCAGGTTCACGCCGAGCGACAGATAGGAGGACGGATCGTTGCCGAGCGCAATGGCTTTCAGCCCGTCGAGCGGCGCGCGCGGCACACAGGGATTCGCGAGCACCGACCAGTCTTCCTGCCAGCGGTTGAACAGGACGGCGGGACGCTTGGCCGGGCACGTCGATGCGCTGGTGGCCGCGAGCGCCGAGGCCGACGACGCGGTCGATGTCGGCGTCGACGCCGACGCGGCTGCCGTTTCCGCGAACGTCGCGTCGGCGCCCGAAAGCATCAATCCCGCGACGATCGACACGCGCGCGGCCCGCTCGAAGTGGCGGCCGCGGCGCCCGCTTCGCCGACGCTCGATCATGCGGGCTCCCGCGGGGTCGTGCCGGCCGCTGGCGACGCCGCCCCCAGCGCCAGCGCCGCCAGCGCACCGACGGGCGCGAGCAATGCGAGAAACCCGACCGCGCGAAACCCGAGCGCGCCGCATGCCGCGCCGAGCGCGAACGCGACGATCGCCGGCAGCATCTTCGCGAAGCGCGCCCGCGCCGTCGCACGCGCGCTGTCCGCCGTGCCGGGCGACAGCATGTCGACGGCATCGAGGATCGCCTGCGTCACGTTGCCCGTCATCACCGTGTTCGGCACGCCGCCCGCGCGCGCGATCACGCGCGGATGCGCATTCTGCACGCCCATCGCGAACGTGCCGACGATGCCGGCCACGAGCGCCGGCAGGCTGTCCGGTTGCGTGACGGGCGTCGCCCACACGCCGGCCGCGCAGAACCCGAGCAGCAGCACGGCCTGCACCGCGTGCAGCATGCGCGTGCCCTGCCAGGCCGGCCGCGCGGCCATCGACCGCGCGATCAGGCTGCTCGCGATCACGCCGCACACGAACGCAGGAAACACGCTGAGCTTCAGCACGACGCCCTGGCCGAAGCCCGCGATGCCCGCGCCGATCAGCACGAAGTTGCCGGTGACGTGCGCGGTGAACAGCCCGAACAGCGCGACGAAGCTCAGCGTGTCGACGAAGCCGGCCACCGCGGCAAGGATCGTATCCTCGTGCTTCATCGCGCCGCGCTCGCGTGGATCTCGGCGACGTAGCCGCCCGGAAACTGCACGAGCGCCGCGTCGCGGCCGTCCGACGTGAAGGCCGGCACGAGCACCGTCACGCCCGCGGCCTGTGCCTGCTTCAGCGTCGCGGCGAGATCGGCCACTTCGTAGCCGGTCATCTCGCGGCCGAACGGGTAAGGCAGGTGACCATCGGTCGCGAGCACGGTCATCTTGCCGAAGCCCGATTCGATGCGAATGCGGCGGTACTTGTCGTTCGGCCGGCCGATTTCGATGCCCGGCGCCTTCAGGTCGTCGGACACCACCTTGCCCTTCGAGAACTTGACGAAATCGTGCACGAACTTGCGTACGCTCTGCGGCGACACGTACACGCGATTCTCGGGGATGGTCTGCAACGCGTCGTAGTGCGGCGCCTGGGTATGCCAGTAGAGCTGCATCTTCACGTCGCCCGCCCACGCGATGATCGCGTCGCGGCCGATCGGATCGGGGAACGTGTCGACGATCACGTCGGCGCCGTGCTCGCGCGCGGATTTCACCGCGACGTCCATGTCGGTCACGAGATAGCCGGTGCGTTCCGCGCAGAACGGATACGGGATCGGGGTCTTGAAGCCGAACACCGAGATCGTGCCGACCGGCGTCAGCACCAGCTGCGACATCGTCTGGCTCGGCGTCGGCGTGACCTGGAACACGCCCTGCTTCGACTTCGTGCCGCCGAACGTCGCGACGAAGCTGTCGGTGAAGCGGTCGAAGTCTTCCGGCGCGACGCACACGTGGGTCGTGTCGTACTGCGGACCGACCGCCACCGTCGGCGCGACCGCCGGCGGCACCGGCGGTTTCGCGAACGCCGCCGGCGCACCGGCAAGGCCGCCCGCGCACATCGCGGCGAGCAGCACTGAACGAATCGTTTTCATGAAAGGCTTTCCTGATTGTTGCATCGTCATCGATTGGAGCGGCCATCATCGGCCGCGTGCGGTGCATCGGCGAGCCGGGTCGCGAGCACGAGTGCCGCGATCAGCCCGAGATGCTCGAAAAAGCTGTTGAGCGCCATGAAGTGCTCGGCGCCCGTCCGGTTCCAGAAATCGTTGGCCACGGCCATCGCGACCAGCGTCAGCATGCCGAGGCTGCCGGCGCCGAGCCACGTGAAGCGGTTGAACACCACGCACAGCGAGCCGGCGATCTCGACCGCGATCGCCAGCGCCGCCCACAGCGCGGCCGGCTGCAGGCCGAAATGCGCCTGCTCCGCCACCGCGCCGTGAAAATCCAGCGCCTTCGCGACGCCGCCGATCAGATACGCGGACACCAGCGCGAGCCGCGCGAGCGGCAGCACCCCCGGCTGCGCGAGCAGCGCGCGGACCCACGCCGGATTGCCGGCGCCGCCGCGGTGGGTCGGGGCCGCCATGTCAGACCGCCCAGCACGAACAGCCGAACGCGCCCCAGAAGCCCTTCGCGTCCGACGTCGGCAACGCGCGGCCCCATGCGCCCGCATGCGCATGCCCGTGCACGTTGCACGCGCTCGAACAGCCGCACGCCGCGGCGGCCGCTGCCGCGCGCTGCAACGGCGCGCCGTTGCGCTGCGTCGCGCCCCAGCCGCCATAGCCGCCGTACTCGCGCACCGGCGACCAGTCGGGCATCGCCGGCGGAATCGGCGCGTCGTGCGACGCGAACGGCCCCGCGCCCCACACGATCTTGCCGCCGACCACCGTCAGCAACGCGCTCGTGTCGACGATATCGTCCTCCGCGCAGGTGAAGAAATCGCGATCGGGGACCATCAGGTCGGCCAGTTGCCCGACCGCGATGCGCCCTTTCTTGCCCTCTTCGTTCGAGAACCACGTCACGTATTCGGTCCACATCCGCAGCGCGGTTTCGCGATCGAGCAGGTTGCGCTGCGGATACATTCTGAGGCCACCGACCGTCTTGCCCGTCACGAGCCACGCGAGCGACACCCACGGGTTGTACGACGCGACGCGTGTCGCGTCCGTGCCGGCCGACACCTTGAGCCCCTTGGCGAGCATCTTCGCGACAGGCGGCGTCGCCTCCGCGGCTTGCGCGCCGTAGCGCTCGACGAAGTATTCACCCTGGTACGCCATCCGGTGCTGCACCGCGATACCGCCGCCGAGCGCGGCGATGCGGTCCATCGATTGCTCGGAGATGGTTTCCGCGTGATCGAAGAACCAGTTCAGCCCGTCGAGCGGAATGTCGCGGTTCACCTTCTCGAACACATCGAGCGCGCGGCTGATCGTTTCGTCGTAGGTCGCGTGCATGCGCCAGGGCCAGCGGTTCTGCGCGAGCACGCGCACGACGCCTTCGAGATCGTCTTCCATCTGCGCGGGCAGGTCCGGGCGCGCGACGCGGAAATCCTCGAAGTCGGCCGCGGAAAACACCAGCATCTCGCCCGCGCCGTTGTGACGGAAATAGTCGGTGCCGTCGTGATACGTGACGCTCCTGGTCCAGTTCACGAAGTCTTCCTTCTCGGCATTCGGCTTCTGCGTGAACAGGTTGTACGCGATCCGCACCGTCATCTCGCCCGTGTCGTGCAGCTTGCGGATCACTTCGTAGTCGTCGGGATAATTCTGCGAACCGCCGCCCGCGTCGATCACGCCCGTCACGCCCAGCCGGTTCAGCTCGCGCATGAAGTGACGCGTCGAGTTGTACTGATACTCGAACGGCAGCTTCGGGCCTTTCGCGAGTGTCGCGTAGAGGATCGTCGCGTTCGGGTTCGCGAGCAGCAGGCCGGTGGGGTTGCCCGCGTCGTCGCGCAGGATCGTGCCGCCCGGCGGCTCCGGCGTGTCCTTCGTGTAGCCGACCACCCGCAGCGCGGCCGCGTTCAGCAGCGCGCGGTCGTACAGGTGCAGGATGAACACCGGCGTGTCGGGTGCGACTGCATTGAGTTCGGCGATCGTCGGCAGCCGCTTCTCGGCGAACTGGTGCTCGGTGAAGCCGCCGACCACGCGCACCCACTGCGGCGCGGGCGTGATCGCGACCTGGCGCTTGAGCATCTCCATCGCGACCGCGAGCGACCGCACGCCGTCCCAGCGCAGCTCCAGGTTGTAATTCAGGCCACCGCGAATCACGTGCGTATGGTTGTCGATCAGGCCCGGCAGCACGGTGCGGCCGTCGAGGTCGACGACCTTCGTCGCGCGGCCCGCGAGCGGCACGATCTCCGCATTGCCGCCGACCGCGACGAAGCGGCCGTCCTTGATCGCGACGGCGGTCGCGACCGGGTTCGCACGATCGAGCGTCGTGATGCGCCCGTTGTGCAGGATCAGATCGGGTTGGGTATCGGTTGCGCTCATGAAATGTCCTCGATGCGGTCAGAAGCCGAGCCAGTGACGAACCGGCGCGATGGCCTGCGCGCCGGCCAGCATGCCGGCGAGGCCCACCAGCGCGATCAGCGGCGGTGCCGGCGAGCGCACCCTGATCACGCTGTACACGACGCCGATCAGCACACCGGCGCCCAATGAAATTAGATAAGATTCCATAACGTTTTTTCTCCCGGCCGGATTAGAATCACCGGCATCGCGAGGCCGCCTGCGCGGCGCATCGCATCCGTTTCGCTTCCCTGCCATTCACGCCGACCATGCAACACCTTCCTGATCTCGAAGCCTGGGCCATCTTTGCGCGCGTCGCGGAGACCGGTTCGTTCGCGAAAGCCGCCGACCTGCTCGGCGTATCGCAACCCACCGTGTCGAAGGCGATCGCGCGCCTCGAAAAACGCCTCGGCGCGATGCTGCTGTACCGCACGTCGCGCAAGCTGTCGCTCACGCCGACCGGCGAACTGCTGCGCGACCGCGCGATCCGCCTGCTCGCCGATGCGGAGCTGATCGAGAACGAAGCGTCCGCGCAGGCGCTCGAGCCGCACGGCCTCGTGCGCGTGAATGCGCCGATGTCGTTCGGGCTGCGCCATCTTTCGCCGGTGCTGCCCGCGTTTCTCGAACGCTATCCGCGCGTCGACATCGATCTCGTGCTCACCGATCACATCGTCGACATCGTGTCGGGCGGCTTCGACGTCGCGATCCGCATCGCCGAGCTGAACGATTCGACGCTGCGTTCGCGCCGCCTCTGCGCGGTGCGCCGGCCGCTCGTCGCATCGCCCGCGTATCTCGACCGGCGCGGCCGCCCCACGCATCCGCGCGACATCGAACAGCACGTGTGCCTCACGTACACCAACTTGCCGACCCCCGAGCACTGGCGCTTCCGCCATCCGGCGTCGGGCGACGAAGTCGGCGTGTCCGTCCGCGGGCGCATCCGCACCAACAACGCGGACGTGATCCTCCCCGCGCTCGTCGGCGGTCACGGCCTGGCGCTGCAGCCCGAGTTCCTCGTGTGGGACGCGATGCAGCGCGGCGAGCTCGAGGAAGTGATGAGCGACTGGAAGATCGCGGACATCAACGTGAACCTCGTCACGCCGCCCGGCATGCTGCGCGCCGCGCGCGTGACGGTGCTGCTCGACTTCCTCGCGGAACGCTTCGCGCACGCGCCGTGGGCGCTGCCCGCCGCCTGAACGCGTGATGAGCGGTGGCAGGCGCTCGCCGCCTCCGGCGCGGCCAGCGCGGCCGCCGGCCCGTTACTTCGCGGGCACGGCCCGAATCGACTCGTGCGGCGTCGCGGTGCGCTGCGGCGCCTTGTGGACCATCGTGTACGCGTAGTCGACGCCCATCCCGTATGCGCCCGAGTGCTCCTTCGCGATCGCCATCACGGCGTCGTACGTGTCGCGGCGCGCCCAGTCGCGCTGCCACTCGAGCAGGACCTGCTGCCACGTGACCGGCACCACGCCGGCCTGCACCATGCGCTGCATCGCGAAATCGTGCGCGGCCTGCGACGTGCCGCCCGACGCGTCGGCGACCATGTAGATCTCGTAGTCGCCCTCGAGCATCGCGCACAGCGCGAACGTCGTATTGCAGACCTCGGTCCACAGCCCCGACACGATCACCTTCTTGCGACCGTTCGCGGCGAGCGCGTCGCGCACCTTCTGGTCGTCCCACGAATTCATCGACGTCCGTTCGAGCGTCTTCTGGTTCGGGAACACGTCGAGCAGTTCGGGATAGGTATGGCCCGAGAAGCTGTCGCTTTCGACCGTCGTGATCGTGGTCGGGATGTCGAAGACCTTCGCGGCCTTCGCGAGCCCGACGACGTTGTTCTTCAGCGTCTGGCGATCGATCGACTGCACGCCGAACGCCATCTGCGGCTGCTGGTCGATGAAGATCAGCTGGCTGTTGTGCGGCGTCAGTACTTCAAGCTTCGGGTTGCTCATGGCGAATGGGGTCCTGTGAACGGAAAAAGGGAGGCCTGCCTCGACCGTGAAAACGGGAGGAGCCTGGTGTGCGTCGACGCCGGATCGTCATCCGGGCCGAAATATTTAAGCCGCAAACGCACGGCGCGAACACCCAAGAAATGGAATCGATCCGATTCCTGAACGAATGCCCGTTCGGGGCTGCCCGCCCTTTTTTTCTTCACGCAAACCCGCTACGCTTTCAAGTTCTTGACGGCATGCACCGCGCCGCCCGTCGGCCCTCACGGAAGCTCACCATGAAACCGTATTTCCTGTCGCTGATCGCCGGCCTCCTCGCGGGCGTCATCTACGGCGCACTCGGCGTGAATTCGCCGGCGCCGCCGCTCATCGCGCTCACCGGCCTGCTCGGCATGCTGGCCGGCGAACAGATCCTGCCCGTCGCGCGCCGGATGTTGTCCGGCCATCGGCTGAACACTGCATGGCGCGACGCACAGTGCAGCCAGCACATGTTCGGCGCGCTGCCGGGCGGCGCCGCGAACGACCGCAAGCCTTCGTGATCCACCCCATCGCCGCCGGCCGCGCATGACCAACGTCGAGCTGTTCCATTACCTGCTGCTGTTGATCTGCGGCGCGGGCGCCCTCACCTGGCTCGCCGAGCGGATTTCGATTCCGCCGGCCGTCGTGCTGCTGCTCGGCGGCTGCGTGGTCGCCGTCGCGGGCAAGCGCGTGCCCGACATGGACCCGGCGCTGCTGCTCGCGGCCGTGCTGCCGCCGCTGTTGATGTCGAGCGGGTTCTACACCGCGTGGAAGGAATTCCGGCAGGAACTCGCGTCGATCGCGTCGCTCGCGCTCGGCGCCGTGGCGTTCACGACCGTCGCGGTCGCGCTCGCCGTGCATGCGGCGAACCCCGCGCTGCCGTGGGCCGCGTGCTTCACGCTCGGCGCGATCGTGTCGCCGCCCGACGCGGTCGCCGCGAAGGCGATCCTGCAACGCCACCCGCTGCCCGCGCGGCTCGTCGCGGTGCTCGAAGGCGAAAGTCTCGTCAACGATGCGTCGGGCCTGCTGCTGTACCAGATGGCCGTGTCGGCCGCGCTCGCCGTGTCGATCACGGCGGCCAGCGCCACCGGCCTGTTCTTCTCGCTCACGCTGATCGGCATCGCGGTCGGCCTCGCGTGCGGCCACGCGATGTGCTGGGTGCTGCCGCGCCTGCGCGATCCGATGCTCGGCATCGTCGTGACGTTCGCGATGGCATGGGGCAGCTACGGGATCGCGGAAGCCGTCGACGGCTCGGGCGTGCTGTCGGTCGTCACCTGCGGGCTCGTGCTCGGCGTGCGCCAGCATCGGGTGTTCAACGCCGACATGCGGATCAAGGCGAAGGCGACGTGGGAGGCGATCGTGTTCGTGCTCGACGCGCTCGTGTTCATCCTGATCGGCCTCGCGCTGCATGCGATCCTCGCACGCGTGAACCACGAAGGCGCGGTGCTGGTGGCCGGCCTGCGGGTCGCGCTGCCGGCGACGGCCGCCGCGATCGGTGCGCGCGTCGTGTGGGTGTTCGTCGCGATGTGGCTGCCGGGCCGCCTGCGTGCGCGGCGCGCGGGCCACACGCCGTGGTCGTGGCGCGAAGCCGTCGTGCTCGGCTGGTCGGGCATGCGCGGCGTCGTGAGCCTCGCGGCCGCGATCGCGCTGCCCGCCAACTTCCCCGGCCGCGACCTGATCCTGTTCAGTACCTTCCTGCTGATCATCGCGACGCTCGTCGTGCAGGGCGGCACGCTCGCGCCGCTCATTCGCGTGCTGAAGCTGCGCCCGGCCGCGCGCCACACGATGTCCGAACATGCGGTGCGCGCGCACACGTTCGGCGCGGCGCTCGCCGAACTCGATACGCTCGGGCAGCACGGCTCGGCGCTCGAGCAGCCGTCGCTCGACCGCCTGCTCGCCGAATACCGCAACCGCGTCACGTTCAACGAACGCGCGCACCGGCAAGGCGCCGAACCGGCCGGCGTGCGCGCCCGCATGCTGCGCGTCGAACTCGAGCTCGTCGGCATATCGCGCCGCGCGCTGCTCGACCTGCATCGCGACGGCAAGGTCGACGACGCGGTGCTGCACCGCATAGAATCGGAACTCGATTTCGAGGAGCTGCGGCTGCAGCGCCTGCTCGAACCGTAACGTCCGGCCTGCCCGGCCCGTCCCCTTTCCCACCTGGAACCGCAATGAGCGAACTGTCCGTCGAAGCGAGCATCGGCTCGGTCGATTACCTCGTCCACTTCACCGACGGCGTCCATCAGTGGCGCGCCGACGAACCCGCGTCGCTCGGCGGCGGCGATGCGGCGCCAACGCCCGTCGCGCTGCTGCTGTCGAGCCTCGGCGCCTGCACCGCGATCACGCTGAAGATGTATGCGCAACGAAAAGGCTGGCCGCTCGCCGAAGTGCACGTGAAGCTCGCGCACGAATCGGGCAGCGCCGGCAGCACGATCGTGCGCCGCATCACGCTCGACGGCGACCTGACCGACGAGCAGCGCGAACGCCTGCTGCAAATCGCGAACGCGTGCCCGGTCCACAAGATCCTCACGCATCCGATCACGATCGACACGGCGATCGCCTGATCGCTGCCCGCCACCGTCACGAGATTCCCGTCATGTCCGCCTCGATCAAGACCCTGCTCACGCCGCGCGAAAGCGACATCGGCAACCTCGTCGTGCGCCGCGTGCTGCCCGCGCGCGCCGCGCGCCTCGTCGGCCCGTTCATCTTCTTCGACGAAATGGGGCCCGCGGTGCTGCCGGCCGGCCGCGGCATCGACGTGCTGCCGCATCCGCACATCGGGCTCGCGACCGTCACTTACCTGTTCGACGGCTCGCTGATGCATCACGACAGCCTCGGCTTCCGGCAGAAGATCGTGCCGGGCGACGTGAACTGGATGACGGCCGGCCGCGGCATCGTGCATTCGGAGCGCTCGCCCGACGAGGATCGGCCGCGCGAGCAGCCGGTACACGGCATCCAGACCTGGGTCGCGCTGCCGGTCGAGCATGAAGACACCGCGCCCGCGTTCGTCCACCACGCGGCCGACACGCTGCCGTCGTTCACGCGCGACGGCGCGACCGTGCGCGTGATCGCGGGCACCGCGTTCGGGCTCGCGTCGCCGGTCGCCGTGTTCTCGCCCACGCTTTATGCGGTTGCGGAATTCGCGTCGGGCGGGCAGCTCGCGCTCGATGCGGAGCACGACGAACGCGGCGTATATCTCGTCGACGGCGACCTCACCGTCGACGGCACGCCGCTCGCCCCGGCGACGATGGCCGTGCTCGAACCGGGCGCGACGGTCGCGCTCGCGAGCGCGCACGGCGCACGCGCGATGCTGCTCGGCGGCGCCCACCTGCCGGGCGAGCGGTTCATCGAATGGAATTTCGTGTCGAGCGACCGCGCGAAGATCGACGCGGCGCGTGCCGCATGGGCCGATCAGACGTTCGGCAAGGTGCCGGGCGAAGAAGGCGAATGGACGCGCCAGCCGGAACGCCGGACGCAGTAAGCGGCGCGCCCCGCCGACGACGGCCGGCCGCCACGCCGGCCGTCGTGCGTTTACCGCTTCAGTCCCATCAGCTTCGCGAGCGTCGGCCAGCGATCGAGCGACGCATCGAACGCGCGGCGCGCCTGTTCGTCGACATAGCGTTCGGGATCGAGCGCGGGCAGATGCCGCGCGAGGCCGATCACGTCGTTCGGTTGCGACAGGCGCTCGTCGTCGCCTTCGCCGGCGATTGTTACCGTTCGTCGATCCATACGCCATCCGGAGTTTTCACCGCGTAACCCGCGGCCGTCTGCATCGTCACCGTGCCCTCGTTCTCGCCGATCATCCGCGTGCGCGGCAAATCGGCCGCGTATTGCGCGAGCGTCGCGCCCGGCTTGAACGGGCTGTTCGACACGAGGTTCGACAGCAACTGCGCGAGCGCGAGGAAGCTGGTCGGCTGCTCGATCACGGTCGTCGCGCCGTGGTTGCCGGCGAAGCCGACGAGCCGCACGCCGACCGGCCCGTGCACGATGCGCGGCGTCGGAATCTCGCGCAGGCCCGCGACCTGGTTCTTGTCGCCGCGCAACGCGGCGCCGTGCTCGGGCACGAACACGATCACCGCGCGGCGGCCCGATTGCGCGATCAGGTCGGCGAGACGATCGAAATCGGTCATCATTTTCGTCGCGCGCTGCGGATACGAGTCGATGCTCGTCAGCGCGCTGCCGACGACGCGGTTGCCGTCGTGCAGGCTGATCGTGTTGTAGTACAGCGCGACCGGCCCCGGCACCGCCGCACGCTGCGCGTACCAGTTCGCGAGCGTCGCGTAGTCGTCCTTGATCGCCGAGCCGTCGAACGCGTGCATCGCGACGGGCGCGGCCGCGTTCGAGATCATCGGCGCATCGGGCACGCCGATGTTGTCGTGGATCACCTGCAGGAAGTTGTCGAAATGGCCGTCGTGGTTCAGCAGCGACTGCACGGTGTAGCCCGCGCCCGCCAGTTGCGAGAACAAATGGCACTGCTGCGGTGCGGGCTTGTACAGGTCCGCATGCGCTTCCTGCCCGCAGCTCGCGCGCAGCACGCGGATCGCCGCCGGGCCGCTATAGCTCGCGGCCGTGCTGAAGTTCGTGAACAGGTAGTCGAAGTGGCTCAGCATCGGGTGGTTGCGCACCTTCGCCGCATCGAGGTCGTCCCAGGACAGCGAGCAGATGTGCAGCACGATCACGTCGAACTGCGCGGCCGGATCGCTGCCGAGATGGCCGAACGCGACCTGCCGCTGCGATTCCTGCGCGCGGAACGTTGCGAGCGCCGCGTTGTGGTCCTCGGGCTGGTCGACACGCGTGGCGCCCGCCACGTTCGCCTGCGGCTGGGCCGGCGCGACGACGCGCGCCATCAGCCCGCTGCCGGCCTGCCACAGCGGCATCACGATCAGCACGGCCAGCACGAACGTCGCGACGCGCAGCCAGCGATTGACGATGAAATAGACGATCAGCACGCCGACGATCGTCAGCGCCAGCACCGGCGGCAACAGACGCGGCAGCAGTTCCATCCAGTAGTCGAGGCGGAACGTGCTGACTTCGCGCGCGGCCTCCGCGAGACGGGCGAGCGGCGGCGCATGCAGCTCGCGCGCGAGCAGCGGCACCGCGATCGCGATCGCCACGACCTGCCGGACGATGCGCCACGCACGCGCGCGCAGCGGCGCGCTCGCCGCCAGCGCCACCGCGAATGCGAGGTTCGCGAGCCAGAACGGCTGCAGGTGCCCGGTCGCGAACAGCGCGAACTTCAGGATGAAATACAGATTCCAGAACGTCATCTAACCCACTCCATGATGCGCGCCGCGTCAGTCGCGCGCGCGATCGAGCTTCGGCGCGAGCATCGTCTGCACGCCGCGCGCCGCACCCTTCCACATTCGTACGTAACCGTCCAGCCCGATCCGCAGCACTTCCTTGAGCCCGCCGAGCGGCGTGTCGGGCCGCGCGCCTTCATGCCAGTCGAGCCACGCATCGGCGCGACCGAACGTGCATTGCACGAGCTGGCGTTCCTGTTCGAGCGTCAGTTCGTCGAAGCTCACGCCGACATGGGTCGACGTCACGCGCGTCACGCGCACCGGGAACGGGAACGCGCGGTCGCCGCGCGTCACGCACACCGTCAGCGTGTCGCCGACGGCGAGCGGCAGCCCGGGCACCGCTTCGAGCCCGAGACCGCCGGTCGAGTAGTCGCTCGTGAAGCACGCGGCGGTCGAGCCGTCGGCGAGCAGCAGCATCGCCGGCACGCGCATCGCGATCCGGTGCGTGACGCGCACCTGCCTGGTCTCGCGCGCGACGGCCAGCGCCGCGCCGAGCATCGCGAGGTTGTACACGGTCCAGCCGAGCGTGATCAGGATCGTCGACGCCTCGTCACCCTGGTCGGCCACGAGCCGCCACAGGCCGGCGGCGATCGCGAGCACGTTCAGCGCGAACAGCACGAGATACGGCTTCGACGTCGACCAGTCGACGTAGCCTTCGTCGATCTTGCCGCCCTTGTCGGTCACGTTGAACTTGCCGTGCTTCGGGCTGAAGAACGCGACGGTGGTCGGCAGCGCGATGTACCACGCGAGCACCGATTCGTAGACCTCGGCCCAGAACGAATGCCGGTAGCGGCCCTGCATCCGCGAGTTCGCGATGTTCGCAAGCACGAGATACGGGATCACGTAGCTCGCGAGCGCCAGCGACGACGCGTTGATGAAGTACAGGTGGAAGAACAGGTACGCGAGCGGGATCGTCAGGAACACCAGCCGCGGAATCCCGTAGAAGAAATGCAGCATCGCGTTGCCGTAGCAGATCCGCTGGATCAGGCCGAGCCCGCGCCCGAGGAACGGGTTGTCGATGCGGAAGATCTGCGCCATCCCGCGCGCCCAGCGCGTGCGCTGCTTCACGTGGCCGGCAAGGCTTTCGGTCGCGAGGCCGGCCGCCTGCACGGTCGGCAGGTACGCCGACGTATAGCCGCGCCGGTGCAGCTTGAGCGCCGTATGCGCATCCTCGGTCACGGTCTCGACCGCGACGCCGCCGACCTCCTCCAGCGCGCTGCGCTTGAGCACCGCGCACGAGCCGCAGAAGAACGTCGCGTTCCACAGGTCGTTGCCGGACTGCACGAGGCCGTAGAACAGGTTGCCCTCGTTCGGGATCTCGCGGAACGTGCCGAGGTTGCGCTCGAACGGATCGGGCGAGAAGAAATGGTGCGGCGTCTGCACGAGCGCGCACTTCGGGTCGCGCAGGAACACGCCCATCGTCGTCTGCAGGAACGAGCGCGTCGGCACGTGATCGCAGTCGAAGATCGCGATGTACTCGCCGTGCGTCTTCGGCAGTGCGCGGTTGATGTTGCCGGCCTTCGCGTGAAGGTTGTCGTCGCGCGTCAGGTAATCGATGCCGGCCTCGGCCGCGAATGCCGCGAATTCCGGACGGCGGCCGTCGTCGAGCAGGTATACGCGCAGTTTCGCGCTCGGCCAGTCGATGCTCTGCGCGGCGAACACGGTCGGCTTCACGACCGACAGCGGCTCGTTGTAGGTCGGGATATAGACGTCGACGGTCGGCCAGTTGTCCGGATCGTCGGGCAGCGGCACGATCGGCCGGTCGAGCGGCCACGCGGTCTGCACGAAGCCGAGCAGCAGGATCATCCACGTATAGGCTTCGGCGCCATACAGCAGGTAACCGGCGACGGCTTCGACCGGGCTGCGGAAGTCGAGCGTCTGGGTCGTGCGCCACCACACGTAGCGCACCGCCGCGAGCAGCGCGAGCGACGCGAGCGCAAGGGTCGGCAAATGGCCCGGCAGGCGGCGCAGCGCGAGCGCGAGCACCGCGACGATCGCGAAGAACGCGAACTGCGCGCCGGGCATCAGCGGCGACATCCCGGCCGCGGCCCACAGCACCGCGCCGGCCACCAGCAGCAGCGGCGCGAGCCAGCGGCGCCGGCCGACGCCGTTCGCGCGCGCATCGAGCCAGCCGCCCCAGCGCGCCCACGGCAGACGCTCGAGCATCGCGTTGATGCGCCGGCCGAGCGCGCGCCCCGCCACGTAGACGGGCACCACGAACGTGTCGAACCACGCGAGCGGATCGCGCGCGGGACGGCCGTCGGCCACGCGCGGCGCGCGCACGATCGCGCGCCACAGCCATTCGCGCACGCTGAGCGGCTGCAGCACGCCCCAGTCGTGCGCGAGCCGCAGGAACGCGACACGCACCCAGCGGCGTACGTGATCGGGCCGGCCAGGCGGCGGCGCGTGGAAAAACAGCCGCACGAGCCAGTCCACCCGCGTGCGTTCCGCCGGCAGCCCGATGCCGCGCGCGCACAAGTCGGCCACGCGCCGGCCGAACGCACGCAGTCGCGCGCCGAACGCGGCCTTCATCGCGCGGCTCCGGTACGGCCCGCGACGGTCGCCGCGAGCCACGTGTCGACCCAGTTCGCGACGCCGTTCAGGTCGTGCGACGCCTGCGAATACGGCGCGTCGTCGAAGATCCAGCTGCCGCGCGCGAGCGCCTCGGGCACGGCCGCGTCGACGTGGATGCGCTGCTCGAGCATCGACGCCGGCCCCGCGACCGCACGCAGCATCGCCAGCGCGTCGCGCTGCATGTCGCGCGCCGGGTTCAGCCGGTTCACGACGATCTGCAGTTCGCCGCGGCCGGCCCGCAACGCGCCGAGCCGCGCGGCCGTCGTCGCGCACGCGACCGGCTCCGGCGGCACGACGACGAGCGTCAGGTCCGCGCAACGGATCGCCTGCGCGGCCTGCGGCGACGGATAGCGGGCGGTGTCGACCAGCACGACGCCATCGGTCGGCAGCGCGATCTCGTCGAGCGCGCGCGGCAGCCACGCCGGATCGGCCACGAGCCGCGCATCGCACGCGGCGGCCTCCGCCGCATCGACTTGCCCGTACGGCACGAACAGCACGCCGTCTGCGTTGCGCCACGTGTGCGCGTGCCACGGTTCGGCGCCGCCCAGCAGGCTGTGCGCGAGACCGTGTTCGGCCAGCGTATCGAGGCCGAGCGTCGCGCCCATCAGGTTCTGTGCATCGAATTCGACGGCGACGACCGGCCGGCCGCGGCGCGCGAGCAGTACCGCGAGCGCGGCGGCGAGCGTCGTGCGGCCCGCGCCGCCCGTCGTCGAGGTGAGGGCGATCGTTTTCATCGTGGCGCCTTGCTGTCGCGCTCGTTGAGTTCGCCGCCTTCGTTGCCGGCGCCCGGCAGCAGGCGGCCGCGCAGCGCGACCGGCACGAGTGCGCACGGCACCGCGTCGCGGCGGTCGATGCCGCGCGGCGCGTGGAAGCCGCGGCCGACGCCGAGGTGCTGCGCGACGATCCATACCGGCACCGCGATCACGATACCGACGATGAAGCCGATGACGAGTTCGGCGATCATGCGTCCTCCTGCTTGCGCAGCGGCATCGCGCTGCGGACGGCGCCGCGCGCACGCGCGGCGGGAATGACGGGGTCCGGCGTCGACGCGACGCCGGCCTCGACGGCGGCGGGCGTGGCCTGCTGCGGCACGCCCATCGCGTCGAGCGCGACCAAGGTATCGATCGCGTCGATCGCGGCGCTCACCTCGCTCGCGTCGGGCAACGCCGCACCGGGCTCGGCGGGCGCGGTCGATGCGCGCGCGGCGCCCGCCGGCTGCGGCGCCGCGAACAGGTCGCTGTAGTCGGCGATCGGCGCGCGCCGGTTCGCGGCCTTCAGCGTCTCGAGCTCGGTATCGATGCTGCCCTGCCCGAGGCACACGACGCGGTCGGACAGCGTATCGACCGGCACGTCGAAAATCCGCGCGAGCGCATCGTCGGCGTCGACCGGCTCGCACGCGAACAGGAACACGAACAGGTGCGCCGCATCGGCCGTCACGACGTCGCCCGCGCGGCGCGGCCGGCAGTGCCGCAACGCATCGACGTGCGACACGCCCGGCAACAGCGTGAGCTTCGCGAGCGTATGCGGCAGCGCGAGCACGGCGCCACGATCGAGCACCGCGCGAATCCGCTGGCAGAACGCGCCGACCGGCAGATAACCGAGCACCGAATCGCCGAGCGCGGCCGCGAGCGCCGCGCGATAGTCGGCCGCGACGGGCCGCGCGTAGAGCTGGCCGCGCAGCGCATGCACGGCGGCCTGCATCCGCGAGACGGGCAAGTCGCGCGCGACGACCCGGTTCGCGCCGACGCTCAGCACGAGCACCTCGAACTGGTGGCGCAGCACCTCGCCGCGCTCGACGACCGCGATCTTCAGCGCGCCGCCGCACTGCCGGCGCAGCGCGTGCACGTCCGCGCACAGCGCTTCGAGTTGCGCATGCGAGCGGAACACGAGTACCGCGGTCGCGGCCTGCGCGCTCGCGCACGCGGCGACGACGGCCGCATTGTCGTCGACGATCTCCCAGCCGTCCGGCACGCGGCTCGCGCCGTCGACCACCGCGCGGCTGACCACCACGCGATCCTCGTCACTCGCGAGCTTCATCCGGCGCGCCGGTTCGGTCGCGCCGCCGTCGACGCTCGCCGACAGCCGGCCGCCCGGCGCGAAGCGCAGCGGCCGCACCTCGCCGGCCGCGAGCGTGTCGCCCGCGCGCCAGAAATCGACGATCCACAGCAGCTCGCCATGCGTGCGCTGCAACTGCGCGACGCCCGAGCAGATGCCGTGGAAGCCACTGCGCGGCGTGCGATCGGCATCGCGCACGAGCGGCGCATCGTCGGCGCGCGCGTCGCCGCCCGCGCGGGTCGCTTCGGGGTCGAGCAGCAGCACGAGCGCGATCCGGCGCGTGCGGCACCAGTCGGCCAGCGCGTGCGCTTCGTCCGCGAGCGCGACCGGATCGTCCCAGCTGAACCAGCGCTGGGCGCCTTCGACGAAATACAGCGAACGGGCATGCAGCCCGTAGCGCTTCATCGCGCGCAAGCCGCCGGTCAGCCGCGCGAACGGGCCCGGTGCCGCACGACGCGGCGTGCCGCCGGCCGCACCGGCATCCACACCGTCGTCGGCCGGCCCGGCCGCCGGCGGCATCGCCAATACGTTCAGGTTGCGCGGCCAGCCGGCCGGCTGCGCGCCGCCCGCGAAGCCGAGCGAGGCCATCTGCGCGGCGACGCGCGCCGGATCGCGCGCCAGCACGACCGTGACGTCGCGCGTGCGCGCCTGGCGCGCGCTTTCCCACACGAGCGCATCGCAGCCCGGCGTGCCGGCGGCCGCGTAGATCGCATACAGGCCGCCGGCTTCCAGTTGCGTCCAGGTATCGGGCAGGCCGTCGATCGCGAGCCGGCTCAACGCGCCGGCGCGGCCGCCCGCCGGCCCCATGCGCAACGACGCGCGCAGGCGATCGACCAGGCTGGTGGCGCCGGGCGCGAGGCGGGTGGCATCGAATTCCGTAGTCACGGCGTTCCCCTAGTCCCTAGTAATCCGAATAAAGCCGCACCGGCGTCGGCGTGACGAGCCAGCTGCGCGGCGCGCGCGCATCGAACGCATAGCGCAGGTACACGAGCGCCGAGCTCGGCGCATAGTCGTGCGACCGGTCGATGTGCAACTGCGCGCCGACGCTCAGGTGCGGGTTCACGCGATACTCGACGATGCCGTTCACGCCGTAAGAAAACGACACGCCGCGCGTCGAGCTGCCCGCATAGACGAACCCGGCCGCCACCTGCGCGGCGCGCTGGTCCGAGAACGTCGGGTAATACAGCGAATCCTTTTCGTAGCTGTTCGAGATCCCGCCGGTAACGGTCAGGTCCCACGACAGCGCATCGCGCCGCCCCGCCCATTCGATCGGCACGCCGAGCGACAGGTAGCGCTGCGGGCTGTAGTAGCCGCCCTGCCCGTACGTGTAGTAACGCAGGTTCTGCGCGTAGTGCCACGCAGTGCCGACGAGCCCCGTGCTGAGCTTCATCGTCGCGCGCTCGTACACGGGCACCGTGAAACCGGTGCGCAGCGTGACTTCCGCGTTGCGTTCGACGTTGCGGCCGGACAGCACGCCCGCGCCGAGCTCCGCGAACAGGTTCGTGCGGCCGACGTCGACCGACGCACGCAGGTTCACGCCGTCGCGGCGCACGCCGCCCCACACCGCGCCGGTCCACGGGTCGCGCATCCCCGCGTACGACAGCACGCTGCTCGTTTCCGGCCTTCGCGACGCATTCACCGAGAAGCTCGCGGGGCCCGCGTCGAAGCGATAGCGCACGCCGCCGACCAGGTAATGCACGGGGAAGCCGAGCGGCGACGTGCCGAGATCGACGCGCCACGCGTCCGACAGATAGCCGGCGCCGAGCGCGACGCCCGTCGTCGACTGGTGCAGCGAACCCGGCGGATTCGCGAGCAGCGCGGCGGCCGGCTGATTCAGCTGGAATGGCGGCGGCAACCCGTTTTGCGCGCGGAGCGCCGCGTAGGTGCCGAACGTCTTCAGCGAATAGGCGTCCGGGTTGCTCGTGTCGAGCGTGCCCGGGTCGAGATGCACGGTGTCGATCTGCGCGAACACGTGCCCGTCGTAACGGACCGGCATCTGCATATAGATCGGCACCTGCTGCGCGCGATACGACGAGATGCCTTCGTCGCCCGATTTGTACGCGGGTATCCAGCCGGTCTCGATCTCGGGATTGCGCCGCTGCTGCAGATCCGCGAACGCGGCCTGCGCGGGCGTCAACCCGTCGCGGCCCGGGCTCACGCCCGTCGCGCGTTCCTGCGACTGCGACAGCCGGTACAGCGACGCCGCGTCGTCATAGCGCCCCTGCGCCTCGGCCACGCGTCCGGCCGCGACCGTCACGTCGGCGCGCGCCGGATACGCGGCCTGCAGCCGGTCGGTGATCTGCGCGGCTTCGTCCGGGCGGCGCAGCGCGTTCAGGCGGCGCACGGCCGACAGTTGCGTGTCGACGTCGTCGTCCGGCGTGCGCGCCAGCACGGCCTGCACGCGCGCGCGTGCGGCGGCACGGTTGCCGCTGTCCTCGTCGATCCTGGCGAGCGCGAGCTGCACATCGGCATCGTCCGGCATGGGCGCCACGACCGGCGCGAGCGCATCGCGCGCGGCATCGTAATGGCCCTGCGCGCGTTCGAGATCGGCGAGTTCGAGCGCGTAACGCTTGTCCGCCCGGCCGGCCGGGCTCGCGCGGTCGAGCAGCGTGCGCGCCTGTGCGTAGTCCTGTCGCGCGATCGCGTCGTCGGTCTGCCGCAGCACGAGCCGCAGCGACTGATCCTCGAGCCGCGCGGTCTGCGCGGGCGTCAGCGGCGAGTCGCGGCGCAGCGTGTCGAGCCACGCGGCGAGCGCGTCGTCGCGCCCCGCGCGGCCGAGCAGGTCGCCGTAGCGCAGCCGCACGTCCGCGTCGGCTTCGCGCGGATGCGCGGCGATCCAGTCGCGCAGCGGCGCGAGGCCGCGCTCGGGTTCGCCCGCGTCGATCCACTGCGCGCCGATCGCGGCGAGCATGTCGGGATCGTCCGGTGCGCTCGCCTGCGCGTGCGCGAGCGTGGCGGCGAATGCCGCGCGGTCGCCGCGTGCGTGCGCGCTGCGTGCGTCGGCCAGCGCGCTTTCGGCATCGAGCTTGCGCGCCAGTGCGCGCATCCCGTCCGAACGGTGCGCGTCGTCGACCGGCGCCAACACGGCTTGAGCGCCCGCGACATCGTCGAGCGAGTTGCGGTACAGCGCGTTCGCGTAGCGCATCTCGGGCGTATCGCGCTGCGCGAGCCCGTCGTCCATCACCGTGCGGCCGAGCTGCGGCAGCCCCATGTCGCGATAGAGGCGCGCGAGCGCGAAGCGCGTCCACGGCGCGTCGGGCGCCGCGCGCACGGCCGCCTCGTAGCGCTGCGCGGCCGGCCCGCGTGCGCCCTTGTCGGCCAGCGCGCGCGCCTCGTTCGCGAGCAGGTCGCCGCGCAGGCCGTCGAGCGCGCGGCGATCGTCGGCGCCCGTCACGCGCCCTTGGAGCGCGTCGAGCAACGGGCCGATCCGGTCCGCGCGGCCGGTGTTTTCGTACAGCGTGGCCGTGTCGCGCACGGCCGACAGGCTCGGCGAACGCGCGGCCAGCAAGCCGCGCAGCAACGGCTCCGCCTGCGCCCAGTCGCGCTGCGCGAGCAGCGCATCGGCGAGCTGCAACTTCGCGTCCGGGTTGTCCGGCTGCATCGCGAGCGCCGCCCGCGCGGCGCGCTCGGCCTCCTTCGGGCGCCCCGCACTGGCCGCTTCACGGCCTTGGGCGAGCACCCCCCAGAACTGCGCGGTACGCGCGAGGCTTTGCCATTTGCCGCGCTGGTCGGTCGCACGCGTCGCGGCCCGCGCGAACAGCACGCGCGCTTCGTCGTGCCGCCCCTCGCGCAGCCGCAGCAGGCCGAGCCCGCCCAGCGCATCGGCGTCGTCCGCCCGCGCCCGCGCGGCGCGCGCGAGCAGCGGATCGGCGGCGGCCAGATCGCCGCGCGCGAGTGCCTGCAGCCCGCGCTGTTGCGCGATGTAGTCGGGATCGCGTTCGAGCCGGCGCCGCGCGTCGCGCTGCCGATCGAGGCCGGCGGCGCGGTCGCGGAATTCGGTGTCGTCCGGCGCGAGCGCGAGATACGCGTGCAGCGCGTCGAGATACGCGGGATCGCTGCCGGCCGATTGCAGCACGCGCCGCCACAGCGCCATCGCTTCCGTGTGGTCCGCGTCGTTGCGCTGCGCGAGCGACGCGGCGATCCGGTTCGCTTCCGCGCGCGTGTCGTCGCGCTGGTTCAACAGCCGCGCGAGCGCGACCGATGCGCTCGTGTCGCCCGGATCGGCCGCGATCGCGCGGCGCAGTGCGGCGATCGCCGGCTCACGCCCGCCCGGCGCATTGGACACGATCTGGTAATACTCGGCGCCGAGCGCGCCCGCCGGTGCGCCGTTCGGAAACAGCGCGACGATCCGCCGTGCCGCCTCGTCGGCACGGCCGCTGCGCGCGAGCAGCCGGATCTGCGCCATCTCGCCGCGCCCGCTCGTCGCGACCCGGTATTCGTCGGCCACCCGCCGCGTGGCCGGCACATTCGGCGACTGCGCCTGCAGCCGCGCCAGCGACGCCTGCGCGCCTTTCGCATCGCCCAACCGCAGCAGCACGCGCACCTGTTCGGCCAGCAGCTCGGGATCCCCCGGCGCAATCAGCAGGCCCTTGCGCAGCGCATCGCGCGCGAGATCGTCGCGATGCTTGATGCCCCACATCCGCGCGGTGTCGAGTTCGCGCCGCGCATCGGCGGCGGCCGAGGTCGACGGTGTCGCCGAAGTCGCGGAGTTCGCGATCGCCGGGCCCGACGCCGCCGCGCACACCGACGACGCGAGCCATGCGAATCCCGCGACGTGCGGCGCGGCGCACTTCAGCGGGCGGCGCACGAACGGTCTCCCCAGCGGGTGTCGAGCGTGCCGTCCGCCCCGAACCGGTAGCGGCCGTCGCGCCAGCCGAGGCCGAACAGCGTCAGCACGCTGGTGTAGTAGCCGGGCGCCGACTGGCGCGCGAGCGTATCGACGCGGGCCGCCTGTGCATCCGCGAGCGCGTGCTGGCCGCGCGCGTCGAGAAACGGCACGGCCGCCGCGGAGAAGCCGCCGTTGCCGTCGTTCGGCCCCGCGACGCCCGTCGTCGTATCGACCCGCTCCGGCGGCGCGCCGTGCGCGGCGATGGCATCGGCGAACGGCGCGAACTTCGCGAGCAGCGGCGCGGCGAGCGGATCGGCACGGTCGAGCATGCCGGCCCACAGGTACACGCGGATCGCGTTGTACGCGCTCTGCGCATGCGTGTCCGGATCGGGCCCGAAACCCTTGCCCGCGCGATACAGCGCCCAGTCCGGCGAGAACCCCTTCGGCGCGGTGTCGAGCAGCACGCGCCCGGTACTGGACGCCAGCGCGGCCCAGCGACGGTCGTCGGGCAGCCGCGCGCCGAGCGCGCGAATCACCTGCGGCGGCGAATAGCTCGGGTTCACGCGCCATTGGCCGTCGGCCAGCTTGAACCCGGTCGGCCCCGGCAGCAGCGTGAGGCCGAGGCCCGGCACGGTCGCCGTCTCGGCGTCGAGCACGCGCTTCGCGAGCAGCGCGCCGCGGGCCGTATAGCTGCGCTCGCGCCACAGCCGTCCGGCCTCGACGAGTGCATACGCGATCCACAGGTCGGCGTCCGACGCAGGGTTCGCGTCGAGCACGCGCCACGCGCCGTCGGGCGCGCGGCCCCACAGCCACGCAGGCAGGTGCGCGCTCAGGTCGCCCTGCGCGAGGTTGTTCTCGGTCCATGCGAGGATCGTGTCGAACATGCGCCGGTCGTTCGCGACCAGCGCGAAGAACAGTCCATACGCCTGCCCCTCCGATACCGTGCGCGAATCGGCCGAGCCGACGTCGATCACGCGGCCGTCGGCCGAGATGAAATCGCGCTTGAACGCGTCCCAGCGCGGCCACGCCACGCTGCATCCGGCGCCGGCCGCGTCGGCCGCGCCAGTCCCGGCGGCGTGCGCGCGCGTGGCCATGCCGGCCGCCGCGCACGTCACCGCCAGCGCCAGCGCGAACGTCGCGCCGACACGCCGCGCCGGCCGCGTTGCCCGTCGCTTCGTCATTGCCCGCGCCATCCGTTACATCCCCCGTCGACGCGCGGCGATGCGCTGCAGCACGCTGAACACGCCGAGCGCGAGCAGCAGCCCCGCGACGACGCCGACCGCGCCGAGCACGACCGGATGCCGCGCCGCCTCCGTCCACACGCGCGCATACCACGGCACGAAGCCGACCACGTAAGGCTCGCCGACCCGCAGGCTGTCGACCTGCCCCGGCCGCACCAGTGCGAGGTCGCCCTGCAGTTGCGACACGAGCCCGGCGTTCTCGAACACGTCGAGCAGATCGCCGAGGCGCGCCTGGTCGGTCGCCGTCAGCGCGACGACGCTGCGGCCGCGGCTGCCCGGCAGCTCGAAACCGGCGAGCGCCGCGAGCGGGCCCGTCTGTTCGATGTGCGCGCCGCCGTCGGCGAGGCCCACGCCGTTGCGCCAGCGCTCCTTCACCGTGAACGCGACGCGCGTCGCGCCGCCGCCGGCGCCGCCCTGCTCGCCGATCGCGAGCGGCAGCGCCGCGCGCCAGTGCGCGAGCAGCGGCGACGCCGGCGAGCCGTCGATCACGAGCAGATCCTTGTGCCCGGACAGCGCGGCGACGTCGCCGGGCCGCGCAACTTGCACGCGCAGCGCCGGGAAGCCGGTCCATTCGCCCATGTGGCCGAGCATCGTCAGGTAGGCCTCGAGTTCCTGCGGCGACGGCCGCTCGGGCAGCACGATGGCCGTCTGCGACAGGTCGGCGAAGCGCGTGAACGGGAAGCCGCTGTTCGCGAAGAACGCGAGGTTCGGCAATTGCGCGTAATGAACGAAGTGCGAGAAGTCGATCGTCGAATCCGGATCGATCGCCGCGCGCTGCGGCTCGGTGGCCGTGCTCGAACACAGGCCCGTCTTCTGCGAATCGAGCGAGAAGCGGAACTGCAGCTGGTTGCCGCTGCCGACGCGGAACGCGGGAATGTCGACGTCGCTCGTCACGCGCCCTTCCGGCACCGACAGCAGCGGCAGCTGCATGCGGCCGTGCGCGTCTTCGGCGTGGGCCGGCCCGAGCCGGTACGACTTCACGAGCTGATCGTTGATCTCGACCGCGAGCGTCGAGTTGTCCTGCACGGTCGGCGCCGTGTAGCGGTAGCGCAGCGTGATCGGCACGCCCGCGCCGTTCCACGAATGCAGATCGGCCGGCACGCGCAGGTTCAGCCGGATCGCGTCGGGCGTCGTGCCGCGCACTTCGAGCTGGCGCGGATCGTCGACGAGCTCGCGGAACGCGATCGGCCGGTTCACCGGCAGCCAGCGCGGTGCGTCGTACGGCTTGCGCGGCGCGCCCAGATCGACGTGCGCGACCGACGCCGCCGGCCCCGACAATGCCGCGCGGCCCAGCACGAGCGTCGCGACCGCGTCGTCGACCTCGGCCGCCGTGCGGCCCGTGACGACCAGCAGCTTGCGCCCCGGCGCGGCCGGGTTGTCGGCGACCGCGAGCAGCGGGCCGTTGACGGGTGGGAGCGCGAGACCGGCCGGCAGCGTCGCGGCCGTGCCGACCACGACGGCCTGGTCGTCGGCCGGCAACGCGGCCGACACCGGGAAACGCGCATGCCGGTAGTCGGCCAGCGCGCCGAACCACGACGCGAGCACGCCCGCACTGCGCAGCGTCGCCGAATCGGCCGTCGCCGGCAGCACGAACGGCAGCCGCACGCGGCCGTTGTCGCGCCGGTCGAAGAACGGTGCGGGCAGCAGCGCGAGATCATTCGGCAGGCGCACCGGCGATTCGTCGAGGATCAGCTCGCTCGTCGGGCTCACGTCGGCCCACAGCGCCGAGTTCGACGGATCCTCGCAATGGTCGAGCGTGTAGTGCGCGATCAGGCGCAGGCCGATCTGGTTGAAATCGGAGAAGTAGCGCGGATCGATCGGGATCTCTTGCGTCACCGTGCGGCCCGCGCGCGCGGCGTCGAACGGGACGGTCGCGACCACCTCGCCGTTCACCGACACCTTCAGGTGCGACAGCGGAAAGACCAGCGACGGCGAATACGCGTAGGTCAGGCGCAACCGCGCGCCGGTGATCACGCGGTCGAGCCGCACGCCGGCGTTGATCGTGCGCGCGTCGTCGGCGCCGCGCAGGCGCAGCGGATCGAACGCGCCGAGCGACGCGAACGGCACATGCACGGTCGTCGCCGGCAGGCCGGCGGCCGGCGCGCTGGCCGCCGCCGGCGCGGCCACGGGCCCCGCGGCGGGCGCGACATCGGCCGCCGCCGCGTGACCGGCAGCGGCCGTCGAAGCGGCGGCCGGCACCGCCGGCATCGGCGCGGCCGACAGCGCGGCCGCATGGAAAGCGCCGGTCATCGCGGTCGCGAGGACGAACAGCGACACGGCCGGCTTCATGCACCGCTCCGCTTCGTCACGATGGTCCCGTCCTTCTGCGCGTCGAAAGCGACGCGCGCAAAGCAGCTATGCCCGTAAGTGCACATCCCCTCTGCTTCCCCTCATTCATGGCCTGATTGCATTTATCGGAACGACGCGGCGGATTCTTCAATGATCGGTTCGCCGCGCGGCGGCGCGCCTGGCACCGGCGGCCGCCCATTCGTCACACTATCTCAAAAATAGAACAGAACTTACCGTGATTCGCGACTGAGAAGCGAAAAAAATCTCAATTCGGTCGGAAATGCTGCGCAGGAAGAGTGAATGGCAAGAATTGCGCCGTTGCTGCCGGATGGCCGGAACGGCGTCGTTCCGACGCACGGCGGCCGGCCGGGGCACCGGTGGCGGCCCGTTGCAGGCCGCCCGGAACGCGCTGCCGCGAGCGGCGCGTATGCTACCGCAAGCGCGCGTCGCGCGACGTATTTTCTTCGTGAAAAACTGACCTGGATCAATTCGTCGACGCCGCCATCCGCCACCGGGGCGGGCAACGGCGCGACGCAGGTCGAAATCGCGAAATCCGAGGCCGGCCCCTGCGAGCACGCTGGCGCAGGGCCGGTTGCCGTCGATCGCGCGCGCTCCGGCTGCGCCCGCCCCCGGCCTCCGCGATGACGCGCATGCGCGACGCACGCGGCCCGCGCGCGGCCGGTCGGCACATCGGTCGAACGACAGGGGCGCTACGGCCGGCTATCCGCACCGGCAGTGTGAAACGGTCGGCCAACGGCGCCCATACGAAGAACGTACCCACCGCGCATCCGAACCAGACGCTGCAGGAAACCCATCGAACACGATCGCGGCGCACCGGCACCGCCCCTCGCTAACCGATCGGCGACACCGCGATCGCGATCCCGACGACGAGCCACTGCACGATCGCCACCAGCACGGCGGTCCGGCACAGCCCGACCGCGCCGCGCACGCGCGCGTCGAGCGTGCGCCCGGCCTTCGCCGCGTCGATCCAGCCCAGATCGGCGAGCGCGCGATCGAGCGCCGCGAGCCCGTCGTCGACCGCCCCGTCGTCGCCCACCGTCCGCGCCAGCGCGGCAAACAACCGCCGGTCGATCTCGATACGAACCGCGTACCACAGCGCCGCGATCCCCGCCCCCGCGCTGACGACGGCCAGCAGCACGCGGGCGAGCGTCGCCGGCGCCCAGCCCGCCGCGATCCAGCCACCCGCGCCGGCCGCGGCGAGCGCGGCCACGAGCGCCCATGCGCCCGCGTCGAGCGCGCCGCGGGCGGCGGCAATCCTGAACGGTGCCGACGGATCGCGCATCACACGCGCCCCGCATCGCGACGGCGATCGATCCACTGCTGCAGCACGGCCACGCCGTCATCCGACCACACCGCGTGCGGCCGGACCGCGCGCACCGCGGCCAGCGCGTCGCGCGCATCGGCCAGCCCGCGCCGCGCGGCGAGCCACGCGGCCGCGCACAGCACGCTGCGGCCATAGCCGAGCGCGCAGCAGACCAGTATGTCGCGCCCCTCGCCGTGCAGGCGTTCGAGCGCCGCGACGGCCTGCGCGAGCTGCGCCGCGGTCGGGGCGACGAGATCGAGCTGCGGCACCGACGCATACGCGAGCGCTGCATCGGCCGCCGCCCAGCGCGGCATCTCGGCGGTCAGGTCGACCAGCGCGGTGAAGCCGTCGCGCCGGATGTCGCGCGTCGTCGGCGTCCGGCCGATCGACACACGCTCGTCGATCCGCACCGGCGCCGGCTGCCGGAACGTCCACAGCCGCGAATTGACGAACGCGCCGGCGATCGTCGGCGCGAGCAGCCAGCCGATGAAGACCGGCAACCGTCCGTGCGCATCCTTCTGGAACGCGCCGGGCGCGCCACGTCGATAAGCCCATGCGACGCAGGCGAGCGCCAGCGCGACCCACCCTGCCGCCAGCGCCCAGCCCGGCGCGCGCGGCACGCACGCCAGCGCCGCGAGTGCGACCAGTGCGGCGCCGCACGCGTAGCGGCGCGCGAGCGCGCGGCCGGCCGCGGATGGCGACGCCTCGGCGCCCGGCAGTCGGCCCGCGGCATCGCGCAACGGAAACAGGAACAGTGCGAGACAGCCGACGGCCGCCCCGGTCGGCACGTCGATCGCGTGATGCTGGTAGGTCGTCAGCACCGACACGCCGATCGCCGCGAACCACAGATGCAGCACGACGCGGGCGAACGTGCCGCGCAGATGCTTCGCATAGACGGCCCACAGCACGACCAGCAACCCGATATGCAACGACGGCGCCTGGTTGAACGGCTTGTCGAAACCCATCAGCAGCGTGAACAGCGCACCGGCCACGCCGCCCGCGTCGGGTCGCTCGAAGCCGAAGCGCAGCGGCCACGCGATGAAACACGCGACCGACACCAGCTGCACGGTCAGCAGCCGCTTCACGTGATCGAGCAGATCGTCGCGGCGCGTCCAGAAGAAGAACGACAGCGCATACAGCAGGTCGATCGACCAGTACGGCACGATCGTCCACGGCACGAACGGGATCGCCTGCTCCCAGCCGAACGCGAAGGTCGGCACCGCGGCGCGGCGCGCCGCGAGCCAGTTCGCGAAGCCGTAGGTCGAGAAGAACACCGCGCCCATCGCCGCGAGCCAGCCGAAGCGCAGCACAAACGACGCGTCGCGCGCGCCGGCCGCCGGCTCGGTCAGCCCGTCGCCCGCACCCGCGCCGCCGCCGAGCGCGCTCATGACGCGTCGACCCGCTGCGCGAGGCTCACCGTGAAGATGCCCATCTCGTCGATCCGCTGGTCGAGCTTGCGGAAGCCCGCCCGCGCGACGAGCTCGTCCATTTCGGCCTGCGAACGGCGTCGCATCACCCAGGTCGATTCGCCGCGGTGGTTGTTCAGCGCGCGGGCGATGAATTCGAGCTGCGGATGCCACGGCTGCCCCGTATAGACGAGATAGCCGCCCGGCGGCACGGCCTGCGCGAGCCCGCGCAGCGAACGCTCGATCAGCGCGTTCTCGCCGAACAGCTCGTACAGGCCCGACACGATCGCGAGCGTCGGCCGCGGCTCGAGCGTCGCGAGCGACGCCTCGTCGAACGCGTCGCCGCGCTCGAAGCGCGCGATCGGCTCGAGGCCGCGCTGCGCGATCAGCACGCGCCCGGCTTCGACGTTCGGCGGGCTGTAGTCGCGCAGCGTGATGTCGTCGGGCGCCGCGCCGTCGCGCTCGGCGGCCATTGCGATCGCGTCGAGCACGTAGCGCCCGTGGCCGGCCGCGATGTCGACGATCCGCACCGGCGAGCCGTGCCCGCGCAGGCGGCCGATCGCCGCGCCGATCAGTTCCTGCAGATGCACCTTGCGCTGGCGGATGCCGACCCAGCCGGGCGAATCGAGATACGTGCGGTCGATCAGCGCGCCGACGCCGAGCCGCCCCTGCGCGCGGTTGCGGTACACGTAGTCGAGCGTCGAGCCCGAATCGAAGCCGAGCCGCAGCCCGAGCGCGATGCCGTCCGACAGCGCGCCGCCGGCTTTCAGGCCGGCGCGCGTGAGCGCCCAGTACGCCCGCGCGAACACGTTGGCCGGCGGCCGGCCGAGCGCCGCATATTCGTCGTGGAACGCGCCGCGCCGGTCGGCATCGACGAGCGACACGCGCGGGCTCGGCGCATCGAATTCGCGCAGCACGAATGCGCGCAGCGGCGCGAGCGCCTGCGCACGGTCGCGCTCGCCGAGCGTGTCGTGATAGAAGCCCGGCAGCACGATGCGCTCCTTGCGCGCCGAGCCGAGCCGTTCGAAGAAGCGGTCCTGCGGGCCGCGATGCACGACCCAGTCGGCGCCCGAAATCAGCAGTTGCGTGGGCACGGTGATCGCGGCCGCGTCGGCGACGATCCGCTGCGCGGTATCGTGCAGGTCGAGCAGCATGTTGACCGCGATCGGCCGCGTGATCAGCGGATCGGACGCGTAGCTCGCGATTCGCTCGGGATCGTGCGTGAGGAATTTCGGTTTCACGTAGCTGTTCACGTAGAACAGCCCGCGCAGCTTGTGCATCAGTCGCAGCCCGGGCCGCGCGAACGGCACGTAGAGCTTGATGTGGAACGCCGGCGACGCGACGACCAGCGCGCGGATCGGCGGCGCGTAGTCGTGCGCCCAGGTCGCCGCGAGCACCGCGCCGACGCTCTGGCCGACCACGGCCATCTCCTCGATCGCGATGCCGTGCGTGTCGCGGATATGCTCGACGAAGGTCTGCAGGTCGCGCACCGACGCGGCCGCGCTCGGGCTGTAGCCGCGCGCGCCCGGCGAGCGGCCGTGGCCGCGTGCGTCCCATGCAAAAAAGGCGAACTCCGGCAGGTCGAGCTCGTCGACGAGGTGCGCGACGCGCGCCGAATGTTCGTGGCCGCGGTGCAGCAGCACGATGGCGCCGCGGCAGCGCGCGCCTGTGGCAGGCCAGTGACGATAGAACAGCGTTTCGCCGTCGTGCGTGATGAAGTCGGCCTCACGGGCCGTGCGTGCGCTCATGCGATCTCTCTCGTTTCGTTATTCGAATGTGTGCGGCGCCGCCCTCCGGCGCCGGTCCGGCTTTCGCGTCGGCTGCCGTCAGCCGCCCGCTTCGGCGATGCCGGCCTGGACGCGCCGCACCACCGTCACGATCGACAGCACGATCAGCAGCCGCCACAGCCATGCGGCGACGCTGCCGACCGGCAAACCGAAGCCGATCCACAGCGCGAACGCGCCCAGTGCCAGCGCCCGGTCGCTCTTGCCGAACGGGCCGTCGTAGCGGCGCGTCGCGCCGACGAGCGGGCCGATCAGCCCCGCGCATTCGACGATCACCGCCGTCAGCGCGAACAGCCAGACGTCCGCCGGAGCGAACGCGGAAATGGCGAGGAACGGCAGCACCAGCGCGACATCGGACACGATGTCGCCCAGCTCGTTCAGGTACGCGCCGAGCGTGCTCTTCTGCCCGTGCTCGCGCGCGAGCATCCCGTCGATCGCATTGAGCGCCATCCGCGCGAACAGCCACAGCGGAATCAGCAGGAACAGCGCGCGGGCGAACACGCCGAGCCCGGCGAGCGCGCCGACGACGATCGAACCGCCGGCCGCGAACAGCGTGACCTGGTTGGCCGTGACGCCGCGTTCGGCGAGCGAATTCGCGAACGGGCGCAGACGATTCTGGAATTTGGGTTTGAGTGCGTAGAGGCTCATCGTTTCGTATTCGTTTTATTCGTGCGGCACGGTCGGATGCATTTCCCGCCGCGATGCCCCGGGCGGCGAAACGGCCTTGGCCGGCCTGGCTGGAACGGCCCTCATCGTCGCCGAGCCGCCCCGATGCGTCAAGCATGCGGCCGGCCGGCCGCGCGGCGCCAATCTGGCGTTTTTTGGCGAAACTCGCGATAATCCGCTGGCCCGAGCGCAGCGAGATCGATTCGAACTGCAGACGGGCACTCGTGCAACAGCCGATTATCACGCCGCCGACCGGCGCATTCGCCGCGACGCAACAGCGTGCGACGGCGAATCGTCCGATTATCGCGGACCTGCGACAGGCAGCCACGAATTTGAAAAAATTTAAACAAGAGCCGTCCGGCGCGCATCCTGCCGCGCCGGCATTCCGGGGTTCCGCCCGCCGCGCATGCGCAGCGGGCCGGGCATGCACGCAGGAGGCAGCGCGCCGATGAACATCCTCAACGTCTGGCAGCGCGATTTCCTGCTGTCCATCGTGCGGCTCGTCGCCGGCGCGTATCCGGTCTGGCATCAGGCGCCGCCGTCCCCGACGCAGAAGATCTACTTCTCGAACCATACGAGCCACATCGACACGCTCGCGATCCTCGCCGCGCTGCCGCGCGACGTGCGTGCGGTCGTGCGGCCGGTCGCCGCGCGCGATTACTGGGACAGCAGCGACCTGAAGCGCCACATCGCGCAGAAGCTGCTGAACGTCGTGCTGATCGACCGTCATCGCGAATCCGGGGGCGACCCGCTCGATCCGGTGCGCGACGCGCTGCGGCAGGGTCACTCGATCATCATCTTCCCGGAAGGCACGCGCGGCGCCGACGTATTGCCGCAGCCGTTCAAGAGCGGGCTGTTCCATCTCGCGACCGAGTTCCCGGACGTGGCGCTCGCGCCCGTCTATCTCGAGAACCTGCAGCGCATCATGCCGAAGGGCGCGATCTGGCCCGTGCCGCTGATCTGCAAGGTGCATTTCGGCGCGAACGAAGCGCTCGGCGCTCAGGAAGACAAGCCGACGTTCCTCGCCCGCATGCGCGACGCGGTCATCGCGCTCGCGCCGCCGCAGCGGCCCGCCGGCTGAACGCGGCGCCCCCTTCTTCCTTTTCCGGACATCAACCATGCGAACCCTCTTCTGGGAACTGGTCGCGGGCGTCACGGGCGTGCTCGTCGTCGCGACCGTGATCGGCGCGATCCTCGGCGCGCGCAGCGGCGGCACGAGCGCGACCATCGTCAACCTGAACCAGCGCATCCGCGCGTGGTGGGCGATGATCGCGATCATGGCCGTCGCGATCGGCCTCGGCAACAACGTCACGTATCTGGTGTTCGCGCTGCTGTCGTACCTGACGCTGCGCGAATTCATCACGCTCACGCCGACCACCGCGAGCGACCACACGACGCTCTTCATCGCGTTCTTCGTCGCGATCCCCGTGCAGTACCTGCTACTCGGCATCAACTGGTACGGGATGTACTCGATCTTCGTGCCGGTGCACCTGTTCTTCGCGATGTCGCTCGTGTCGGCGCTCACGCAGGACACGCGCGAATTCCTGAGCCGCAACGCGAAGATCAACTGGGCGCTGATGGTGTGCGTGTACGGGCTGAGCCACGCGCCGGCCGTGCTGATTCTCGACATCCCGCGCTACGCCGGGCAGAACGCGCTGCTGCTGTTCTTCTTCCTGTTCGTCGTGCAGATCAGCGACGTGCTGCAATACGTGGTCGGCAAGCTGTTCGGACGCCGCAAGATCGCGCCGCAGCTGTCGCCGTCGAAGACGATCGAGGGCTTCGTCGGCGGCGGCCTGCTGGCCACGCTGTGCGGCGCCTCGCTGTATCGCGTGACGCCGTTCAGCTTCGGCGCGGCGTTCGGGATCTCGCTCGCGATCGTGATCGCGGGCTTCGTCGGCGGGCTCGTGCTGTCGGCCGTCAAGCGTTCGCTCGGCACGAAGGACTGGGGCTCGATGATCGCCGGCCACGGCGGGATGCTCGATCGCGTCGATTCGATCTGCTTCGCCGCGCCGGTGTTCTTCCACCTCGTGCGCTATCTGTACGTGTGAGGCGCGGGCGGCGCCATGCCGCCCGTGCCTGCGAGAAGCATCAGTATCCTTCGCGCAATGCCTTCGGCACGACGTAGCGGCCCCGTGCCGCGTCGAACTTCACCGTATGGCGCGCGTGGATGGCCTTGCCGCCGCGCGTGCCCGTTTCCGTGACCGTCAGCGGATAGACGTCGCCGGCGCCGGTCAGGTCCGGCGCGATCTCGAAGCGCCGTTCCTCGCAACGCGCCCGCGCATTCGCACATTCGCTCGATTCGGCATTGTCGAGCGCCTCGTCGATGCGCGCCGCCGCCAGCACCAGCGCATTGCCGTACGGCAGCCAGATCGACCGGAAGGTTTGCGTATAGCCTTGCCGCATGTCCCCTTCGCCGATGACGAACCCGAACAGGTGCGGCCCGAGCCGCTCGATGCGCACCGTGCCGGGCTCGCCGCGCTGGCCCGACGCGATCTGCGTCTTCTTCACGATCGGCTCGAGCGTCTTGCCGCCGGCCGTCGGCTTCAGCACGTACAAATCGATCGCGCCGGTCGAAGCGTCCGAATCCATGCCCGGCATTCCGTTCTGTACCGCAGCCTCGGTCTCGCCGCACATCGCGAGCAGCGTGCGCGGGCCGTCCGCGGTCGCGACGCGCAGCGAACCGCACGGCGCATAGATGAAATCGTCGCCGTCTGCCTGCCAACCCTTGCGGTCGGCACGCCAGTTGCCGTACGTGTCGTGGACGAAGGTCTTCAACGAACGGTCAAGCCGGACCGGCTCGGCCGCATGAACGGGCGACGGCGCGGAGAGCGCCGTGAGTACCGCGAGTGCGCCAAGTGCGGCGAGCGAAGCCGCGAGCGGCTCGAGACGTGTGTTCCGGTGCGGGACGGTCATGACGAGGTTCGTTCTGGTCGGAAAGAAACGTTGCGGAAAGTTGCAAGTGTGCACGATCACGGTTGCCGTGGCGCGATGCCGGTGCCGCGCACCGGCCACGCCGCACGGCCTCGCCAATCGCGTCGGCCGGCGTTACGATCTCGTTCTTCACTCCAGGCTCCGTACGATGCGCGCGGGAATCGGCCGGCGAGGCCGTCGCGTCCACGCACGGCGCGGCGCCGCACGCGCCGTACGGCCGCCCCCCCGACATGGACACCCGCATGAACCTGACCTTGCAGGACGTCGCCTGGCACCGCTCGGTCGGGCGGCTCATCGAGACGCTCGACCAGCCCGGTTTCTGGCTGTCGCTGATCCGGCTGATCGAGGAATACGTCGCGGTCGACAGCTGGGTCGCGCTGACGTTCGGCGACGGCCGCCCGCAGGTGTTCGCCGAATGCGCGTACGAAGGCGGCGGCCCCGATCCGCTGTTCCGCGACTACGTGCAGGGACTGTACCTGCTGGACCCGTTCTACATCGCGAACCGCGACGCGCCGACGAGCGGCCTGTTCCGGCTGTCCGACGTCGCGCCCGAGTGCTTTCGCGACACCGAGTACTACACGCGCTATTTCACGCACAACGTCGTCGAGGACGAGGTGCAGTTCAACGTCGTGCTCCATGACACGCGCACGCTGTGCCTGTCGCTCGGCAGCAAGCGGCGCTTCAGCCCCGAACACGTGGCACTGCTCGACCTGGTGCGGCCGTGGGTCGCCGCGCTGATGCGCCAGCGCCTCGCATACGAGCCCATGCTGGCCGAACCGGCTCCGTCGCGCCGGCCCGGCGCCGATGCCGGGAACGGCTTCGAGCACGCGATGGCACGGCTCGGCACGCCGCTCACCGCGCGCGAGCTCGACGTGATCCGGCTGATCCTGAGCGGACGCTCGAACAAGGAAGTCGCGAGCAAGCTGGACATCTCGGCCGAAACGGTCAAGGTGCACCGGCGCAACATCTACGCGAAGCTCGCGATCAATTCGCAGTCTGAACTGTTTGCGCTGTTCCTGAAGGCGCAGACCGATACGTGACGATCGGGCGGCGTGACGCGTTCGCGGCCCGCATTGCGCCCCTCCCGTACCGCCGATACGCGCTATCGGCTGCGCCTTCTGTGCAAACGAACGGCACGCCCCTATCCTTGCGCGATCCGATCCGGTCTGCCCGTTCGACACGAAACGGGCGGCAGACGCTGGCCTGGGTTCTGATGGCACCTCCTCGTCAGTCAGGACCTGTTCGCCGACCCTTTCCGAAGGGTCGGCGTTTTTTTCATGGCTGCCCGCACGTCGTTCACGAGATCAATACCCCCAACGGGTTAGCACGTCGGCGGGATGGGCAACGACAGGGTTCGGCGCATACTAGGACCTCGTTCCAACCGCTCCGCCGCCTGTCGCGACGGGCCACTGCCCCCGAAACCACCCATGAAGCTGAAGCTCGACATCGTGCAGCTCGCCGGCCGCGACGGCGACACGCCCACCAACCTGCGGCGCACGCTCGAAGCGATCGCGACCTGCGCCCCCGGCACCGACCTCGTGATGTTCCCGGAAGCGCAGCTCACCGGCTTCCTCGATCCGTCGAATCTCGCCGAACTCGCCGAGCCGCTCGACGGCCCGAGCGTCGGTGCGGTGATCGCGGCCGCCCGCGCGCGCGACGTCGCGGTCGTGGTCGGGCTGATCGAGAACGATGGCGGCCGCTTCTACAACACGACCGTGTTCGTCACGCCGAACGGCATCGCGCTGCGCTACCGCAAGACGCACCTGTGGGTCAGCGAGCACGGCGTCGTGCTGCCCGGCGACCGCTACGCGACGGTCGAATGGCGCGGCGTGCGGATCGGCCTGCTGATCTGCTACGACAGCGAATTCCCGGAAACCGGCCGCGCGCTCGCCGCGCTCGGCGCGCAACTGATCCTCGTGACCGACGGCAACATGGAGCCGTACCGCAACGTCCACCGCACGTCGGTGACGGCGCGCGCGATGGAGAACCAGGTGTTCGCGGCGGTCGCCAACCGCGTCGGCGGCGGCAGCCACGACGTCGTGTTCGCCGGCGGCAGCCTCGCGGTCGACCCGTTCGGCGACCTGATCTTCGAAGCCGGCAACACCGAATCGCGGCACGCGATCGAACTCGATTTCGATCAGCTCGCCGCGTCGCGGGCGGTGTACGACTATCGTCGGGATCAGCGCCTGCAGATCGCCGGCGAGCGCATCGAGCACGCGGACGGCCGTCGCGAACTGCTGATTCCGTAAGCGCCCTGCCGCGTCCGGGCCGCGACGCCGTCGTCACGCCGGGTCGGGCACCTCGATCGCGAGCAGCGCCGAACTGACCGACTTGCCGTGCGCGTCGAGCGCGAGCGAGCGCGTCACGCCGCCGCCGAGCGCATCGCGCAGCACGAAGTTGAACGCACCGAGCGCCGGCAGTTCGTAGCGCACGACGTCGCCGTGCACGATGCCCGCGAGCCATGCCTTTACCGTTTCCGCATCCACATGCATGCGCAGATGGTCGTAATGACGCGGATCGCGGCAGATGACCGACACGTTCAGCGTATTGCCCTTGTCGCCGGTGCGCGCATGCGCGAGTTCACGCAGTTGCATCAGGCCTCCACGAATGAAAACGACGGCGTCACGGCCGCGCGCGGCAGCAGCACCGACTGCACGGCGATCACCTCGCGCGTCGACTTGAACGCGCCGCCGCCGCCGGCCGGCCCGTTCGTATAGAGCGTCTCGACTTCGTTGCCGATCCGCGCGGCTTCGGCGGCGTTCGCCGCGCGGCCGGCCACCCGCACGCGCACCTCGGCCGGCTCGCCGCGCACGGCCGGCGTCGCGTCGCCATACAGCGCATCGACGCCGATCAGGTCGAAGCGCAGCTCGCTCGCCGCGACGCCGGTCAGCGCGAGCCGCTCGCGAACGATGTCGAGCGCCAGACGCGCCCGGGCGAGCGCGCCGGGGCCGCCGTACGAGATCTGGCCTTCGCCGATCCAGCCGTCGACATACGCGACCGACACCTTCAGCGTATCGGGCCGCGCGGTGCCGCGCCCGCCCGTCACGCGCACGCGATCGGCCGCTTCCTCGGCGACCGCCACGCGCGTGAAATCGGCCACGACGTCGGGTTGCAGATACCGTGCCGGGTCGTGAATCTCGTAGAGCAGCTGTTCCTTGCAGGTCGCCGCGCTCACGCGGCCGCCCGCATGCGGCACCTTCGTGATCACGACCGCGCCGTCGGCCGCGACCTCGCCGAACGGGAACCCGAGCCGCGCCAGATTCGGCACGTCCTTGTAGCCGGGATCGGCGAAATAGCCGCCCGTCACCTGCCCCGCGCATTCGAGCAGATGGCCGACGACGGTCGCCTGCCCGAGCCGGTCCCAGTCGTCCATCCGCCAGCCGAACGCATGGATCAGCGGCGCGGCGAACAGCGACGGATCGGCGACGCGCCCGGTCAGTACGACGTCCGCGCCGGCCGCGAGTGCGTCGACGATCGGCGCGGCGCCGAGATACGCGTTCGCGGACACGATGCGGTCGCGATACGCGGCGACTGCGTCGCCCGATTCCTCGAAGCGGAACGCCCCGCGCAGCACGACGTCGAGCACGTCGTCGCCTTCGACCGCCGCGACTTTCAGCCCCGCGATGCCGAGCGACTGCGCGATCCGCGCGGTACGCCGTGCGGCCGCGCGCGGGTTCGCCGCGCCCATGTTCGACACGATGCGCACGCGCCGGGCCGCCGCGACCGGCAGCACCGCGTGCATCCGCGCATCGAGCAGCGGATCGTAGCCGAGCGCCGGGTCGTTGCGCCGCGCCTGCTGCGCGATCGCAATCGTGCGCTCGGCCAAGCATTCGAAGACCAGGTAGTCGAGCTGCCCGTGTTCGGCCAGTTCGACCGCGGGCTCGATCCGGTCGCCCGAGTAGCCGGCGCCCGCGCCGATGCGCACGCGCCGTTCAGGTTGCTTTGCTGTCATGTCCGTACCGTCGTCCGGCGAAACGCCCGCCGGGAAGAATCAAAAGACGCCGAGCACGACGCACGCGATCGTCATCACGACCGACGCGCCGAACAACAGCGGAAACGTGAATTTCTGATGCTCGGCCAGCTCGATCCCGCACAGGCCGACGACGAGGAACGTCGCGGGCGTGAGCGGGCTGACCGGAAAGCCCGTCGTCATCTGGCCGAGCAACGCCGCCTGTCCGACCTGCACGGCCGGCACGCCGAGCTGGCCGGCCACTTCCGCGATCACGGGCAGCACGCCGAAGTAGAACGAATCGGGATCGAACAGCATGCTGAGCGGCATCGACGCGAGGCCGAGCGCCACCGGAATGTGGCCGGCCATCGACGGCGGCACGAAGCCGACCGCCGCCTGCGCCATCGCCTTCAGCATCCCGCTGCCCTGCATGATGCCGGTGAACACGCCGGCCGCGAGCAGGATGCCGGCCATCATCAGCGCGGCACGCGCATGCGCGTCGATGCGCTTTCGCTGCATGTCGACGTCGGGGTAATTCACCATCAGCGCGATGCACAGCCCGACCATGAACATGATCGCGGGCGGAATCTTCTCGCCCATCACGACCATCGTGCCGAGCACGACGAGCGTCAGCACGAGGTTGAACCAGAACAGGTGCGGCCGGCGCAACGCCTGCTCGTCGGCCGTCAGTTCGCGCTTGGGCAGCGGAATCGACGCGTCGTCGCGCGACAGGCCGAGCCGCTTCTCCTCGCGCCGCCCGAGCCAGTACGCGACGCCGAACACGAACACGAGCCCGATCGCCTGCACCGGAATCAGCGGATTGAACAGTGCCGACACCGGCAGGTGCAGCGACGCGGACGCCCGGATCATCGGCCCGGTCCACGGCAGGAAGTTGATGCCGGCGGCCATCGACACGGCGGCGGCCAGCACGCGCCGGTCCATCTTCAGCCGGTCGTACAGCGGCAACACGGCCGGAATCGTCACGAGAAAGCAGACGGCGCCCGAGCCGTCGAGGTGAATCAGCAGCGCGAGCAGCGTCGTGCCCATCACGATGCGCGTCGGCCGCGTGCCGACCGCGCGCAGGATCCGGTCGATGATCGGGTCGAGCGTGCCGGCGTCGGTGATCGTCCCGAAATAGAGGATCGCGAACACGAACATCCCGACCACGGGCGCGAGCCCCTTCAGCCCGTCGATGACGAACTTGCTGGTGTGCAGCCCGAAGCCGCCGAGCAGCGATGCGGCGATCGGCACGACGATCAGCGCGACGAGCGGCGACATCCGCTTCGACAGAATCGCGGCCAGCAGCACGACGATCGTGCCCAGCCCGAGTAACGGCAGCATCCGTGTCTCCTACCTTGTCTTTTGTTGGAGACGAGCGTAAGGTCGGCGCAGCGATAGCACAATTGAAATGATTTGATCGCAGCAATCACGAACCGTTATGGATCTGAATCTTCGCGACATTCGCGCGTTCGTCACCGTCGCGCACGCCGGCAACTTCACGCGCGCCGCCGCGCGGCTGCATCTGTCGCAGCCGGCGCTGACCGTGCAGATCCGCCGGCTCGAGGACATCGTCGGCGCGCGCCTGTTCGACCGCAACAGCCGCAGCGTCGCGCTCACGCAGACCGGGCGCGAGTTGCTGCCGCTGTTGCAGCGCTCGCTCGACGACATGGAACGCGTGCTGCGCGATGCGCGCGCGCTTGGCGAAGGCACGAGCGGCACGGTGCGGCTCGCGTGCCTGCCGACCTTCGCGTCCAGCGTGCTGCCGGAGCTGATCCAGTCGTTCCGGCGCGACGTGCCGCGCGCGGGCTTCGAGATCCGCGACGGCGTCGCGAGCCTCGTCACCGCGCTGGTGCGCAATGAGGAAGCCGATCTCGGGCTGACCGGCGGCGATACGTTCGATGCGTCGCTGGAGGTGCTGTATGCGGGCGCCGACCGGCTCGTCGCCGTGTGCCCGAAAAATCATCCGCTCGCGCGCAAGCGCCGCGTCGCCACCGCCGACGTCGCCGGCGTGCCGCTCGTCCTCACCGCGCAGGGCACGAGCGTGCGCAGCGTCGTCGATGCCGCGCTGCAAGCAGCCGGCTGCACGCCCGACATCGCGTGCGAACCGACCTACATGATGACGGCCGTCGCGATGGTGCGCGGCGGCCTCGGCGTGACGATCCTGCCCGCGACCGCCCGCGAGGTGCGCGCCGAACCCGACCTGGTCGCGAAGCCGATCGACGATCCGGCGTTCGTGCGGCCGATCGCGCTCGTCGCGAAGCGCGGGCGCACACTGCCGCGTGTCGCGCAGGCGTTCGCCGACCTCATGCTGGCGGAATTGAAAAAGCGCGCGTAAGCCGCGCACCCCGAGGCAGGAAAGGTCGTCGTTCGGCGCTTACTGCGCGTCCGGATCGACGTGCAGCGATTCGCCGATCGCATAGAAATTGCCGCCCGCGATGTAGTGCAGGCTACGCAGCGCGGGATCGGCCGACTCGAAATACCAGTGGCCGTCGCGGAACACGCGCGTGTCGGACCACGCAGCCACCACCTCGCCGATGAACAGGTCGTAGGTCTGCTGGTTGTGCGGCTCCGGAATCAGCCTGCATGCGAGCCAGCCCGAGCAGCCGGCGACGAACGGCAGGTCGTGACCGTCGACGTCGAACAGCGTGACGCCCGCTTCGCGCAGCTTGTCGGGCCGCTCCGCGAGGCTGTGGCTGCCGACCGCATGCGTGAGTTGCAGTTGCGCGGCTGTCGGCACCTGGATCACGAACGTGCCGCTGCGCTCGACGAGCTCGCGCGTCTTCGCGGATTTGTCGAGCACGACCGTCAGCTTCGGCGGCAGGAAGTCGAGCGCGCACGCCCAGGCGGCGGCCATCACGTTGTCGACGCCGTCGTGGCGGGCCGACACGAGCACGGTCGGGCCGTGATTGAGGAGACGGTAGGCCTTGTTCAGCGCCACCGGCGCGATGTGACTGTCCATACGGGTTCCTTGGAAAACGGCGCGCACGGACGGATGCCGTGCGGCGCGGCGCCGGTCGCCGCACCTGCGCGCGGCCGGGCCGAAGGCCGCATTCTCGCACCCAATGTCGATCGGCGCTGGCGCCGCGGCCAGTCACTTCGCGAACAGCTGGCCGATGTCGCGGAACGCCTTGAATTCGAGTGCATTGCCGCACGGATCGAACAGGAACATCGTCGCCTGTTCGCCAACCTGCCCCTGGAACCGCACGTACGGCTCGATCACGAACGTCACGCCGAACCCGCGCAGCCGCTCGGCCAGCGCTTCCCAGCTCGCCCAGTCGAGCACGATCCCGAAATGCGGCACCGGCACGTCGTGGCCGTCGACCGCATTCGTATGCGCGCCTTCCTGCGACGCCGTTTTCGGATGCTCGTGAATCACGAGCTGATGCCCGTAAAAGTTGAAATCGACCCACTGCGCACTCGAGCGCCCCTCTTCCAGCCCGAACACGCGGCCGTAAAAATCGCGCGCGGCCGGCAGGTCGTGGACGGGAATCGCCAGGTGAAACGGGGAAAGACTCATGATGGCCTCGTGAAGAAACGCTCGCGTGGCGCGAGGACGGCATCATGGTAGACAAGGCCGAGCAAAAATTAAATCAATATATAGTTTTGCGATTCACAAATGGAATCGATGAATGATCCGCGAACTGAAAACCCTCGTCGCCGTCGCCCGGGAAGGCACCTTCGCCGCGGCCGGCAATCGTATCGGGCTCACGCAGGCGGCCGTGAGCGCGCAGATGCAGCGCCTCGAGGCCGAGCTCGGCTTCGCGCTGTTCGACCGGCAAGGGCGCTCGGCGCGGCTCAACGAGCGCGGCCATCACGTGCTCGACCAGGCGCAGGCGCTGATCGGCCTGTACGAGAACCTCAGCTCGACCGCACCCGGCTCGCCGGCCGCCGTGCGCGTGACGATCGGCGCGATCGCGTCGGTGCAGAGCGCGCTGCTGCCGGCCGCGCTGGCCGACTTCCATCGCCGGCACCCCGCGTGCCGCACGCGCGTGATCCCGGGGCTGTCGATCGAGCTGGTCAACCGGGTCGACGCGGGCGAGCTCGACATGGCCGCGATCATCCGGCCGCCGTTCGCGCTGCAGAGCGACCTGCACTGGACGACGCTCGCGCAGGAACCGTTCCGGCTGATCGTGCCGCGCGGCGTGAAGGGCAAGGACTGGGCCGCGCTGCTCGCGAACGAGCCATTCGTGCGCTACGACCGCGCGTCGTTCGGCGGTCGCCAGGTCGACCGCTTTCTGCGCAAGATGCACATCGCGGTGCGCGACACCTGCGAACTCGACGAGCTCGACGCGATCGTCAAGCTGGTCGAGCACGGCGTCGGCGTCGCGATCGTGCCGCACACCGCCGTGTATCGCCGCTGGCCGGCCGGCGTGCGCGCGATCGACCTCGGGCATCACACGTTCCATCGCGACATCGGGCTCGTGCATCGCGCGCGGCGCACGATGTCGGAACCCGCGCAAACGCTCGCGCAACTGATCGAGGCGGCATCGCGGCGGCGCGCGCCGCGGCCGGCCGCGTGATCGACACATGGCGGCTCAACGCCGCCCGGCCGCCCAGTCCACCGCCGCGTCGAACAGCGCGACGCCGGCCGGCGACAGGTTCGTGAACGTGTCGTTGTCGAGAAAGAACATCACGCGGCGCGCCGGCGCGAGCGTTTCGTAGTCCATCGTCGCGCCCTTCTCGTACGCGAAGATCGCGGCCTTGTCGGGCTGCCCGTACACGGTCGCGATCGTGATCGCGCCGAGCCCCGGCTTGCCCCAGCTCATCGGCGCCTGCTTGCCATACGCGTTCGTCGCGCCGGCCGGCAGCCCGGCCGCGATCGGATGCGGTGCATTGACGAGCCACAGGTAGCGCTCCTTGCCCGTTTCGCCGAAGTCCGCGTCGTGCCGCTTGCCCGTCATCGCGAGATCGTCGAGCAGGTCGTTTTCCCACGTCACGAGCGGCTTGTCGAGCGTGCGCCAGCCGGGCCGCACGTTCTTCGACGAGACCGTCGACGAGATCACGACCAGATCGGCGTCGCGCGCCGCATCGGGCGTGGCCGCCTCGTCGATCAGGCGCACCGCGTAGCCGCGTTCGCCGAGATGCTGGCCGATGCGTTCGTCGACTTTGAGGTTCGGGCCGTGCAGCTGCACGAGCATCGCGACGCGCGTCACCGCCGGCGGCGCATCGGCGGCGAATGCGGGCACCGATACGCCGGCGGCGAGGCCCGCGCCCAGCGCGAGCACCGAGCCCGCGATCGCGCGCAACAGGCGGCGGCGCGCGCCGTTCTTCATCTTCAGCTTCATCTGAATCTTCTCCGAAGCCGCGCGCCGACGTCACGGCCGCGCGGCGATTGCATGGTCAGAACTGCAGCGTGGTCAGCAGCGACACCTGGCGCGCGTCGCCGACCGCGACGAAATAGCGGTTCGCGCTCGACGGGTAGTACGTGCGGTTGAACAGGTTCTTCACGTTGAGCTGGAACGACAGCTTCTGCTTGCCGATCCGCGTGTCGTAGGTCGCGAACGCATCGGCGAGCACGTACGACGGCAGCGTGAAGCTGTTCGCCGAATCGCCGGGGCGCGCACCTACGTAACGCACGTCCGCGCCGAGGCGCAGGTCGTCGCCGCCCGCCACCGTGCCGAAGTCGTAGACCGCCGCGAACGACGCGGTGTGACGCGCGACGTTCCACAGCTGGTTGCCCGCGTACAGCGGATCCTCGGTCGTCTTCGCGTCGATGTACGCGTAGCTCGCGATCACGTTCACGCGTTCGCCGAGCTTGCCGGAGACGTCGAGCTCGACGCCGCGCGAGCGCGCCTTGCCCGACGTGCGCCAGTCGGTCAGCTTCGTCGCGTCGTTGTACTGCGACACCAGCACGTTCTTCTTGTCGATGTTGAACAGCGCGAGCGTGCCGGTCATCCCGCCGGCCAAGTCGAGCTTGCCGCCCACTTCCCACGCGGTCGCTTCCTCTGGCGGCGTCGCGCCGTCGATGATGTAGCCCGTCATCGGCGCGATCGACGACGACGGCTTCAGCGACTGCGAATAGCTGCCGTACAGCGAGAACGAATCGGTCCACTTGTAGACGACGCCCGCGCGCGGCAGCCACTTCGAGCCGCTGAGATCGGTGTTCGCGGTAAATGGCCGGCCGCGCCCCGCGACCTGGTTGTACGTGATGTAGCGGATGCCGCCCGACACGATCCACTTGTCGGTCAGGTGGACGGTGTCCTGGAAGAACGCGGACGCATCGTGCAGCGTGTCGGTCTGGTCGCTGTCGCTCGCGGACACCGTGCTCGACGGCGGCAGCAACCCGTACACCGGGTCGACATAGCTGAACGGCGTCTTCACGGCCTGGCGCAGCATGTCCTTGCGATAGATGCGGCGGTATTCGGTATCGAAGCCGACCTGCACGTCGTGCCGCATCCCCGCGAGCGACAGCTTGCCGGTCACGTAGCCGATCCCGTAGCTGTCGGTGCTGAGCGACCCGTGCGTCGCATCGTTGCTGCGCGTCATCGTGCCCTTCACCGGATCGACGCCGGTCGTGCGCAACTGGTTCGCATCGTAGGTCTCGCGGTTGTAGCTGTAGCCGACATGCGCGCTCCAGTCCGCGTTGAACTGGTGATCGACGCTCAGTTGCGCGAGATGCGATTCGCCGTCCATGTTGTTGAACGGCTCGTCGATGCGCCGCCGCGCGGGAATGTCGAGCGGCGCATTGGTGCGCGGATCGAGCGCGGTGCCGCGATCGAACGGCGAATGGAACTTGCGGTACTGGTACGACACCGCGACCTGCGTATCGCGGCCGTACCACGCGAGCGACGGCGCGACGAAGGTCTGCCGGTACTCGCCGAAGTTGCGCCAGTACTGCTCGTTCGACTGGTCGACGATCAGCCGGTACGCGAGCCGCGAATCGCCGACCGGCCCGGTCGAGTCGAAGGTCGCGCTGCCGCCGTTCTTGCCGTGCCCGAACGTCGATGCGCCGAGCGAGATCGCGTTGTAGCGCGTGAGCTGCGGCTGCTTGCTGACGACGTTGACGACGCCGCCCGGGTCCATCAGCCCGTACAGCAGCGACGTCGGTCCCTTCAGCACCTCGACGCTGTCGGTCGCCGCGTTGAACGCGCGGCCCTGCACGAGCGGCATGCCGTTCTGCATGATCGAGCCGTCGCGGTTGCCGCCGAAGCCGCGTTTCATGATCGTGTCCTGCGTGCCCGCGAGCGTGTTGCCCTGCGTGATGCCGCTCACGTTGCCGAGCGCGTCGTCGAGATTGCGCGGCCGCTGGTCGCGCAGCACCTGCGCGGGCACGATGTTGACGGCCTGCGCGGTGTCGAGCAGCGGAATGTCCGAGCGCAGTACGCCGGCCTCCTTCGGCGCGCGATAGCTTTCGGCGCGCAATGCGCTGGAGCGCACGTTGATCGTCGGCAACTCGGCGGCCGGCGCGGCGCCGGCCGCGACAGGCCCGGCCGCCGAACCGTCGGCGCGCATCAGCGTGTAGCCGCCGCCCGGTTGGCGCAGCGCGACGAGCCCCGTGCCGGCCAGCAGGCGATCGAACGCGCCGTCGACGTCGAACCGGCCGTGCACGCCGCCGCTCGTCAGGCCCGCCGTCAGCTCGGCCGGAAACGCGAGCAGGATGCCCGCGTCGCGGCCGAACCGGTTCAGCGCCGCTTCGAGCGGGCCGGCCGGAATGTCGAACGCGCGGCGCGACGCGCGCTGCGCCGCGGGCGCCGCATCGGCGTCGGTGTCGGCCAGCGCGGGCAGCGGCAGCAGTGCCGACAGCAGGACCGCGCCGGCGAGCCGGCGGGCAAGACGGCCCGGCGCGGCCGGGCGCGACGCGCGCGGCAGATGACGGGCGGGCGCCGGACGGCGCCGATACGTGAGACGGATGGAAGCCATGATCGGAGAGTCGGTGGACGATGGGCTAGGGCCTGTTCACGCTAATAACGGGCTTGCGCTGGCCCCACGAATGCATTTTTCCAAACAGGGGAACGTGCCTTTCCGCCCACATTGCGGCGTCGTGCGTCGCTTGTTTGGCACGGCCACACGGCGCTCCTTATTCCTTGCACTGCGGGCGGAAAGGCACGTTCGCAAGCCCGTTATTAGCGTGAACAGGCCCTAGGCTGCTTTCATGACCCATGTCACGCGAACATCGAGAAACAGCTCAGGTCGGCGAAAAAATTTTCCGGCGCGCTCACGAACGGGCCGGCACGACGGTCGCCCAGTAACGCGTCAGGTAGTGGACGTCGATCGGCAGCGTCGCCGCCAGCGTATCGAGCACGCGCTGCGGCTCGTCGAGCGGATAGGTGCCCGACACGCGCAGCTCGGCCACGGCCGGATCGCAGCGCAGGCTGCCGCGGCGATGGCGGTCGAGCTCGGCGACGAGATCGGCCAGCCGCATGCGCGACGCGACGAGCATGCCGTTCGTCCATGCGGCTGCATACGGATCGAGCGGCGCCGGCGCGTCGATCGCATCGCGCGTGAAATCCGCGCCCTCCCCGGCCGCGATCACGCGCATGCCGGCCGACGCATCGACCGGCCGCACCTGGACGGCGCCGGCGAACACCTCGACGCGCGTCGCGCCGTCGCGCTGCCGCACCGCGAAGCGCGTGCCGAGCGGCCGCAGCTCGCCTTGCGCGGTCACGACGACGAGCGGCCGCGCGGGCAGACGATCGTCGTGGCCGCTGGTCACCATGATCGTGCCGCGCAGCAGGCGCAGGCGGCGCGCCGCATCGTCGAAGCGCACGTCGAGCGCCGTGTCGGTATCGAGCACGACGACCGTGCGATCCGCGAGCGTCACCGTGCGCCGCTCGCCGACCGCCGTGCGCAGGTCGGCCGGCCAGATCGCCGCGCGCCGCGCGGGTTCGGCCATCCATGCGGCGCCGCCCGCGAACAGCAGCACGGCCAGCGCCTTCGCGGCCGCGCGGCGGCCTGCCCGCTTCGGCAACAGCGCCGCGTGCGCGGCCTGCGTATCGAGCCCGGCCGCCAGCCGGCCGAACCGGCCCTGCATCGCTTCGATGTGACGCCACGCCGCGTCGTGCGCCGGATCTTCCGCGCGCCAGCGCGCGAGCGCGGCGACGAATGCGTCGTCGGTACGGCCGGATTGCCGGTCGACCCACCATTCGACCGCGCGACGTGCAACGTGCGGCGGCACCGCCGGCGCTCCCGGGGCGGCCATCGGTCAGGCCGCCATCGCGAAAAAGCACTGCGTGCCGGCCTTCACGAGATAGCGCTTCACCGTCGCGAGCGATACGCCGAGTTCGCGCGCGATCTCGGCCTGCGTGAGCCCGTCGAGCTGCGCGAGCAGGAACGCGCGCTTCGCCGCGAGCGGCACGCCGTCGAGCAGCCGGTCGATCTCGAGCAGCGTCTCGACGACGACGGCCCGCTCTTCCGGCGACGGCGCCACTGCTTCCGGGCGCTGCGCGAGCACGTCGAGATACGCGCGCTCGATCTGCTCGCGCCGCCAGTGGTTGCTCAGCACCCGCTGCGCGACGGTCGTCAGGAACGCGCGCGGCTCGTCGGCGCCGATCGGCTCGTCGCGCGCGAGCAAGCGTACGAACGTGTCATGCGCGAGGTCGGCGGCGCGGTGCGCGCACCCGAGCTTGCGGCTCAGCCAGCCGCGCAACCACGCGTGGTGGTCGGCATAGAGGGCGTCGATTTCTCGATGGAGGGACAGCTTGTCAGCGGACATGGCCGGGTTCCGGGGTGCGCGAGCATCAACCACTTTGTAAATGAGAATGATTATTATATACAAAAGTGAGATAGCGACCCGGTTTCGGCACGAGGGTGACGCCGACGCCGCGACGCCTGGCGCAACCGCGATACCGCGATACCGCCGCCGGATGCGAACCGCCCGTTCGGTTATCACATTCGCTCCGGCCGGGCCAATTCGATTCGTTAAATAGTAATTTGACGGATCGATAACAATATTGGGATTGCGGTAAATCGCCCGACAATCACGCCGAATTATCACGGCACACGCAAAATGCAATGAAAAACCGATGGAATGACAACCCATTGATACGCGTCTATCAATAGTGCAAATCCCTCAATGGTGAATTTCCAGGAACGTCCCTGTCTGCATCAGACCACAACGAAGAATTTCATTTTTGCCGTTTTAGTGCGGCTCTGTAGTCTCCTGCCATTCCGGATCACGAACCCACACCAATGCGCCAAGGAGATGACATGAAACGCACGACCCTCTCGCTGATTTCGCTCGCGTCGTTCGCGGCGATGCCCGTCGCGCATGCGCAGTCGAGTGTCACGCTGTACGGCGTGATCGACACGTCGATCACCTATGTGAACCATGAACAAGGCAAGGACAACGCGTGGATGCTCGGCAACAGCAGCGCGGGCAACCTCGCCGGCAGCCGCTGGGGCGTGAAAGGCACCGAGGATCTCGGCGGCGGGCTGAAGGCGCTGTTCCAGCTGGAGAACGGCTTCGATCCGAGCAGCGGCCGGCAGGGTCAGGGCGGCCGCCTGTTCGGCCGGCAAGCGTTCGTCGGCCTGACGAGCGACCGCTACGGCACGCTCACGTTCGGCCGCCAGTACGACCCGCTCGTCGATCTCGTGCAGGGCATCACCGCCGACAACTATCTGGGCAGCGTGTTCGCGACGCCGGGCGACGTCGACAACTACGACAACAGCTTCCGCGTCGACAACGCGGTGAAGTACACGTCGGCCGTCTATTCGGGCCTGCAGTTCTCGGCGATGTATTCGTTCGGCGGCATCGCCGGCAGCACCGGCGCCGCGCAGTCGTACTCGGCCGCCGTGTCGTACAACAACGGGCCGTTCAGCGTCGCCGGCGGCTACTTCCACGCGACCAACAGCCCCGCGTCGGGCGGCCTGCGCACCGGCTGGACCAGCTCGTCGGACGGCACGTTCGACGGCCCGATCAACAACGGCTACGCGAGCGCGCACTCGATTGGCATCGGCCGCATCGCGGGCCAGTACGTCGCCGGCCCGTTCACGTTCGGCGTCGGCTACAGCAACGCGCAGTACCGCCGCGACGCCAGCTCGGTGTTCGGCTCGAACGAGCACTACAACACGGGGCAAGGCTTCGTGAACTACCAGGCGACGAATGCGCTGCTCGTCGGCGTCGGTTACAGCTACACGCGCTCGGGCGGCGACACGTCGGCAACCTATCACCAGGTCTCGGCCGGCGCCGACTACAGCCTGTCGAAGCGCACCGACGTCTACCTGACCGCCGCGTACCAGCACGCCAGCGGCCAGACCGGCGACGGCAAGGGCGGCTCGATGGCCGCGCAGGCGTCGATCGGTTCGTACGGCTATGCGGGCACGAGCTCGCAGACGATGGTCAACCTCGGCCTGCGTCACCGCTTCTGATCGCGCATCGCGATACCGGGAAATGGCTGACCGCGCGCCGCGCGGCCGGTCGACTTCGGATTTCGCAGACGGCGGCTTCGGCCGCCAATTTTTTGTCGCTTTCTTTCGCTTCGGTGAACGGCCGACAAGCGATTTTCCCTTTCGCTCGCTCGATCTCCAGTTTCATCGCGCGAGTGACGCAATACGTCAGGTTTGGGACGCCACCATTGCAACGGCATTTGCGCAAATGCCGGCCGTTTTTACCGATCACGCATCGCCGCGGGCCGTGATCCGGCGCGATAAAAATGCGCGGCGAACGCGCCGGCAAATGCAAAGGAAAGTTTGACGCGAGCCATTTGCCCGCCCGCTATGGCACACTTCGCGTCTGCGTAATTTCCTTGCACCGGGCGGCCGGATTCCGCCCCAACCTGCCATGCCGCGTCATACTACTCGCCCGCTCAGCCGCGACACGCTGACCCTCGTCTCGACGATCGCGCTGTCGTGCGCGCTCTGCGGCGTCGCGCGGGCCGATTGCCTGGACGACGCGGCCGCGTTCCAGCACGTGAGCGTCAGCCTGATGCGCGGCATCGCGCAAGTCGAATCGGGGATGAATCCGAACGCGGTGAACACGAATACCAACGGCACGGTCGACATCGGGCTGATGCAGATCAACAGCACGTGGCTGCCGACGCTCGCGCGCGAAGGCATCACGCGGGAAAGCCTGTTCGATGCGTGCACGAACGCGTACGTCGGCGCGTGGATCCTGTCACAGAACATCCGCCAGCTCGGCCCCAACTGGAACGCGATCGGCGCGTACAACTCCGCGTCGCCCGACAAGCGCCTCGCGTATGCGCGCAAGGTCTATGATGCAATCCGGACCATGCCGGATTCGCCGGATACTCCCATGCCCATCCTGCCACCGTCCTTTACGCCGCCGCAACAGGCGCAGACATACAACCCGTTCGCGAGCCTGAGCGTGTCGGCGCCGCCCGTCACGCGTGCGCGCACCGTATCGCCGGCCCCGCCGCCCCCGCCGCAGGGCGGCCCCGCCGGTCCGGCCGGCACGTACAACTTCGGCTGGACGGTCACCGGCGCCGACCAGGCCAAGCCGACCCAGGTGTTCGACGACGGCGCGCGAATCTACGTGCAGTTCAGCGACATGAAGCACGTGCCGGCGATCTTCACCGAGACGTCGGCCGGGCGCGTGCTGATGTCGTGGGAGCTGCAGTTTCCGTATGCCGTCGTGACGCGTCCCGCGCAAACGTTAATCTTCCAGCTCGGGCCGTTCGAAGCGCGCGCGCAGCGCGGCGCGGCAGCCGCGGGCATGACCGCGCAGGCCGGAACGGCGGGTGCGGCGACAGCCGGCGCATCGGCATCGGCATCGAAGAAGTCGGCCGGTACGGCGGCGAATACGACGACGAACGCGGCAGCCAATACGGCCGCGAAACGCACGGCCTCGGCCGATGCGCTGTGGTACGTGAATACGCCGTCGACGTCGGGCACCGCGACGGCGTCGCCGTCGACCGCGAATGTTCCGGCCACGCTGCCGACGGCCATCACGTCGAACACGCCGCCGCCCGCGCCGGCCCAAGCACCGGCCGCGGCCGCGCAGCCGTCGCGTGTCAGCGCGGATGCGCTGTGGTACATCTCGAAGTAACGCGCGGGCCCGGCTGCCTGTAGGCAGCCGGCGTCGGCGAGCGGCGGACTACCGGACGATCGGGCCTATCGAACGGCCGTCGTGCCGGACGGTGCCGATACGGTCGATACCAGCGACTGATACATGTCTGCGACGCGGTCCAGGAACGACTTGTCGGGTGCGGTCGCGATTTTCTGCATCGCCCTCGTGTTCAGGTAGTTCTTGATCGACACGAGGTGGCTCCACACCGCCTCGACATCGCTCTCGGCCATGCTGTCGTGCACGTGCTTCACGAACAGCGGATACATCGCCTCCACCTGGGGCAGGCGCTCGCCCGGATTGTTCCAGAGCCAGAACAGCGCCTGCGCCTGCGGATCGGTGTTGAATATCGATGGTGGCAACTCGCCGCCGAGCTGCTTCATTGCCTGCTTGCCATCGAACCCATATCCCGGGCGCGTACCGTGCTGCTTCTGGAAATCGATCTCGCGCACCAGCTTCTCGTAACGTCCGTACGCTAGCGGATTGGCCGCGCCGCCGAGCCAGCCCGGCTTGCGCTGCGCCGCGGCCGCGCGATTCTCGGCCTGGTCGTACCACATGCGCAGCCACTGGATATACACGACCATGTGGCCCTTGAGTTCGCCCTGGATGTCCTTCGGCAGATCGGTCACGACGATCGGGCGCGGCGGCGCCGGATCGGGCACGCGGCAACCGTCCGTCATGTCAGGCACGGGCTTCGGATTGAGGAAATCGAGCGGCCCGATCGACGGCTTGAGCGTCGCCGACGGATAGCCGATACCTGTGCCCAGCGGCGTGAGCGGCGGAATCTCGCGTGTCGTCGCCACGAGCTTCTTGACTGCCAGCCGGTAGTCGAGCTGGAAATTCTGGATCTCGGGCGGCGCGACGATCTGCTGATACAGCGCACCGTCCTCGTTGGCCAGCGCGGTCAGGCTGGGCATCGGAATGCCGGCGCCGTACGCGCGGTGGTACATCATCTCGAGCGGCACGCGCGCCAGCTTGTCGGAAATGCCGTCCTCGCCTTCGATCGCGCCGCCGCCCACGTCCACCTGCGCACCGGGAAACAGGCGCTCCTGCCGCCGACCGCGCATGTCGGACGGGTCGACGCCGAGCATCGTCAGCGGCTTGTACACGCGCAGTTCGTGGGCGGCCGCGTAGTGCACGCATTTCTCGATGTCCGGCGACAGGATCAGATCCGACGACACCGCGTTGCTCAGCGGGATGTAGCCCGTCAGCAGGTTGTCGTCGAAGCGGTTCGTCACGCAATCGAACAGCCCCATGAACTTGATCTTGACCGAAACGCCATCGTATTTCCCCCCCTTGGCCACCTCGTCGAGCAATTGCCTGGCAAAGGCGAGCGCAAGGCCGCCGCCCATGTCGTAGCCGAAGATCGCGACATGGATCTTGTTCACCGTGCCGGCCTGCTTCGCGCCGGCCACCGCCGCCTTGAAATCCTCTACCGCCGCCTTCAGGCGCGTATCCACGCCCGTATTGAATAGCGCGGCGCCCAGCTTCGTATCGCGCGTGAGCTGGAACGACTCGGCCGCCGCGCCCAGCGATTCCTTGCCGACCTCCTTCAGCACGGTTTTCGGAATCCGGTATGGATACTTGACGACGTCGCGCCAGAAGCCCTTCCATTCGTGCCGCAGATAGCGCAGCGCACGATTCTTTTCCGACCCGGGCCGCTCGATCGCGCGCTCGATCCGCTTGCGCGCGTCGCCCAAGCCGTCTTTCGTCTTGCCGACCAGCGTGTCGAACGTGTCGCTCACGCGCTTTCCGAACGTAGGATCACTGATCTTTCCACTCTGCTTCCACGCGTCCTCGGCGGCCTTCTGCGCCTTTTCCTTGACCTTGTCGACCGTCTGCTCCTTGAGCTTGTCGCCGGCTTTCTCGCTGACCGTATCCGTCGCCTTGTCCTTCAGGACCTCGCGCAGCACACCGGCCTCTGGGTCGAAATTCGCGCCGAGTCCCGGATAGTAGAAGCGCCGCATGTTCTTGTTCTTCTTGTCGTACGCGGCGTTGAACAGCTTCAGGATATTGGTTCGCGGACCGTCCTTCTCGCCGAAGCCGAATCCGTCGAAATAGAAGCTGACCCACAGCATGTGTTCGCATGCGGGACACATTTGCTCGGCCTCCGCCTTGACGCGGTCCGTCTCTGCGGAGACGGCGTCCTTCTTCAGATTGATTTCGGCCATGGCACTTACTTCTCCTGCGTCGGCTTGAGTTCAGGCGCGTTCATGTCGTCGACCCACTGCAGCTCGGCCGTGCCGTTCTTGCGGAAATACACACGCAGATAGCGCGACGTCGGCGATTGCGGCTGTGGAATGGTCACGTCGATCGTCTTGCGCTCGGGCTGGATGCCGCGCTGAATGTCGTCCAGCGGCTGCGCAAATTCCCAGAACAGCTTCACCTTCTGTCCCGGCGTTACCTTGCAACCACAGGCAAAGCCGCCGCCGCCGCCGAATGCCTCGCCGTCCTCGCGCGCCGACGGATTGCCGAAGCATCCCGACTTGTGCTCGTTGTCGAGCCAGAATTCGTGGAGCTTGCGCCCGTACTCGTTGTACCCGGTGACGCACACGTTATGCGGCTCCGCCGATACGTCGACACCGTGCTTGCTGCATGCGGCAAGCACGCCAAGCCCGACCAGCGCCACAACGTGCATCCCTGCTCTGAATTTCATCGATACCCTCACAAACTTGCGTCGTTGTTGCCTGCATCCGGCGATGGCGGACCGAAGCGGTTGCGCGCGTCGTCCCCGCGATAAAACCCGTTCATCGCAATGGTGATGAACGCGCCTCCGACCGGGGTCGCATGAAGAAGCGTCCACCATCCGGACTTGCCGATGTCGTGCCAGCGCCGCACCGACACCGCGACGAGCATCCAGATCATCACGATCGCGAATGCCCAGCCGACGACATCGACGAACGTCGCGATACGTTGCGCTGCAGGCAGGTCGGCGAGCACGTCCAACACGGAGCCCGCAATCAGCCACGGCACGGTCACGCCCCACCACTCGATGCGCCCGGCCCGGCCGCGGAACGAAAACAGGGCGGCCGCGTTCATTGCCGCGCCTCCTGTTTCGTCTCGGCATTCGCGGCATCGATCTCGATCAGGCGATCGAGCAATGCGTCGCACAACGCGTCGTGATCATGCCGATACGCAGCAATGCACTCGGCAACGACGCGCTCATCGTCGAGCTCCACGTGGCCGACCATCGCCAGTGTCGCACCGATCCGGTAGGCAAGGCGGTCGTCACCCAATCCCTGCGCATCCAGCACGCCGATCAGACGACGCATGCGCGCGTAAGTATCGAACGGATCCGCGTCGACGGGGATCCGGCCGTTGCGTCGCAATTCGGCGAGCACGGCGTCCGGCCGGCTGCCGCGCCGCAAAGCGTCGAGCTCGCGTGCATCCACGCATGCGTAGAAGATTCGTTCGTGCCGGCGCGGATGTCGCACCGTACCGACGGTGCCATCGCGACGCACCCAGGTCCATGACACGCACGGCGACAACAGCGCCTGATAACGCGACTCGGACAGCGCGCCCGCCAGTGTCTGAAACACCGCCGCGTCGTAGAACCGCAGCAGTCCGTCGCGATCGTCGGGCAGCGTCACGCGCGTCCTGACGCCGAGTTTCGGCACGAGTTCATCGAGCGGATAGACGCTGACCAGCGACAGAAACGCGAACGGCCGCCGCGCGAGCTGCCGTTCGAGCAACGCCGGCACGTGCGGTGCACGATAGTCGCACACCAGCGCACAGACCTCCGGATTGCTCGCCTCGGGCTGGCCAGCCAGCACGTTGTGAACCTGTCCCGCCGCAATCAACTCGCGCCAGGGCGCCGCGTTGATCGGCAACTGCGACGCATCGGCCAACAGGTAGCGATGGGCATCCGGAAACGCTGCATGCTCGGCGGCCGCCGTCGTTTCCCATGTCTGGAGCAGCGCAGTCATCGTCGTCACCCGCGCGTGGCGATCGCTTCGTGGCGATGCGCGAGATCCCGCATGCATTCGACACATGCGGGCTTGTTCATCGACGGCAACTGGACGTTCGCGGATCGCGGGCCAGTCAGCGTGTGCTGGGCCGCATGGAACGTCGCTTTGCCCGGCGCGCCGATCACGATGTCGTTGCCTTCCATCTTCAGGAACGCGTTGGCCGCCGTCAGCAGCAGCCGCTTCGGCGACTGCAGCGCGACACTTGCCTTCGCGCTCGATACAGTCACCGCACGCTGCGCACTGGCGTCGAGCGTGCCGCCGTTCTGCGCCTGCACGGTGACGGCGCCCGTCGCAGCATGAAGCGCGATCCCGGCGGCCGGCACGGGACGGCTGCCGCCCGGGGTGCCGTGCGTGTACAGCGCAATGCCTTCCTTCGCGACGATGCTCGACTTGCCCTGGACCGTGACCTGCACGTCGCGTCCGGCGCTCAGTACGGTTTGCGTGCCCGACGTCCACACGTGGCTTTGCGCCGTCAGCGCGGCGACGCCGGCCGCGCCGTGCGCGACGAGATGCGGATGCTGCCACGCAACCGCACCGCCCGCGCCACTGCCTTCGCGCGTTGCGCCGAGCGACACCTGGCTTTGCTGCAGGCCCTCGATCGCCACGAGCGGCGATGTCGTGTCGCCGACAGACGCGACACCATCGGGCTGCGCCGTGCTCGCGCCCGGCTCCGCACCCTGCTTGCGCGCGAATTTCGCGAGCCCCTGCAGCATCTCGCGTTGCTGCGCGAGCACCTGGCTCGCTGCACTCGCGTCCATCTGGTTCACGCCGGGCGCCGTGCTGATCAACAAGCCGGCGCCGGCGCGCAGCGCGGCGGCTGCCTGCGTCGACAGTTCGGCGCCGTAGCCGCGATCGGCCAGACGCCGGTTGTCCTGCACCTGCTTGATGTGCCCGAGCGTCAGGCCGCTGCCGTGATCGGTCGTATAAAGGCGCGCACTCGACTGCCCAGCCGTATCGTCAAGCATGAATTGTCGCGAGCCACCCGCGCCGGTCTGACTCGCATTCAGGTCCTGCGTCTTGAACCCGGTCAGCACGGCTGCGTGGTCGTTGCCGGCAAACCAGGCCGCCGCATTGGCCGTGCTGCCGCTCGGGCCGCCCGCCAGCGCATTGTGCTGCGCGTCCGCGTTGCCTTGCCCGTTGTACAGCGCGGCGACAGCGACCGGCCGGTCGGGCTGGCCTTCTAGCCATTCGGTCCAGACTTCCTGACCGACGCGCGGCACGCTCACCCCGCCCCAGTTGTCGCCGCCGATCGATGTCACCATGCGCGTCCAGGTGCCCGCGCCACGATCGGCCGGCGCGTTCGCCGCGCGCGGATGTTCGTCGCGACTCGCGGAATTCTGCCCGCGCTGCGCATGATGCTGGATCCGGATCCGGTGATCGCGTTCGGTATGAACCGGATCGCCCGCGCCGACCACGATGCTCGTCTGGGCGCCCGGCATCACCGCGACCGGATGCACGCGTGCGCCATGCCCGCTCGGCGCCAACGGCCGGTAAGCCTGGTCGAACGGCAGCGCGGCGAAGCGGTTCCGGTACACCTCGTCGCCGTCTACCAGCGCGCCGCCGGCGTGCGTCGTGGCGTCGAATGCCGCGTGCAGCGCCTGCGCGCCGCCCGGCTCGCCGGGCGCGATATCGAGTCCCGGCGGAATCGCGCCGAGCCGTTGCGCGATCGCGCCGTGCACATCGGCGCTCACGTTCGCACGCGCGTCGTGCTCGACGCGCAGGCACACGAACGCGCGCGATGGATCGAGTGACGGATGCCGCGACATCGCGAAACGCAGCCCGGGCCGCAAATCGCGACGCGTGCCGCTGCCTTCGGTTTGCAGCGCCGGCACACGCTGCGCGTCGAGTTGCTGCTGCGCGCGCTGGTCGCCGATCGCGGCGGTCTGGAACGCGTACGGGCCTGCGACATCGCGATCCTCGCCCGGCGCGACCGCACCGCTCGCACGCACACTGGACGGACGGGTCGACAGGCTTCGGTGATCCCAGCTTGCGCGTGCGATGCTGCCGATGCGCCAGCGGCGCGCATTCATGAATTGCCGAATGCCACCGCGCGGGTCGCCGTCGCTCGTCTGATGGAAGCCGATGACTTCGGGTTCAGCCGGGGCGAAACGCTGGTTCGTATCGGCCAGCACGAGCGTGTGTTTGCCCAGGTCAGTCGAGTGCGCGTCGCCCTGGTGTTCGAACCAGTAGAAGATGCCCTCTTCCGCCCACAGTCGTTCGAGAAACGCGAAATCCGATTCGCCGGCCTGTGCGGTCAGGCTGCGGTTCGCATATTTCGCCGGGTCGGCCAGCGCCCAGCGCCATGCCGGCGCGATCGCGCCACGCGCATAGTGCGCAAAGATCTGCTCGCTGATCTCGACCACGCTCGCGTTCACGAAGTTGTAGCTGTCGACGCGCTGATGCAGCAGCGCGAGCCACGGTTCGACGACGAGCCGCACACGCGCGAGCCCGCCGTTGTAGCCGACGCGTTCCGCGGCCGTCACATGGCCGTGGAACGGGCGTCGTGCGTCCTGCCCGTCCGCGACCTGCCATTCGATGAGGACCGACGCGCCGATCAGTTTGTCGAGCGGCAGGTCGGGCCGCTCGGTCAGCGCGGTGAGCTGAAACCGGAAGCCGCCGCGATCGAGCGACTCCCATCCTTGCAGGCTCTCGGCGACAAGCTTGTCCGCGCCGAGCGGCGTGGTCAGCCACAGAAACCGGTCGTGCTGCGACCAGCCGCGGAAGAATGCCTGGATGAGATCGGATTGGGTCGACATGATGTTTGGCTCGGGGTTCGCTGGGCGATTTCTCAAATCAGTTCTGCCATGTATTTTTTCGATGCCCGTATATTTCGCCGCCGGCATGATGTCCATATCCCGATCGGCTCCGCACACGGGGAAACGTCAATCCGCATCACGCCGCTCCCGCGCCGTTGCTTTGCCCGACCTCGGCATATTGCCGACTCGGGATCGCAAGATTGCTTGTCCAAATGTCCATTCCATCGATGCGCGCCCCGTGCCGCCTTCACCGCCTGAATTCGAGTTCGACCGGCATGCGATTCGAGTCGGAGCGAATCGACAGTGCCCGACGACGATGCGTGTGGCCTGCGCCACGTCAGGGTCACTTTCCCGTCAGTTTCACGTTTTCCAGCCGGTCCATCGGCGTAAAGAACCGCCCGTCCATTTCCTTCGGACGAAGAATGTCGAGGTTCACCGTGCCGACGAAAATATAGTTGCCGGCATCGACGCGCCGCATCGCCGAATGATCGGTAAAGGTCAGCGCAGAGTACGGCACCACGAATTCCACCCGCTCGGGCTGGCCCGGCTTGACGACGATTTCGCGGCGGTAACGGCGGGACGTGTCGCTCAGATATTTGCTGACGAGCCTGACGTCGAATTCCACATTGTCGCTGCCGCCACCGATCTGCACATATTGCAAATCGGGACGCGCCAAATCCGCCGACCAATGATCCGGACCATCGACCGTCACGTCCTGCTTGCCATCGTTCGAGAACGTTACCTCGATCACAAGATGCTCTTGCGCGGGCCGCACCGATAATGTCGGATGCAGATTGATTTCCGGGGTGCCGCGCGCCAGCAAATCATGGGCAAGATCGTAAAGTACCGACAGCTTGTCGTTGAATTGATCGTCGAACTGGTAGTTGTACGTGCCCTCGTAATGGTGGCCGCCCTTGTCAAACGAATAGACGAGCACGGCCCCCTTGTTGATTGCATGGATCTGGGGAATCGCCCTGCTGCTCAACGTCGCCTTCACCAGGTCGACATGCTGGCGATAGGTTCCTGTGAGACTCGCCGTATATTTTCCGATTCCAAAGTAACTCGATGGCGGCATCGGGTCGATATCCCGGCCCCGCGAAAAATACGACACCGTGTGGCCATCGGCCGTGAAGACCATCGACGGCGACGGATTCATCTGCCCCTGTCCACTACGAATCTCGAAATAATCCGGGCGATCTTGCGCAAGCGCCATGTCCAACACTCCGAAAGAAATCATCGACATCACAACAACGAGAAAAAAGCGCTTCATTTCAGCACTTCCCAGTCAATTCCGGTCTTTTCGTTGAACCAGTCACGGAAGCCGTACATGTAGTACTTCGGAATTTCCGGCTTTTGCGTGTACATTCCGCGGCCCATCAAGTTCGTTTCGGTGGAGCGCTGCCAGTTGTCGTCGAGCTGTGCCATCGTCACGTCGACCAGATGTCGCGAGTTGATGTACTTCCCGAACACGGCGCCGCCGTCAACAAAGTACTCATCCGGCCAGCCGAACAAGTGCCCGCTCTCATGCGCGATCGCATTCTGGGTCGATACCGGGACAAACCGTTGCTGCTGCGGGTTCCACTCGACTTGCACTTCCCCCCAATTCTCCGAGTTCGCTCGCGTCACCTTGGGAAAAAGATTGATCTCGGCATGGCATCTCCCGTTTTGAACGAGTTCGACTTCAAGTTTCACCTTGACCTTGCATGTACATGCCTTGCCGAGCGGACACGCCTTCGGCTGCATCGAGTAATTCCCCCGGTTCAGTCCTTCCTCGATGCGCTTCTTGAAGCCCGACACGGCAGCAAGACCACCGGGTCGGTCCACTACCCTGATGATCAAGCCTTGCCGTATGCCATCGCTGTTGTACGGCACCGAAAACGGCTTGCCCGTCGCCGGATCCATATGGACGCGCCCCTGGTTGATCCAGTATTGATCCTTCAGATGAACCTTGATACGGACGGTTGCCGTCAACGTCGCCGTCGCAGGTGCATAGCCGATATCGTACGTCCCGGTCGATGCCGCATATTGAAGCCAGTTGAGTTGCCCATTCTTCAACTTCGGATTGCCACTCTCATCCGTCTCATAATAGTCGGCGGACCCCATACTGACGGTATGCTCTTCCTTCTTGATCGCGGGGACGTGAAGGTTGCACGGTCCACTGTGCGCAGCCGCGCCTTTTTTCGGCATGCCCTCCAGCTCACTGGACACGGGTGGTGGCGTCGAATAACCGAGAGAGGGACCGGATCCCCTCTCCGCCGCCGTGGGTGCAGCCGCGGAAGGCGCGGGCAGCGGTTGACCGGGCGCACGGGAAAATGCCTGCGCCGCGCCCATGGCACCGCTCGCTGTCGGTAGCGTCGCACCGACGATCGAACTCGCCGCCAGCGCCTGCACGAGAAAGTCGCACGGATCGCCTTGCGGCAACACCGGCAGCGCCGGCAGCTTCACGCTCGTCGCCCGCGGCCCCGGGAACGGATGCCCGCCCGCCTTCACCGCGAATTGCCCCGGCGTCTCGACGACGATATCGCCACCCTTCAACGTGATCCGGTTCGGCCCCTGCTGCAGCACGATCGCGTCCTGCGCGAGCACGTCGACGCGCTCGTCGGTCGACGTCACGCGCACGGTCTGGTCCGCGAGAATCTCCATCGTCGACGCATGCGCCTCGACGCTCACCGGCCCTTCGCCCGCGATTGCCTTGAGCCCGCCCGCCACGCTGTACAAGCTCATCGCATCGCCCGTCGCCGCGGCCACGGTGGCACCGGCGCCCACATGCGCATCGCCTTGCGACGTCAGATGAACGTGCTGCGCCGCATACGACACCGCACTCTCCGGCGTCGTCACCACGATGTTCTCCGGCGACTCCATCAGCACCACGGGCGTCGCAAATCGCTCGACGGGATCGCCGCCGTCGCGCTGCGTCCCGGTCGGCTTGGTCGCGCTCTGACCACCCACGCTGCCCGCGTACTTGCCGTCCTGCGCAGGATCGATCGCCTTGAGGAAATCAGTCTGCGCCTTGTTCGCGCTCAGGCCGGCCGCCTCCGCACCGGTCGCCGCCGTGTCGAGTTCCTGCGCCGTTTTCGCCGCGTCCTTCAATTGCTCCACGCGCTCGGCGACATCCATCTGCGTCGACGCGCCGAGCCGGCGCGCGGTACTCGACATCAGCACGCCCGCGCCGGCCCGCACGACACCCCATCCCTGCGTCGCCAGTTCGAAGCCTTCACCGCGATAGGCGCCGCGCATCGTCCCCTGCTGGTCGATCAGATAGCCCTGCGCGAGGCGCGTGTCGGCAGTCGAATTGCTCAGCTCGTGACGCAGTTGTCCGGCCGCGTCGTCCATCACCCAGCGACTGCCGGGTTGCCCATCGAGGGTTTGCGTCTGCAGGCCCGTCAGTGTTCCCGAATGATTCGCGTCGCTGCCTTCGCCCGCGGAGAACGGCGGACGCACACGCCCGCCGTACACCTGGCCGAGCACGACCGGCGCATCGATGTTGCCCGACTCGAAGCCGACCACCACTTCCGCCCCCACGCGCGGTACAAACGCATGACCGAAATTCGGCCCGGCCGCCTGTTCGGCGACGCGAACCAGAATGCCCGAACGGTGATCGCCCGGCGCGTGGCCGGTCGGATTGGACCGGCTTGCCGTATCCGTCAACCCGCCCGGCAGCGGCGCGACACCGCGCATCCACGGAAACTGGATGCGGACCTGGTGATCGCGCGTGCTGCTGACGCGCCCACCCGGCTCGCCGACGACGATCGCAGTCTGCACCCCGTACACCGTCGGCCGGTCGCGGAACGGCGGCACGATCGGCGTGCCCTCCGGCACCGCGACGAAGCGGTTGCGATACAGCCCCTTGTCGAGCTCGCCGCGTCCGAACAGCTGGCCGATCTGCGCGCCGAGGTTGTTGACGGCTTCGTGCTCGATCGACAGCGGTACGAATCGCACGGTGCCGCCCAGATAGTCGTTCAGCGTATGGACCTTGCCGGTCTCGAGCGTGCGCGACGACCCGCCGCCACGGTAGACCCGTTTCGCGAGCTGCAGCGCGTCGAGACGCTGTTCGGCGTAACGCTGCGCATCGCCGCTCGTGTCGAAGCGGCCTGCGCGCTGGCCGTCGTAGATCTCCCGCACCGGCAGCAACGGCGCGTCGGCATCGGCGGGCTGTTGCGCATGGCCGGCAAGCGCATGAAGTTCGCTGGCTTTCCAGCTCGTCGCCACCACGCGATCCGGCACCAGCTGACGCCGATCGGAGAATTGCGTCATCACGCCGTCCGGGTCGCCGACGTCCTGCGCATTGAATGCGATGGCGCTGCCGTCGGGCAGCCGCGCATGGCGGTCGAACACAACGACGGTATGGTCGCCCGACGGCGCCTTCCCCGCGTCCTGTCCGTGCTCGATGCGAAACGACAACCCGGCCTCGGACAACTGCCGCGACACGAAATCGAGATCGGTTTCGCGATACTGGCCGCGCAAGCGAAACGATCGCAGCGGCTCGACGAGTTCATAGCGCCAGTGCGCTTCCGGATAGTCGCCGAACACACGCTCGCAGATCCCCGCGGCATCGAGGTCGACGAAATAGAGGCAATTGCGGCGCAGCTTCAGCAGCGCGAGCCACGATTCCATCGTGAGCCGATAGCGCGTGAACTCGCCGTCGCTCTCCGCATAAGCGGCATGCGTGACGTAGCCGTTCCAGCATCGTTCGCCCGCCGCCGTCGCGAGACGCAGCCGCACGGCGCTGCCGATCAGCGGCGCGAGATCGAGAAACGGCTCGCTCGACAGCACGTCGATCTCGAACCGGAACGATTCGCTGATCCCTTCACGACCGTGAAAGCGCTCTACGACGAATGCGTCCGGCATCGCGGTATCGATCTGGATATGACGGGTCGCTTGCCCGTACCCCGTTAATGCGGCAACTAGATCCATGTCGTTTCTCGGCAATCGCGCGCGAATGCGTGTCGCGCCGGCTGGTTCGTGTCCAATCGGTTCATCGGAACAGCTTGCTCATGTCGACGTTGCGCTGCATCTGCTGACGCATCGCCTCCATGTCTTCCTGCACGCTCGGCACATGGGGCGCGTCCCAGCGCACGCCGTTCACGTAGACGGTGCGCCAGCGCAGGTAGCCCCAGACGAACGAAAACTCGCGCCCTGAATCCTGCAGCGCGAGACCACCGATGACTTTCGGGTCGGTCAGCACGGCGCTGTCGGTCGGCGCGGTGGCATCCCGGGCCGCGCGGGCTTTCTGTGCAGCCTGCTGCGCGGCGTCGTAACGTTTCAGGATGCCGGCCTGCTGCGCGGTCAGCGGCGAACGCGGTTCGGGCTCCGGCGCGACGTTGGCGGCCGGCCCGAGCCCGAGCGCACCCGCCCCCATCATCTGCATGATCTGCGACGGTCCCGGCACGCCAAGTTGCTGGCGCTTCTTCCACTCGGCGTGCTTGCGCTCGAACTCGGCCTGGCGCGTTTTCAGCGCTTTGATCTGGTTGTGGTTCCACACGTCGTCGTCGTCGCCCAGCGGCTTGAACCATGCGCGCGAGTCATGCATGAAGTTGTCGTACAGCGCGCTGATCGGCGCTTCCGGCGGCCCCATGTTCCAGTCGCCGCGCACCTCGAGCCACTGCTTCCATTTCTCTTCGAGCTGCAGCTGGAAGAAATCCTCGGCGCGCTTGGCGCTCGCGCGCACGAGCGGGCCCACGAACGGAATCGCGGACTGCAGGCCCGCGGCGATCGGCAGGACGGCCGGCGAAATGACGGCCGCCGCCTTCGGGTTCTGGGTGATCTTCCGGCTGACCGTGTTGCCCGCGTACCGGCTCACGGTCGGTCCGCCTTCTTTCTCGCATTCGAGCAGGTCGCGCCATTCGAGCCGCAGTTCCTCGTTCGCGCTGTCGAGATCGACGGCATCCTGCGGATAGGCAGCCTTGGCGGCGAGAAACGACGGTTGCGAACGCAAATTGTCGAGCCGCATCTTGCGCCAGCGCAGGTAAAGCCCGTAGTGCGCGCGCATCAGGCCCGGCGTGCCGTGCTCCTTCGCGTAGTAATAGTCGGCGCTCGTGCTCACATAGGCGGAAAAGGCGCGCTTGAGCGCGGGAGAAATCGCGAATGCCGCCGCGGCTTCGGCAGCGACACCGGGCCCCTTGATATCGAGTGGAACACCGGCCTTGCGCGCTTCGCGATACATGTCGAGCAGCGGCACCTGCGACAGCTTGTCCGCGTCGCCGGTGCCGCGCCCCTGCTCGCCTGGCCCGTAACCGCCGCCGACATCCGAATGCACGCCCGGATAGACGATTTCCTCATGCCCGTCCCGCGACGCATCGATCAGGTCGAGCGGGAACGATCCGCGCGGCTCGTGGGCGGCGACCATATGGACGCAGCGGCGCACGTAGCGCGGCACGCCCATCAATTCCTTGCGCCCCCAGCCGCCGTGCCCGTCGAACAGCGTCGCGGCCGTGCTTTGCGCGATGCCGACCGACGCGACCGTATCGAAGATGCCGAGAAAGTCGTAAGACACGGGCACGCCGCACAGGCTGAAATCGGGGTCCAGCGCATCGGCCAGCCAGTTCGAGAACGTGCGGGCCTCGGCCGCCCCGCGCGAAAAACCGAACACGTACAGCCGAATGCGCTGCAGTTTCGGCTTGCCCTTCACCAGCAGATCGCCGACGCGCGCCTTCAGCTGCGCGCACCGGGCCCGCAATGCGACGCGGCGTTTCTCGTCCCATGCGCGCATCGTCGCGGTCCAGTTCGCCGTATCGACTTCGCCCTTGAGCTGCGCCCAGATCGTGTCGCGATCCCAGGTCAGTTCGATCCCGTTCTGCTCGGCGGCCATCAGCTTGAGCGCACCGACGCTCGAACTGCCGCGCGCGTTGATGTCGCCGAGACTGCCCGGCTTGGGCGGAGTGCCGCCGAGATCGATGCCCTTGAAATTCAGGTCGACGCTGACGGCCTTCGCGAGCTCCTTGTCGCTCTTGCCGAGCGCCGCGGACAGCGAATTGCCGAACGCGTGCGCATGCACGACGTTGTGGATCTGCAGCAGCGCCCAGTTGATGCGCCCCTCGCCGGCCCATCCCGTCGCCGCGCCGGCCGCGGCCTGCAGTCCGACGCCCTGGTCGCCGATCTCGTCGACGAACGGCGTGCCGACGCCGGCCACGTAAATGGCACTGTGATACTTGTCGCGCGGAAACACGTCGAACAGCCGCGCGACGTTGCTGTGCTTGCCGCCCGTGCGATCGCGATCGGCGTTGTTGCGCGTGCCGTCGAAGAAGATGCCGACATGCAGCGTCTTGCAGCAACTCATCCCGTCGTCGTCGTGCAGCCGACGCATGATCGCGTCCTGCTCCTCCCGGGTGACGACGCCGACGTCAGGCCGGTCGGCACTCGCGAAGCGGAAACTCATTGCATGATCCTCTTGTCGGGATTCGGGCACTGCGGGTCGCTGTTGCGCAACGTGAAGTTCCCCGGGCACGCTTCATCGGGCGCCTGGAGATTTTCGGGGAAGCCCCGGTAGCCGGGCATCCACTGAGACGCATAGACCTTGATTCGATCGTGCGGAAAGAACAGGACCCACAGGAAGCCGTCCGAGAATGTGTCGTAGCGCTCAACCGGTACGACCCGGCTCGCAAGCGCCTTCGGATCCTTCCTGTACAGGTTGTCGTCCCGCCACTGCAGGTTGACGGTCAGTCCCGGATGCCATTGTTTCGGCAACGCGACGCAGCAGATGATCGCGCCGCCGCCGCTGCCGATGCGCGCCGGCACCGTCCCGCCCCAGGTGCCGTCGACGTAGAACGCGCCGATCGGAACGTCGGTGTAGTTGAGGGCATTCAGCTTCAGCCCCATCGTGCCGGATGCGGCCGCCGCACCTGCGCCGCCCGACGCGCCGCCCGACGCCCCGGCCGCAGTCGATGCGGCAGGCGACACGTCGGTCGCACGCGAGCATCCGGCCGTCCCGAGCAGGATGGCCATGAACATCAGCAGCCGAGCGGCAAACGTCGTGGAACCGGCATTCAAACTCATCTTTTCATCCTCTTGTCCGACGCCGTGCGGCGTGGATCGCTATCAACCACGTGCGCTGTCGCATGCACGCAAACCCGTGTCGTTCTATGCGGACGACGTCGCCGGCGCGAGCTCCGTCACCAGATACCCGGCCGCCACGAGCGCATCGAGCGCGGCTCGCGACGCCGCCTCAGGGGGACCGTCGTGCCGCGCCCACGCCGCACTCACACACGCATGGGCTTGCGACGGCGTGGCCACCAGACGGCCGAAACTCTCCGGACGCTGGCGAACATGAAAAATCAGCGTGTCGATCTTCGCAGCCTGTCGAAGCCATTCGATCTGTTCGTCGTCGAGCACGTAGGGCTCGCCGCTGCGCCCGGCGTCCGCTTCACCGCCGGCCGCCTCGCCCACGGTGTCGAAATCGAGCGGGACGAGCGCGCCGGTGCGATCGAACACATGCCACGCGTCGATGCCATTCGTGAAGCGGCGGCGCTGTGCGGGCGTCAGCGCCGCGAGCCACGCGGGCAGGCAACGCGTATCGGCGAGACGCACCAGAAATGCCTCGCCGTCGGATGCCGCACTCGCCTCCATCTGTCCGCGCAGATGCGCGGCGAGCGCGGCCGTATCGCGCGCGCCATGCAGCAGGCTCACCATCGGTCGTCCGGACGTCTCGCGCAGCACGGTCTCCAGCATCGCCCGGCGCGCCGCCGCGTCCGCCGGCAGCGGTACGAGGCACGGCGAAATCGCCAGCAAGTCGTCGCCGTCGTACACCCCTTCGTACAACACGACGGCATCGTTGCGCTCGACCGCGGGCATCCGGTCACGCAACGCCGGCGCGAAACTCATGTCGAGCAGCAGGTGCCAACGGCCGTCGGCCGGCACGCGCTCGAAGAGCGCATTCAGCCGGTCCGGCGTGTCGTCGGGATAGCGGTCGATCCAGTCGGTCGTTTCGATCGTCATGCTCAGATCGCCTTGCCCGCGAGTGCGCTGCCCGACTGCATCGCGTGCAGCAGGCATTCGACACAGACCTTTTCGGGAAACTGCGGCAACGGCGTATTCAGTTGAGCGGGCCCCACGAATGCATGCTGCGCGGCATATACGACGAATTTGCCCGGGCAACCGAACGTGACGTCGCCACCTTCGATCGTCACGTGCGCCCCTCCGCTCACCGCGAGATGCACGGTCTTCTTCGCGGCGATCTCGACGTCCGCGCTCGCGGACGCGAGCGTCAGATCGTCGCGCGCGTGCAGGCCCAGCACATCGCGCTGCGCCTGCAGCGTCAGTCCGTCCTTGCCGGCGATCATGCCGATGCCGACACGCTCCGCATGGCTCGCGCCGGCCAGCCAGCCGATGCCTTGCCCGCTGTGAATGCGCAGCTGCTGCGCAGCGGCGAGATTGAAGTCGCCACCGCTGCCGAGCGACAGCGTTTCGCCGGCCGCCCATTGCAGGGCCTGGCCGGCAACCAGCCCGTGCCCGCCCCGTGCCTCGATGCCGAGCACGGGGTCGCCCGTGTGCGGCAGTGCGTTGCCGGTCGACCGCTGGGCGGCGTCGGCCGACGCCTGCGTGTAGCCGTTCGCGCCGACCGTCGTCGCGAAGCTCTGCGCAAGCGCATCCAGCGGCGCGGCGCTGCCGTTCAACGACGACTGGCCCGCCTGCTCCACGCCGCGCTGTGAGGCGAACGGCAGCGTCCCGTGCGTATCGGCCGTCTGGTCGAATCGCCGAACCAATGCGGTGTGCCGCGCGAGCAGCGCCTGCAGCGCGGACGCATCGCCCGCCGGCTGGGCGGCGCCGGCAGGCGCGTAGCTCGACACCAGCAGGCCGCGCGTCGCACGCATTGCACCGTACGCATCCGAGCGCAATTCGACGCCCTGGCCACGAAAACTGCCGAGATAGTTGTCCGCCTGATGGCGCAGATGACCGAGGTTCAGTTGCGTGGCCGCGTGCGTGGTCGCCATCTGCAGGCGTCCCATGCCGTCCGAATCATCGGCGACGAGCTGGTTGTGGCCATGCCCGTCGAAACCCTGGCTCTTGAAGCCCGACAGCGCGCCGGCGTGATTGTGACGATCGGTGCCGCCGCCGGCGCCATGCCACGCGGGGCTCAGCCCGCTTGCCAGATTGCCCTGCGCGCTCGGCGCATGATCGCCCGCCTGCGTGTAGATCGACGCGTCGAGCGGCTTGCCGGCCGCCCCGCCCGGCGAAGGCGACTCGCCGCCTTCGCCGCGGCCATTGAACAGGCCGCCGAGCACGATCGGCCGGTGGATCAGCCCATGGTGAAACTGCACGAGGACTTCATGACCGATGCGCGGCAGCTGCTGAAGGCCGTGCCCGTCGCTCGCGAGCCGTTGTATGGCGCGCGTCGGATACGTACCCGCATCGTCTTGCGCCTGCCAGTGGAAGCGAACGCGCAACCGTCCCTGCGCATCGGCGTGCACGGGCCCCGTCGAACCGGGCCGCGCGTCGCCGGCCGGCCCGACGACGATCGCCGTCTGCGCACCCAGCGCCGTCGGAACCGGATTGAGTCGCTGCCCGGTTCCGTCGGCCAGCGTGGGCCGCCAGACCTGCGTTCGCGGCACCGCATCGAACCGGTTTGCATAACCGCCGGCCTGCGCTTGCCGAACCACGCGCGGATCGAGCGCCGCCGCCGGCAACGGCCCGAGTCGCCGTTCGATGGCCTCCATCACGGTCGCCGGCAGATTGTTGATCCCGACGTGCTCGACGCGCGTCAGCAGAAAATCCTCGGGCGCCGCGGCGCCGCGCACGGGCTGCCAGCCGGCATCGACGAGTTTCAGCGCGCGTCCTGCGCGCGCCGTGCGCAGCGTGCCGTAGCCGGTCCAGAAACTGGCGCGCGACACGATCGCATCGGCCTGGCGCCTTACCGTATCTTCCGCTTCGCGCAAGCTGTCGAACGCCTCCGGCCCGACGTCGTCGTAGAGTTCGCGCGCGCCCGCCGGTCGGCCGAGCGTCGTACTCGCGGTAGTCGCCCGGTTCACGCGATAATCGCTGCTGATCAGTGTGATGCGATCGGCCGTCAGCGACAGCGACTGCCCGATCCCGAGGATCACGTCGTCGGCGCCGGTCGCCGTCCCGCTCGAGCGGCGCGGCACCCCGCCGCGTCGCGCGGACGTATCGTCCTCGGCCAGCTGCGCGCTGTCGTCGAAGACCAGCATCGTATGCCCGGCAGGCGCGTCCTCGTCTTCGACGAAGCAGAACCCGAGGCCAGCCTCGGCCAGCAGATGCTGCACGAATTCGTAGTGCGTATGGGTTCGGTACTGCACGCGATACGCAGTAGGGCCCAGCGCATCGAGCCGCCGGCCAGCATCCGGCGTGAGGCGCCACCGCGCGATCCCGGCGTACGGCGCGAACACCGTGTCGAGCACGTCGGCAAGCGTCTGGTTCACAAAGGTTCGCTCGTCGCGCGCATGCGCGAGTGCGGCGAGCCACGGCACGATCCGGAGATGGTAGCGAGCGAGGCCTGCGTCGTAGCCCCTGCACTCGGCCTCGGCGACGAGACCGCTGCGCAGCGTCGTCGTGCCGTTCGCGAGCGTGGTGCGAATCGCGACACGCTGCCCGAGCATCGCGTCGAGATCCAGTGCAGGATCCGTCGACAGCGCATCGACGTTCCATTCAAAGAGATCGGAGAGCGATTCGCGGCCGGTCCAGCGCTCGATTTGAAATGCCGCAAGCGCGCCCGATCCGTCCAGCGAATACAGGCGATTGAATGCGCCAAAAAGAGACGCAAATTCCGTGATGACGCTCATGCGATCCCGCTCTCTCAGGATTTGACGTTTTTAAATAGATATTGCTGCGACGAACACGGGATGATGCACGACTGCCGGCATCGCGCGATCGACATGCCGATCCGGCGGGAAATGCGCGGGCTCCCCCGCAACACCACCCGCTGTCTGGCTGTACGCACGCCAATCGGATCAGGTGATGCGACCCCTATTGAAGCTTACTATTTTAGATTACGTCGCGGGGCTTCGCCATAAGCAAACAGACCCGGATTTAAAAATGCCGACCTTGACGTGCGGCCATCACGCACGATAATGACGGCCTTCGGCTCGAAAGCTACATTACGGCTCAATCGAAACAGGCAACTATTGCCGAAAGGTAATAAATACCCGATTCAGCCGGAATCGATTCGAAAAACGTTGCCGATGACACGCGCGCGCCCTCCCGCACCGGGCGGCAAAGCGGCGCTGCATCGTCGATGATTCCAGCCAGGAGGCCTATCCGGATGACCCAACCCTTCATCGTCCTCGGGGACAAGCACAGCCATGGCGGCACGGTGACAAGCGCGTCCACGCTGTCGTCGGTCGACGGCCGCGGCATCGCGCGCCGCAACGACACGGTGACGTGTCCGATCCATGGCCCGAATTACATCGTCGACGGCGACGACACAATGATCGTGCAGGGCGAAGGCGTCGCGCGCGACGGCTACAAGACGGCCTGCGGCGCCGTACTGGTCGCGAGCCGGACGGCGGGCAGCGACGGCAACTGATACACGACGCCGCAAGTCACGGGGGAATCGACGGAAATGATCACGCGATTGCGCAAGACGGCATTCGTCGCCGCGCTGTTCGTCGCGGTGTGGATCGCCGTGTTCGTCTGGTGGAAAACGACCCGGCATGCCCCCACCGCCAGGGAGTTGCTGCTGTGCGGGCTCGTGCTGCCGGCGGCCCTCGCCGTCTGCGCGGCATGGCTGCGCCGGGCGCTCGGCCCGCATCCGGCGCTCGCGGCCGTCGCACCGCCGAGTTCGTCCGCATCGACGGGCGCCGCTGCCACGCAAGATCCGACGTCGCACACGTGGTCGGCCCTGCTGCTCGACAGCAGCGTGAGGCTGCCGACGGGGGCGACGACCGCAGACATCGATGCGGCGGCCCGGGAAGAGCGTTCCGTCGCGCTTCATCCCGAACTGCAACGCCCGGACGGAACCGGCGTATTCGCAAGCACGGTCGACTCGGTGTCGCTCGACCGGCTCGATACCAGCCTGCTTGCAACCGACGCGCGGGAAACGCTGCAGGACGAGCATTGGCGCGGGCTGCTGCTGGCCGCCGATGCACTCGACGAATTGCGCGAGCGTCATGCCGTGTTGTCCGGCGCGGCCGCCGACGCGCCGCCGCTCAGGCTCCATCTGCTGATGCCGGAGCGCTGGCGACCCGTCGCCGCCACGCTCGCCGCATGGCTCGATGCGCACGCGGCGCGGGAAGCCGTCGCACCGGGTATCGTCCGTGCGCAATTGCGCACGGTCGCCGATCCCGTACAAGCATGGGCGGTCGTCGACGAACTGATCCAGGCGTTGCACCTGCAACCGTCCGGCGAACTGCACGTCGTCCTCGCGTTCGATTCCACCGCCAGTCAGGACGCAGTCGACGCGCTGGATCGCGCAGGCCGGCTCTACGGTCGCGATAGACCGAACGGCATGATGCCCGGTGAAGGCGCATGTGCATTGCTGCTCGGCCATCCCGACACACCGCATGCGATGTCCGTCCCGTCGATCCACCGGCTCGCGGCCGCGCGCCGCGCGATTTCCGCCGATCACGGCAAGGCCGAAGCGACGACACTCGAACAGTTGCTGGCGGCGACGCGTACGCGCTTGTCGACGTTACGTCCCGACCTGTCGGCACCCGGATTCGTCACCGACGCCGATCAACGCAGCAGTCGCCGCACCGAAGTCGTGACGGTCAGCGAGCAGATCTGGGGCGATGATGCCGCCGAGCGCAGCCGCCACCTCGGGCTCGCCAACGGGGCGGGCGGCGCGGCGCTCGCGCTCGCTGCACTGGCCGTCGCCGCCGATCACGCGACAGAGGAAGGGCAAGCGGTATTGGCGGCATCGGTCAGCGACCCGCTCGCACGTGGCGTGATGCTCGTCACGCCGGCGATGACGGTCGACACCACGGCATCGGTGCCGCAATCCGGAACGGTCGCGGCGTGACATGACGCGCCGGTCAGCGCGGCGCGTCACGCGTCGTGCGAGCCCCGGTCGACGACGGTATCGAGGCGCCTGACCGCCGCGGACACCCATGCCGCTACCCGCGGCGATGAATCGCGACGCGTGCGGCCGACCGATCGGTCGCGCGCGACGTGCATGCCGGCGATAGCCGCACTCGCAAAAGCGACATCGGCCGCAACCGATTTTCGTCGGCGGCTGAATCCGTCACCCTCGCCGCACCCAGATCACTTTCCCGTCGCGAATGCCGAGATTGCGACGCTCCTCCCGGTAATCCATCGTGCCCGGCAACGACTTGCCGTCGCGCTCGAGCACGCGCCACAGGCAGCCGTCGAGCAGCGCGGTCGCATCGGCTTCGGTCTTGCCGACCAGCGCATCGTCGGGCGCGGCATCCGCCTTGCATACCTGCGCGGCGCCCGGCTGCAAAGGGGCCCTGGCCGCGCCGCCGGCGGTGGCGTTGGGGTGTTTCGTGTCCATGTCCGCACATCCTGAAAAGGTTGCGCTCGCAACGAGTGCAACGAGCATCGCGATCGTTTTCTTCATCGGTTTCTCCCTGTCGCGGCCCGGCGGTCCCTGTGCGGCATTCGTGCGCGACCGGGCGTCGCATGCGTGATCGATTCCGCACGCCGCCGGCCGTTTCCTGACGAAGCCGGCCGGCGAATGGCGGTCTTTCGCGACCCGGCCGAGCCGCCTCGGCGCACCTGCGTCGCAGGCCCGGCCTGACGCCGAACCCGCCCGCATGTTACCGCACGCGGTTCGCGGCGACGGCGCGACGCCGAGGGTTCGTGTGCGCGCGCTGCGCACACCGGGCCATCCGCTCAGAACTTGTACGTCACGCCCGCGATGCCGTAATAGTTGTTGCGCGACTGGACGATCGGGCTGTCGCCCGCGCGACCGAGCAGCCGCGTCACGCCGCCGGTCGCGAGCACCGACCAGTGCCGCGACAGCGACCAGGTCCACGCGACCGCCATCGCGGCGCTGTCGATTCCGCCGCTCACCGAATACGGCCGGAACCGGCTCGTCATCGACTGTGCGTCGGTCACGCCGTAGAAAGTCTGCATGTAGCGTCCCGAGCCCGCGTGCACGGTGCCCGTCACGACGATCTCGTGCTGCGACGTCTTGAGCACCGGTACCGCGAGATCCACGTGCCCCGACACACCGCGCGACGTGTGCGTGACGGGCGTATCGATCGTGACGCTCAGCTCCGCCGCATCGAAAAGCGTCACCCCGGCACGCACGCCGACGAGCACCGAGCCCGGAATCCGGCCCATCCCCTTCAGGTAGTCGGAGCCCGGCAGGTCGAAGCGGTTCTCGTCCGCGCGGCCCGCGTCGTAGCTCACCGCCGCCGACACGAACGCCCCGTGCGGCAGGTTCAGCCGATAACCGGCACCCTCCGTGCTGTCGATGAAGAAGCCGTTGCCGAACGTGGCGGAAAACGACGGCGCAACGACGCCGCGATACTGGTTGCTGCCCGGGTAGCGCGGTGCGAACCCGCCGCCGAGCGACAACGAATACTGGTTTTCCGCGTGAGCGGCGGCGGCGAGGGTCAGGCCGGCGAGCGGCATGCAATAGCGGTAGCGGCGAAGTAATGGGCGCACAATATTGAGATAAGAGTGACGAAGCCCGCAGTCTAGGTGCCGCCCCGCGCCGAGACTGTCCTGAATGTGCGGCGAATCTGTGCTCAATTGTGTTCGATTGTTCGAGATTGTCGCCCTGCTGCCCCGGCCGCCGGTCCGCCGGATAAAATTCGCGTGCCGCGCCGCGCATCGGCCTGCGTGTGAGCTGGCGCGTGCATCCTGAGGAGACCATGAACGAAGTTCCGCTCAAATACCGTGTGCTGCTGATCGAGGACGACGATCGCCTCGCGCAGCTCGTCCGCGAATACCTCGACGGCTATGAATTCGCGGTGACGGTCGTGCGGCGCGGCGACCTCGCCGTCGCCGCGGTGCGCGAGCATCAGCCGGCCCTCGTGATACTCGACCTGATGCTGCCGAATCTCGACGGCATGGAAGTCTGCCGCCGCATCCGCGCGTTCACCAACGTCCCCGTGCTGATCCTGACCGCGCGTGCGGACGTGTACGACCAGGTCGCCGGGCTCGAGACGGGCGCCGACGACTACGTGACGAAGCCGATCGAGCCGCGCGTGCTGGTCGCCCGCGCCCGCGCGCTGTTGCGTCGCGCGCAGCCGGCTGCGGCGGACACGCCCGCGGTCGCGCCCGACGCACTGGTATTCGGTGAACTCACGATCTCGCCGCCGAACCGCACCGTCACGTGGCGCGGCGAGCCGGTCGAGTTGAAGACCGCCGAATTCAACCTGCTGCTGATCCTCGCGCGCGCGGCCGGCACCGTGCTGAGCCGCGACGACATCCTGAAGCAGTTGCGCGGGATCGAATTCGACGGGCTCGACCGCTCGGTCGATTCCGGCATCTCGAAGCTGCGCCGCCGCTTCGAGGATGCGTCGTCGGAGCCGCACAAGATCAAGACGATCTGGGGTCGCGGCTACCTGTTCAGCCCTTCTGCGTGGGACGAATAAATGCTGCGCCCGTTGCTCCGGTTGTACCTCGTCGTGATCCTGTTCGTCGGCGCGTCGATCATCTTCATCCAGTTGTCGTTCGACCGGATCTTCTACGAGCGCGGCGCGCAGGCGCAGCGCGACTCGCTGACGACCTACTCGTTCGTGCTGAACGATTACCTCGAACGCCATCCGGGCGCGCAGCGCGAGCTCGCCTTGCGCGAATTGGCGCTGCACGGCCGCGAAGGATTCGGCTTCATGTCGATGGCCGACGCGCGTGCGCAGCTGAGCGGCGCGCCGCTGCGCGATCTCGATGCCGGCAAAATCGCGATCAGCTACAACGGCAAGGATTACTACATGCCGCTCGCGGACGGCTCGGTGCTGCATGCGCGCCCGATCGAGGCGCCGGACCTCGACATCCGCATCTATGCGTACATGCTGCTCGCGCTCGCGACGCTGTTCGCGGTGGTGCTGTGGATTCACTATCACTGGCGCGACATTCGCCGGCTGCAGGACGCCGCGCGCGCATTCGGCGCCGGTACGCTGTCGACGCGCGTGAAGCTGTCGGGAAAATCGAACATCTACGAGCTGTCGCAGCAGTTCAACGACATGGCCGCGCGCATCGAGGCATCGATCAAGCAGCAGCGTGAAATGATGCACGGCATCTCGCATGAACTGAAAACGCCGCTCGCCCGGCTCGAATTCGGCCTCGCGCTGCTCGCCGATCCCGACGAAACGGGCCGGATGCGCGAGCGTCGCGACGCGCTGCGGCGCGACGTGCGCGAACTCGACGAGCTCGTCACCGAGTTGCTGACGATCGGCCGGCTCGAACAGGGGGCGAGCGAACTCGCGCCGATGGAAGTCGTCGTCGACGCGCTGATCGACAGCGTCGCCGGCAACGTCGCGGACGACATCGCCGATCGCGGCATCGCGCTCGACGTGTCGACGCTCGACGCACCCGCGACCCACGTCTGCGACCCGAAGCTCGTCGCCCGCGCCCTGCTGAACCTGATCCGCAACGGCGCCCGCTATGCGTCGCGCAAGGTATTGCTGGCCGCCACCCGCGACCGGTCCGGCGCCCTCGTGCTGAGCGTCGACGACGACGGCCCCGGCATTCCGGCCGCCGAACGCGCCCGCGTGTTCGAGCCGTTCCAGCGGCTGGACTCGAGCCGCGACCGGCAGACCGGCGGCTTCGGGCTCGGGCTCGCGATCGTACGGCGCGTCGCGCAGGTACACGGCGGCGACGTGCGGCTCGAGGATTCGCCGCTCGGCGGCGCGCGCTTCGTGATCACGCTCCCCGCGCGTGCGCTGCCGGACAGTCTCTTCGACGTCGCGCAGCACGTGGAAAGCACGCATGTCGATGCGCGCCGCCGCAGCGGCACGGGCACGGTCGTCCCGCTGCGATGAAACAGGCGGCGGGTGTCCACCCGCCGCTGCCTGCCCGCCCCTTCGCTCAGCGCCGGCGCAACAGCGCGACGAAGAACAGGCTGCCGAACAGTGCGGTCACGATGCCGATCGGCAGATCCTCCGGCGCCGCGAGCGTGCGCGCGGCGACATCGGCCCACACGAGCAGGATCGCGCCGGCCAGCGCGGCGACCGGCAGCAGCCGGCCGTGCTCGGCCCCGACGACGCGACGGCACAGATGCGGCGTCACGAGCCCGACGAAGCCGATCGCGCCGCTCACCGCGACCATCGCGCCCGTCGCGAACGACGCGACGACGAACACCTCGCGCCGCATCCGCGCGCTCGGCACGCCGAGCGACGCGGCGGCGACATCGCCCGACATCAGCGCATTCAGTTCGCGTCGACGCGCATAGAGCGCGCCGCCGGCGAGCACCGCGCACACGGCCGGCACCGGCAGCAGATCCCAGCGCGCGAGCCCGACGCCGCCGAGCATCCAGAACAGCACCGACGACGCGGCGCGCTGGTCGCCGAGATACAGCAGCAGATTGCCGAACGCGGCCATCATGAACGACACCGACACGCCCGCGAGCAGCAGCCGGTCCGATTCGAGCCGGCCGCCGCGGTAAGCGAGCGCGACCACGCAGCCGGTCGCCGCGAGCGCACCCGCGAACGCGGCGACCGACAGCGTGAACGGGCCGAACGCCGCGCCGGCCACCACCGTGACCGCGATCGCGCCGAGCATCGCGCCCGCGCTCACGCCGAGCAGGTGCGGATCGGCCAGGCGGTTCGCGGTCGCCGCCTGCAACGCGACGCCGACCGTCGCCAGCGTCGCGCCGACGAGCGCCGCCAGCAGCGCACGCGGCATCCGGATCAGCCATACGATGCTGTCGTCGCCCGATACCGCCGCGAACGCGTCGGCACCACCGAACGCCGACGCGGCGTGCGCGGCGACGATTCGTACGGCATCCGGCATCGCAATCGGCGCCGGACCGAACGCGGCCGACACGACGATCGACACGACCAACAGCACGGCCAGCATCGGCAGCACCACGCGCATGCGGGGCCGCGCCACCTGCCCGCGCACGCTCATCGTGCCGCGCCGGCGAATGCGGCCGGATACAGCGCGCGGGCGAGCGTCTCGACGGCCGCGACGTTCTCGGGGCCCGGCGTCGCCGCATCGTACGGAATCACAACGAAGCGCCGGTCGCGAATCGCGGCCACGCGCGCGAGCGCCGGCTGGCTCGACAGGAACTGCTGCTTCTGCGCGGCCGTGACCGCCGAATAGTCGACGATCACGATCACCTGCGGATCGCGCGCGACCACGCTTTCCCAACTCACCTGCGTCCAGCTGCGCGGCAGGTCGTCCATCACGTTGCGCGCGCCCGCCGCCGTGAGCAGCGCGGTCGGCATCGCGAGCCCGCCTGCCGTCATCGGCTTGTCGGTGCCGCTGTCGTACACGAACACGCGCAGCGGCGCCGGGCGCCCGATCGCGCGCGACACCGCCGCAAGCCGCGCGCGCATTCCGGCGACGACCTGCGCGGCGCGCGCATCGACGCCGAAGATACGGCCGAGATTGTTCAGGTCGCGGAACACGTCGTCGAACGACGCGGCCGACTGCTTCATCACGTGCGAACACGATTCGGTCAGTTCGTACGTGCGAATGCCGAACGGCGCGAGCGTCGCGGGCGTGACCGGCCCGCCGACGTGCATTCCGTAGTTCCAGCCCGCGAGATAGAAGTCGGCGCGCGCGGCGGCCAGCACTTCCAGCGACGGATACTGGCTCGCCAGTTCGGGCACGCCCCGCAACGCGTCACGCACGCGCGCGGTGCCCGTCTTCCAGCCGCCGATGCCCGTATAGCCGACGAGTCGATCCTTCAGGCCGAGCACGAGCATCATCTCGGTCAGGTTCACGTCGTTGCTCACCGCGCGCGTCGGCGCACGCTCGAACGTCACGTCGCGATCGCAACTGCGCACGGTCACGGGATAGGCCCCCGCATGACCGGCCGCGCAGCCGAGCACGGCAGCGGCAACCAGCCGGCGGGAGATGGAGGACAAGGCAGCAAGCATGGCGGTCATTCCGGATGAAGCGGCGTGATGCGCGGCCGGCCCGTGACGGGGTGGCGATCGACGAGCGCGGCGACGCCGAACACGTCGCGCAGCAGCGCTTCGGTCAGCACGTCGTCCGGCGCGCCGGACGCGACGACGCGGCCATGCGCGAGCACATGGAGCCGGTCGCAGTACGCGGCCGCGAGATTGAGGTCATGAATCGTCGCGAGCGTCGCGATGCCGAGGCGGCGCACGCGCGCGAGCAGTTCGAGCTGATGACGCAGGTCGAGATGGTTGGTCGGTTCGTCGAGCAACAGCAGTTCGGGCTGCTGCGCGAGCGCGCGGGCCAGCAGCGCGCGCTGCTTCTCGCCGCCCGACAGCGACGCGAAACGTTGCGCGCGACGCTCGACGAGACCGACATCGTGCAGCGCGGCGTCGACGATCCGGCGATCGTCGGCCGACTCCGCATCGAACGGCCGCTTGTGCGGCGTGCGGCCCATGCCGACCAGTTCGTCGACCGTCAGCCCGAAATCGTCCGGCGTTTCCTGCTGCAGCACCGCGATGCGCTGCGCGACCGCACGCGGCCGCATGCGCCACACGTCCTGCGTGTCGAGCGCGACGCGGCCGGCGTCGGGCCGCGCGTAGCGGAACACGCAGCGCAGCAGGCTCGTCTTGCCGCTGCCGTTCGGGCCGACCAGCCCGACGAACTCGCCGTCGGCGACCGTCAGCGTCACCGCATCGAGGACGTCGGGCGCGCCGCCGGGCGACCAGCGCACGCGTTCGATGTCGAGCATGTGGGTCACGGAGCGCATGTCGTGCCGCTTCAGAAGCGCATCGTCGCGACGAGCTCCGCCGAGCGCGACGGGCCGAGCAGCCATTGCTCGCCGCCGTTCGACGTCGTCACCGCGTACGTGCGGTTCGCGAGATTGCGCAGATACAGCGCGAGTTCGGTGCGCGACGTCGGCTGCCAGCGCAGCGACGCATCGAACACCGTATACGACGGCACCTGCACGCGATTCGCGTCGTCGCCGTAGGTCGCGCCGACGTAACGCACGCCCGCGTTCGCTTGCCAGCGCTCGGCGAACGCCCAGCCGACCCACAGGTTCGCGGTCTGCTGCGGCACGCCGGACGGCACGTTGCCGGCCCGCGACACCGTCGCGCCGCCGACCGTCTGGTTGAATGCGTCGTAGCGCGCACGCAGCAGCGCGACGTTCGCATCGATCGTCCAGCCGTGCGGCAGCCGCGCGCCGCCGGTCAGCTCGACGCCGCGCGACGACTGCCGGCCGACCTGCTGGCGCAGCGCCGGATTGAACGGGTCGGTGCTGAGCAGGTTGCGCTTCGTGATGTCGTACACCGCGACCGTCCAGTACGCGCGACCGTCGAGCAGCGTCTGCTTGAGCCCGGCTTCCCACTGTGCGCCGGTCGCAAGCCGGTCGTTCATCTGCGACGCGGACAGCGTCACGAGCGAGCCGACGCCCTCCGCGCCCGTCGTGTACTGCGCATACGCGCTGAACATCGGCGCGATGTCGAACACGAAACCGGTGCGCCAGCCGATGTTCGCGAACCGCTTGTCGAAGCCCGCGCCGGTCGCCGCCTGCTCGCGGCTGAACGCGATGTGGTCGTAGCGCAGGCCGCTCACCCACGCGAGCCGCGGCAGCACCTCGAGCCGGTTCTCCGCGAATACCGCGGCCTGCCGCGCGCGCGTGCTGAACTGCGGCACGGTCGGGTCGGGGCTCGTGAAGACGCCGGGATCGAAGCCGTGCACGGGTACCGTCGTTTCGCCGCCGTACGGCGAATTGTTGGTACCGCTGAACGTGGTCTGGCTGAATTCCGTGCCGACGACGAAACGGTTCGCCCGGCCGAACAGCATCCCGTCGAAGCGTGCGCTGAGCCGGTCGCCGATCTGCCGCTGGTGGTGACCGATGTCGAGATAGTCGCCGCGCGTGACGCGCGCGGTCGCCGGGTCGAGCACGTACGATTCGGCGTTGCGCCAGTGGCGGTTGGACGTCAGATAGTAAAGCTGGTTGTCGATCGTCACGCCGGCCGTGGGCCGGTAGCTGGCCGACAGGCGCGTCCATTGGTCGTAGTAGGAAATCGTCGCGTCGCCGACCGTGTAGTTCAGCTTGCGCAGCGACGGATCGAGCACGCCGTTCGGCGCGGGCACGCCATAGTACGTCGCCGGCATCTGGCGCCCGTAGTCGTAGTCGAGCGTCAGCGTGAGCCGCGGGCTCACGTCGAATGTCAGCGCGCCGCCGATCGCCGTCGTATGCGTATCGGCCCGCTCGGCGAGACCGTTCGCGCGCGCATCGCTCGCGTAAAAGCGGTACGACAGCCGCGGGCCGAGCGCGCCCGTCGTATCGAACGCGAAGCGCTTCGCGCCGTCCGGACCGACGCCGACCTGCAGCGTCGTCTCGCGCGTGCGCTGCGGCCGCTTCGGCACCACGTTCACGACCCCGCCGATCGCCCCTTCGCCGTACAGCACCGATGCCGGGCCGCGCAGCACCTCGATGCGCGCGACCGACCATGTGTCGAACGGAAACGTGATCGTGCCGGCCGCCGGCATCAGCCGCACGCCGTCGAGCAACGTCATCACCGACTCCTGTCCGCTGAAGCCGCGCACGCTCAGCGCGGTGCCGCCGGTGCCCGGCGCGATCGCGCTCGCAAAGCCGGCCGTGCGCGTGACCGCGTCGAGCACCGTGCGATCGCCGCGCGCCTCGATCGTGTCGGCCGTGACGGTTTCGACGCTCGCGGGCGTGTCGAGGCTCGCGAGCCCGAGCCGCGAGCCCGTTTCGAGCGGTTGCGTCAGCGGGTCGGCCGACGCGGACGATGCGGTGACGTTGATCGCCGGCAGCGCGTGCCGGTCGTCCTGCGCCGAGGCGGCGGCTTCGGCGGCCAGCGCGCCGGTGGTGGCCATCGCGCAGCCCAGCAAGGTCGTGCAACTGCGTGCCGCGCGTGCGCGCCAGGCGCCCGTGTTCCGGCGCGGCGCGGCATGGCGCCGCTCCCCGCGCGCCGGGGTATGTCCGGTTCTCGTCACGTCGTATCGATCTTCGTTGGTGTCGTCGCACGCGGCCGGCCCGGCAACCCGGCCGGCCGGCGACGAAAACGTCAGATGATACAATATATCAACTTGATCCGTCAGGGTTTCGACAGCCCGGGTTCACGCCCCGCGCGTCTACAGCGGGAAACTGAACTGCACCCACAGCTTGTCGCCCTGCGGCCGGTTGCGCACCGCGAACTCGTGCTGGTACTTCACGACCACGCCCGACGCCGGCCCCCACATGACGCGCAACTGCGGACCGATCGCGACCGTTTGCCCGCGAAAGCCGTCCGCGCCAACCTTCACGCCGTCCTGCGTATCGTCCGTGAACTGCTTCAGGAACGTGCCCTGCACGCCGACCTGCACGCGCCGGTCGAGCGAATAGCCGATCAGGTAGTCGAGCACGGCGAGCGCGCCCGAGTGATAGCGCGTCGCGTGGTTCGGCGAGTTCAGCTCCAGCAGCGTGCTCGTCGAAATCTCCCAGTCGCGGCCCGGAAACCACGTCGTGCTGAGATACGGCAGGAACGCATAGGTGTTCAGCCCCGGGTTCGCGATCCGGTTCACCGCATACGCGCCGGTCGGCACCGCAAACGACGGCGAGAAAAAGGCGAAGAACGTCTGCGACGCATTCGCGTAGTCGATCATGAACGGCTCGAGGATCACGTCGCCCAGCGACGTGCGGTTGCCGGTGCCGCCCGGCGTCGACAGATGCAGGCGCACGATCGGCACGATCGCGCTGCTCGACAACGAGAACGGCCCGAGCGTCGCGCCCCAGGTATGGACGACCCGCGGCGTTTCGGCGACCACGCTCAGGTGAAATCCCGGCACCGCGCCGCCGCCGTCCGGTCCGGCAAAGCGGTTCGCCGTGTAGTAAAGCGAATAGTTGAAGTACTGCGTGTGGCCGGGCGGCGGCAGCAGACCGTTCAGCACCGTGTTGACGCCGAACGGATAGCTGATCTGCCCGCTCTCGGCAGCCGACGCCGGAACGTGCACGGCTCCGGCGATCAGGAGTGCCAACGGCACCCGTCGCAATGCGTATTTCATGTCGTCTCCAGACCGATTGTTATCGTGTAATCGCGAGCCGGACACCGCCGGCCCGGGGAGACGCAATGTAAAACGCACGACAGCGGCGAAAAAGACGACGATCGGGAGAACAGTTCTCCGTCACACGGAGAAATGCGCGACGGCGCGGCGCCCGCGGGTACTCAGCGGCCGACTTCCTTCCATTTGCGCGCGAGTCCGAGTCGTTCGAAACGCTCGATCAGGAACTCGGTGAAGACGCGGATCTTCGCCGGCTGGTGTCGGCGGCTCTGGTACGCGATGTTGACGGTGAGCGCGGGCAGTTGCCAGTCGGTCAGCACCGGCACCAGCTTCCCGGCGACGATATCGTCGTGAATGATGTAAAGCGGCTGGATCAGGATGCCGAGCCCGACGAGCGCCGCCGCGCGGATCACCTGCCCTTCGTTCGCATCGAGCACGCTCTTGATCGTGACCGACTGCTTCTTCGCACCATGGCGGAAATGCAGCACGTACGGATCGTTCGCGAGGTTGTAGACGAGCAGCCGGTGATCGCCCAGCGCGTCGGGCGTCGCCGGCGCGCCGTGTTTCGCCAGATACCCGGGCGACGCGGCCAGCACGCGCCGTGTCTCGGCGAGCTTGCGCACGGTGATGCCCGAATCCGCTTCGTGTTCGCGCGTGCGGATCGCCACGTCGATGCCGGCCTCGATGAAATCCGGGTAACGGTTCGCCGCGACGATCTGCACGTTCAGGTTCGGGTAGCGCCGGTGAAATTCGGGCAGCGCGGGCGCGATGCAGATCGACGCGAACGACACCGACGCGGTCACGCGCAGCGTACCGGCCGGAATGACGCTCGCTTCGTTGACGGCCGCGTCCGCTTCCGACAGCTCGTTGAGGATCGCGACACAACGCCGGTGGTACTCGTGCCCGGCGTCGGTCAGCCACAGCCGGCGCGTGGTCCGCTCGACGAGCCGCGCGCCCAGCCGCTCTTCCAGCGCGTTCAGGCAGCGGCTCGCCGCCGCGCTCGACATGCCGAGCCGCTCAGCGGCCTTCGACAGGCTGCCGAGCTCCGCCACCTGTACGAAAAACTCGATTTGCGTCCACTTGTCCATGCGTTCGATTCTTCCACCTGGCGGAGAACAAAACTCCTCCAAACCCACTTTTTTACGATTCGGGGAGGAATTAATGTTACGTCAACGCGCCATCGAACGACATCAGGAGACAAACCCCAATGCGCAATCTCAACGAAGACACCATCACGCAGGCCGTGATCGCGTCGCTCTCCGGCTGTCGCGACGAGCGGCTGCGCACGGTGATGACGAGCCTCGTCCAGCACCTGCATTCGTTCGCCCGCGAAACGAAGCTCACCGAGGCCGAGTGGCAGGCCGCGATCGGCTTCCTGACGGCCGTCGGCCGCATCACCGACGACAAGCGCCAGGAGTTCATCCTGCTGTCCGACGTGCTCGGGCTGTCGACGCTCGTGACCGCGCAGAACCATGCAAAGCCGGCCGGCTGCACGGAGGCGACCGTGTTCGGGCCGTTCTACGTCGACGGCAGCCCCGAATTCGGGATGTTCGACGACATCGCGAACGGCGCATGCGGCGAGCCGTGCTTCGTGTCGGGCCAGGTACGCGGCATCGACGGCACGCCGGTCGCGCATGCGTCGCTGGAAGTGTGGCAAGCCGACGAGGACGGCCACTACGACGTGCAGTTGCCTGGCGACGACGGGTCGGTCACGCATCGCGCGCGCGGCCGGCTGCGCAGCGGCGCCGACGGCCGCTATGCGTTCCGCTCGATCCTCGCCGAGCCGTATCCGATTCCGCACGACGGCCCCGTCGGCGCGATGCTCGATGCGCTCGGCCGCCATCCGTGGCGCCCCGCCCACCTGCATTTCATGATCGAAGCGCGCGGCTACGAAACGCTGATCACGCACGTGTTCCGCGACGGCGACCGCTATCTCGACTCCGATGCGGTGTTCGGCGTGCGTTCGACGCTGGTCGCCGACTGGGTCCGGCATGCGCCCGGCATCGCGCCCGACGGCTCGCGCATGGACACGCCGTTCTACACGCTCGACTACGGCTTCGTGCTCAATCGCGCGGAGCGTGCCGCATGATCCGGCACGTCGTGATGTGGAAGGTTGCCGGCGCAACCGACCACGAACGCAGCGTCGCGCGCACCACCGTGAAGACGGCCTTCGAAAGCTTGCGCGGCCGGATTCCGGGCATGACGCACCTCGAGATCGGCGCGGATTTCAGCGCGGCCGATTACGCATGCGACCTGATCCTCGTCGCCGAATTCGAGTCGCGCGAAGCGCTCGACGGCTATGCGACGCATCCCGAACACGCCCGCGTGCGCGACGCGCTGACCGGGCTGCGCATCGCGCGCCACCAGGTCGACTACGCAACGGAGTAACGAGCACATGGACTTCCTCTACCAAGCGCGCGCCGCCCGCGTGGTCTTCGGCGCGGGCAGCCTCGCGCATCTCGAACGCGAAGTGCCGGCACTCGGCGCGCAGCGCGCAATCGTGCTGTGCACGCCGGAGCAGCGCGACCTCGCCGAGCGCATCGTCGAGCGGCTCGGTGCGCGCGCCGCCGGGCTGTACGACCGCGCGACGATGCACGTGCCGATCGAGATCGCCCGCGATGCGCAGGCGTTCGCCCGCTCCCGCGACGCCGATTGCGCGGTCGCGATCGGCGGCGGCTCGACGATCGGCCTCGGCAAGGCCATCGCGCTCGAAAGCGGCCTGCCGATCCTCGCGATCCCGACGACCTACGCCGGCAGCGAAATGACGCCAATCTACGGTCTCACCGAAGGCGGCGTGAAGCGTACGGGCAACGACGCGCGCGTGCTGCCGAAGACGGTGATCTACGATCCCGCGCTCACGGTCACGCTGCCGGTCGAACTGTCGGTGACGAGCGGCCTCAACGCGATCGCGCATGCGGCGGAAGGGCTCTACGCGAACAACGCGAATCCGGTCATGAGCCTCGTGGCCGAGGAAGGCATTCGCGCGCTGGCGCGCGGCCTGCCCGGCGTGCGCCGCGACCCGGCCAATCTCGACGCGCGCGGCCAGGCGCTCTACGGCGCGTGGCTGTGCGGGATGGTGCTCGGCAACGTCGGCATGGCGCTGCACCACAAGCTCTGCCATACGCTCGGCGGCAGCTTCAATCTGCCGCACGCACCGACCCACACGGTCGTGCTGCCGCATGCGCTCGCATACAACGCGGCGCACGCGCCGGACGCGATGCAGCGGATCGCCCGCGCGATCGGCACGGACGACGCCGCGCGCGGCCTCTACGCGCTGGCACGCGACAACGGCGCGCCGATCTCGTTGAAGGCGATCGGCATGCGGGAAGCCGACCTCGACCGCGCCGCCGACCTCGCGGCCGCGAATCCGTACTGGAACCCGCGCCCGATCGAACGCGACGGCCTGCGCGCGCTGCTGCAGGATGCGTTCGACGGCAACCTGCCCGGCTCGACGCTACGCTGAGCGCGAACACACGACAAACCAATAAACGAAACCGTCATGGAGACAACCCGCATGAATACCGAATCGAGCGCGCACGGCGAGCGCACCGTCGAACCCTGTGACGTCGCGATCGTCGGCTACGGCCCGACCGGCCTCGTCGCCGCATCGATGCTCGGCCGCGCCGGCCATCGCGTGATCGTCCTCGAACGCTGGCCGACGCCGTACGGCCTGCCGCGCCTCACGCACATCGACGGCGAAACCGCGCGGATCGTGCAGGCCAGCGCCGACGTCGATCACGCGCTGCGCAACGCGAAGGCGGTCGACACCTACCACTACCGCGACGCGAACGGCGACCTGCTGCTCGAACTGAACTGGACCGGCCGCGCGTGCGGCTATCCCGCGCACATCTCGATCTACCAGCCCGATATCGAGGATGCGATCGATGCACGCGCGAGCACGTTCCGCAACGTGACGATCCTGCGCGGCTGGGAAGTCGACATGCTGCAACAGGACGACGACGGCGTGACGCTCACCGCGCATCCGTGGCGCGGCGGCCAGGACGCGCAATGGACCGGCCAGCCGCGCACGATCCGCGCACGCTACCTGATCGGCGCGGACGGCGCGAACAGCTTCGTGCGCCGCACGCTCGGCATCGAGCGGTCCGATTTCGGCTACAACGAGCGCTGGCTCAATCTCGACTCGGAGAACAGGCTCGATCTCGGCGATGGCTGCGCGCGCACGACGATCTACTGCGACCCGGCCCGCGCGTACATGCACATGCCGATCGGCACGAAGCGCACGCGTTTCGAGCTGCGCGTGCTGCCGAACGAATCGACGGCCGACTGGGAAACCGAAGCGGCCGGCTGGAAGTGGCTCGACGATCACTACGGTTACGGACCGGACGACCTGACGCTGCTGCGCCACGTCGTCTACACGTTCGAAACGCGCATGGCCGAACGCTGGCGCGCCGGCCGCGTGCTGCTCGCCGGCGACGCCGCGCACACGATGATGCCGTACATGGGACAAGGCGCGTGCTCCGGCATGCGCGACGGCATCAACCTCGCATGGAAGCTGGATCTCGTGCTGACCGGGCGCGCGCATGCCGACCTGCTCGACACCTACGAAGCCGAGCGCCGCCCGCACGTGAGCGCGATCACGCAGATGTCGCTGTTCCTCGGGCAGATCGTCAACGAGGACGATCCGCGCAAGGTCGCCGAGCGCGACGCGGCGTTCCGCTCCGGCGCCATGCCGCCGATGCCGCCGTTCCCGAAGCTCGAGCACGGCATCGTGCACGCCGAAGCCGACGGTACGCTGCTGCCGACGACCGGCGCGCCGGCGCCGCAAGGGCGCGTCCGCCGCGGCGCGGCCGAAGGCCGCTTCGACGACGTGGTCGGCCAGGGTTTTCAGCTCGTCACGCGCGAGCACCCCGCCCGCCATCTCGACGACGCGCAGCGCGCGTTCCTCGCGCAACTCGGTTGCCACGTTGCCGTGCTGGCCGATGACGTCTGCGCGCCGGATGCGGTGATCGACGTCGACGGCGAACAGCACGCGTTCCTGCAGGCGCACGGCATCGCCGCGTACATCAAGCGGCCCGATTTCATCGTGTTCGGTTCGGTGGCCGACCTGCGCGGCCTCGGCGCACTCGTCGACGCCCTGCGCGACACGCTGCACTGGTCGCCCCGTTCCACCACGCCGGCCGCGGTGTCGGCCCCAACCGCCCACGTTTCGTGAAGGAGACGCACGCATGACGACCGAACTGTCACCGTTCGCGCTGTCGCTGCAACGCGCGATGCCCGTCACGCGCCTGCTCGATTGCGGAATGGACTACGCGGACGCCGTGGCGCTGCACGCACGCACGTCGGCCGGCGAACCATGGGACGTCGCGGCCGAAGCGCTGGCGGACGCGCAGCTCGCGCGCGCCACCCAGGCGGCGGACGCCGGCCACCTCGTCACGGCCGCCGACGCGCAGGCAATGGCCATCGCCGATCTGCTGTTCGCGCAGATGGCGTTCAATCACGACGTGCCGCGCAAGCGCGCGCTGTATGCGCGGCTCGTCGACGCGTCGTACGGCCTCGCGCGCTGGTCCGACAAACGGATCGAACGCGTCGAAGTGCCGTTCGGCGATGCGCGCCTGATCGGCTGGCTGGTTCGTCCGACGACGGAGCCCATCCGCGGCACCGTGATCGTGTTCGGCGGCCAGAGCGGCTGGGGCTTCGCGTACTGGCCGATCGCCCGCGCGCTCGCCGCGCGCGGCGTCGCGACGCTGCTTGCCGAAGGGCCCGGCCAGGGCGAGACGCGGCTCGAACAGCGGATCTTCGTCGACGTCGACACGCGCGCCGCGTACCGACGCTTCGTCGATCACGTCGCCGCGCGCGTGCCCGGGCCGATCGGTATCTGGGGCAACAGCATCGGCGGGTTGTGGGCGGCGTCGACCGCCGCATCCGACGCACGGATCGCGGCCTGTTGCGTAAACGGCGCGCTCGCGGCACCCACGCTGCTGCCGTTCCGCACGTTCGTCGAACAGGCGGCGGCGATGCTCGGCAACGACGATCCCGAGGCGGTGTCGGCGAACTTCGCGCGCATGCGCTTTTCGTCCGAACGCGACCGCATCGCATGCCCGCTGCTGGTGCTGCATGGCGGCGCGGACCCGCTGATCCGGCTCGACGATCAACAGCCGTTTCTCGACGCCGCGACGTCCGGCGACGCGACGCTCAGGGTCTGGCCGGACGGCGAGCATACGATCTACAACCACGCATCCGAGCGCACCGCGTTCGCGTGCGACTGGTTCGTCGAGCGGCTCGCGCGGGCGTGACGACATGCGGCAACCGCTGCACCGCTCAACCGCCGGTCTTGAATGCCGGCAACTGCTGCCCGAGCCGCGCGCCCATTTCCGCGCCGAGCGCCTGCAGCGCATTGAACGGACGGACCATGACCTCGAATTCGACGATCCGGCCGTCGTCGTCGAAGCGGATCATGTCGATCCCCTTCAGCGCCTTGTCGCCGACGGTCGCACCGAACTCCAGCACGACGCTCTTGCCGTCGTCGGTCACGAACTGGCGGTGATACGTGAAGTTGTCGAGGATCGTGATCACCGTGCGCAGCGCCATCAGCAACGCGGGCGCCGGCCCGTACGGCTTGAACGCCATCGGCGAACGGAACACGGCGTCCGGATGGACGATCGATTCCAGCGCGCCGAAATCCTTGCGTTCGACCATCGCGTGCCACGCGTCGAGCGATTTCGCGACGGCGGGATGAACATTCAGCGGCGGGTGCGTCATCGCAATCTCCAGTAACGTTGTTGGACGGGGGAAGAAACGAATCGGTATCAAAGGGTCGCGGCCAGCGTCGTGCCCTGGTGAATCGCGCGCTTCGCATCGAGTTCGGCGGCCTCGTATGCGCCGCCGATCAGATGCACGCGGCATCCGGCTGCCTGCAGCTGTTCCGCCAGCTCGCGCGACGGCTCCTGCCCCGCGCAGATCACCACGTTGTCCACCGGCAGCGTCCGTTCGACGCCGTCGATCGTCACGTGAAAGCCGTCATCGTCGATGCGCCGGTACGTGACCGACGACGACATCCCCACGCCGCGCGCCTTCAGCGCCGTGCGGTGAATCCAGCCGGTGGTCTTGCCGAGCCCGTCGCCGACTTTCGACGCCTTGCGCTGCAGCAGGTGCACTTCCCGCGCGGCCGGTTCGGGCCGCGCGGCGCCCAGCCCGCCGGCATTCGCATACGATCGATCGACGCCCCATTCGCTGAAGAACCGGTCCGCGTCGCCATGCTCGCCGCGATCGCGATGAACGAGATATTCCGCGACGTCGAAGCCGATACCGCCCGCGCCGACGATCGCGACGGAGTTGCCGACGGCCTTGTCGTCGCGCAGCACGTCGAGATAACCGAGCGCCTTCGGATGACCGACACCGTCGATCGGCGGCGTGCGCGGCACGATGCCGGTCGCGATCACCACTTCGTCGAATTCACCCTGCAACAGCATCTCGGCCGTCGCACGCGTATCGACGTGCAGCGCGATGCCGCGCAGTTCGATCTGCCGGCGGAAATAGCGCAGCGTCTCGTTGAACTCCTCCTTGCCGGGCACCTTCCTCGCGAGATTGAACTGACCGCCGATCTCGGCGCCCGCTTCGTACAGCGTGACCGCGTGACCGCGCTCGGCCGCCGTGACCGCGAAGCCAAGGCCCGCCGGCCCGGCGCCGACCACCGCGATCCGCTTGCGGCGCGGCGCGGGCGCGATCACGAGCTCGGTTTCATGACACGCACGTGGATTCACGAGACACGACGTGATCCTGCCGCTGAACGTATGGTCGAGGCACGCCTGGTTGCAGCCGATGCACGTGTTGATTTCGTCCGCGCGCCCTTCCCGCGCCTTGCGGACGAATTCGGCATCGGCGAGGAACGGCCGCGCCATCGACACCATGTCGCAATAGCCGTCGGCGAGCAGTTGCTCGGCGACTTCCGGGGTATTGATCCGGTTGGTCGCGACGAGCGGAATGCCGATCTTGCCCATCAGTTGCCGCGTCACCCACGCATACGCGGCGCGCGGCACCTTGGTCGCGATGGTCGGGATGCGCGCCTCGTGCCAGCCGATGCCGGTATTGAGGATCGTCGCGCCGGCCGCCTCGATCGCCCGCGCGAGCCGGATCACCTCGTCGAGCGTGGAGCCGCCTTCGACGAGATCGAGCATCGACAGCCGATAGATGACGATGAAGTTCGCTCCCACACGCTCGCGCACGCGCCGCACGATCTCGACCGCGAAGCGGATGCGGTTGTCGTACGCGCCGCCCCACGCATCGTCGCGATGGTTCGTGCGCGCGGCGATGAATTCGTTGATCAGGTAGCCCTCGGAGCCCATGATCTCGACCCCGTCGTAGCCCGCATGCTGCGCGAGCGCCGCGCATCGCACGAAATCGGCGATCGTCTCGTCGACCTCGTCGCTCGTCAACGCATGCGGCGTGAACGGGTTGATCGGCGCCTTCAGCGCGCTCGGCGCCGCGAGCGCCGGGTGATACGCATAACGCCCGAAATGCAGGATCTGCAACGCGATGCGACCGCCCTCCGCCTGCACCGCGCGCGTCACGACGCGATGCCGTTCGGCGTCCGCTTCGGTCGTCAGCATCGCGCCGCCGGGCGCCGGACGGCCGCGCTCGTTCGGCGCGAAGCCGCCCGTGACGATCAGGCCGGCCTCGCCGCGCGCGCGCTCCGCATAGAACGCGGCCATCCGCTCGAAGCCGTTCGGCGCTTCCTCCAGGCCGACGTGCATCGACCCCATCAACACGCGGTTCCTGAGCGACGTGAAGCCGAGTTCGAGCGGAGTCGTCAAATGCGGATAACGGGAAGCCATCGGGTGTCTCCATGTTTATGCAACAAGTTGCATTGATGGTAGCCCGCCGCCTTTTTTATGCAACATGTTGCATAAACATGCGTTCGCCATTTGTGCTGCGGCCCCGATATGGCAAGATGCGGTTCATTCCGCCGCCTGCCTCGATCCGACATGTCCCTGCCGCACGCGCTTCTCACCGCCCTCGCCGAACGCCCCGGTTCGGGGTCCGAGCTCGCCGACCGTTTCGATCGCTCGATCGGCTACTTCTGGCAGGCGACGCACCAGCAGATCTATCGCGAACTCGGGCGTCTCGAGGAAATGGGCTGGATCGAATCGCTGCCCGCCGAGTCCGGTCGCGGCCGCAAGCGCGCGTACCGGATCCTGCCGGCCGGCAAGAAGGAATTGCGCCGCTGGATCGCCGAACCGGAAGATCCGACGCCGCTGCGCGAGGCGCTGATGGTGCGTCTGCGCGCGGAAGCCGTGCTCGGGCCGGCCGGCCTCGAGCACGAGATCCGGCGGCGCATTGCGCTTCATCAGGAAAAGCTGGATCTGTATCTGCAGATCGAGGCGCGCGACTTTGCGACGGCCGGCGATCCGGCGGCCGGCGCTCCGGCGGCCGGCGATTCACGCACGAAGCGGCTGCAGCATCTGGTGCTGCAGGCCGGCATCGCGAACGAGCGGTTCTGGGTCGAGTTTTCGCAGCATGCGCTCGAGACGCTGCGCCTGCCGAAGGACTGAAGCCGCTGACGCAGGACGGGCGGCGTTCGTTTCAGCGCCGCGCGGCACCGCGTGCTCGCCTGCATAGTCCGGCGTGGTGGCAGCGGGTCGCGCCGCCCTTCGCCGTCATGAAGAAGCGGCCGCGCGGCCTGCATGGCGTCGCCGCGCGGCGAAACCGGATCACGCGTCCGGAAAAATCACGACCTTGCCCTTCACCTGCCGGTTCGCCATCCGCGCGATCGCGTCGGCCGCGCCGGCCAGCGACACGCGCTCGGTGATCGCGGGCCGCACCTTGCCGGCCGCGAACCATTCGGCGAGCAGCCGCATGTTCGCGGCATGCTGCGCCGGGTCGCGCCGCACCGCATCGCCCCAGAACACGCCGAGAATGTCGCGCTCCTTCAGCAGCGCGAGGTTCAGCGCGATCTTCGGGATCTGGCCGGCCGCGAAGCCGACAACGAGGAACCGCCCGCGCCACGCGGTCGCACGCAGCGCCGCTTCGCTGTACGCGCCGCCCACCGGATCGTAGACGACGTCGGCGCCGCGCCCGCCGGTCAGCTCGTCGACGCGGCGGCGCAGGTCTTCGGTCGCATAGTCGATCGTCTCGTCGGCGCCGGCTTCACGGCACAGCGCGAGCTTGTCCGCGCTCGACGCCGCGGCGATCACGCGCGCACCGAGCGCTTTCGCGATCTCGATCGCGGCGATCCCGACGCCGCCCGCCGCGCCCAGCACGAGCAGCGTCTCGCCCGCCTGCAGGCGCGCCCGCTGCTGCAACGCGTGCAGCGACGTGCCGTACGCGAGCACGAGCGCCGCGCCCTGCTCGAACGTCATCCCCGGCGGCAGCGCGGCGAGCTGGTGCGCATCGGCCACGCAGTGTTCCGCGAACCCGCCGTGCCCGGTGAACGCCATCACCGAATCGCCGGGCCGCCACGCGGTGACGCCATCGCCGACCGCGTCGATCACGCCGGCAAACTCGGCGCCCGGCGAGAACGGCAGCGCCGGTTTCACCTGATACAGCCCCTGGACGATCAGTGCGTCGGGGAAATTGAGCGATGCCGCCTTCACCTGGATCCGGACCTGCCCGGCCGCCGGTTCGGGAATCGCGACATCTTCGATACGCAAGCGGTCGATCGGGCCGAATGCGGTACACAACAGGGCTTTCATGCGCTTCTCTCCTTGCCCGGTGTGGCCGGGCATCGGTACGGTCCGCGGGCGCCCCCGCGCGGCCGGTTCACGACGCGCGCGCGATGGCCGTCGGCATCCGCGCGCTCGTCGATATTCCGGAATGTCGTTGAAACCACGTTCAGAACCACGCGTCGCGCATGTCGAGCGTGGTCGTGTCGACGCTCGACAGCAGGTCGAGCTGTGCATCCACCTTCGGCAGTTCCCAGCGGAAGAAGTAGCGGCCCGCCGCGCGCTTGCCGTCGTGGAAATCGCCGTCGTGCCCGTGCGCGGCGAGCGTCACGTCGAGCCACAGCCAGGCGACGACGAGATGGCCGAACGCTTCGAGATACACGCTCGCGTTCGCGAGCCGCGTCTGCGGATCGCCGATCTCGCTCAACTGGCGTGTCACGTCGCCCAGCCGCGCCCAGCGCCGGGCCAATGCCTCGGCCTGCTCGCGCATGCCGGCATCCAGCGCTCGCGCACGCTCGGCGGTCGCGCCGATCCGCGCATCGAGCGCGCGGAGCGACGCGCCGTCGTCCTGGCTCACCTTGCGGCCCAGCAGATCGAGCGCCTGGATGCCGTGCGTGCCTTCGTGAATCGGATTCAGGCGGTTGTCGCGATAGAGCCGTTCGACCGCGTAGTCGCGCGTATAGCCGTAACCGCCGTGCACCTGGATCGCGAGATCGTTCGCGGCAAGGCACCACTGCGACGGCCAGCTTTTCGCGATCGGCGTCAGGATGTCGAGCAGGCGCGCGGCATCGGCGCGCACCGCCGCATCGTCGTGCGCGCGCGCTTCGTCGACAAGTTTCGCGCAGTACAGGATCAACGCGAGCCCGCCTTCGACGTAAGCCTTCTGCGCGAGCAGCATGCGCCGCACGTCCGGATGATCGACGATCGGCGCCTGCGGCGCGGCCGCATCCTTGCCGGCCGGTCCGAGCGGGCGCCCTTGCGGACGGTTGCGCGCATAGTCGAGCGCGTGCAGATAACCGGTGTAGCCGAGCGCCACCGCGCCCGCGCCGACGCCGATGCGCGCCTCGTTCATCATGTGGAACATGTAGGCCAGCCCATGATTCGGCTGGCCGACCAGATAACCGATCGCGCCCGCACGCCCTGCCGGACGGTAACGCGTCCCTTCGCCGAAATTCAGCAGGCAGTTGGTCGTGCCGCGATAGCCCATCTTGTGGTTCAGCCCGGCGAGCACGACGTCGTTGTGCTCGCCGTTCGCATCGCCATCGGCGCCCGTCAGGAACTTCGGCACGATGAACAGCGAGATGCCGCGCGTGCCGGGTTGCAACCGACCATGTTCGTCGGGAATCTTCGCGAGCACGAGGTGGACGATGTTCTCCGCCAGCTCGTGCTCGCCGCCGGATATCCACATCTTGTTGCCGGTCAGCCGGTAGCGCGGGCCGAGCGGCGAATCGCATTCGAAATCGGCGCGCGTCGCGATGTCGGACAGCGACGAGCCGGCTTGCGGCTCGGACAGGCACATCGTGCCGAGGAAACGCCCTTCCAGCTCGGGGCGCGCGAACGCGTCGATCTGCGCGGCGCTGCCGTGCGCGACGAGCAGGTTCGCATTGGCGACGGTCAGGAACGGATACGCGGCCGTCGCGATGTTCGCGGCCTGGAAGAACAGGAACGACGCGGCTTCGACCAGCTTCGGCAAGCGCATGCCGCCGAGCGCTTCGTCATGCCCCGCGGCGATCAGCCCGGCGTCCGCGAACGCGCGCACGGCCGGTTCGACTTCCGGGATCAGCGTCACGCGTTCGCCGTCGAACCGCGGCTCGTCGCGATCGCCGCGCGCCGCATGCGGCGCGAACAGGTCTTCGGCGATCCGTTCGCTGGTGTCGAGCACCGCGTCGAAGGTCTCGCGACTATGCTCCGCGTAACGCGGCAGCGCGACGAGCGCTTCGGCGTCGAGCCAGTCGTACAGCAGGAACGCGAGATCGCGTCGCGACATCAACAGGCTCATCGTGCTGCCTCCCGGGGTGCCGGCCGTGTCAGCCGAATGAAGGGTTGCGTGGCTCCAAGTGCTGGCAGGAATTTAGCACGGTCGTTCGAAAACGACAACGACGAACACGCTAGTCCGCGTAGCCGGGATCGCGCCGATCGAGCCGGCGCAGCAGCCCGGGCCAGACGAGCGCCCCGGCGCCCATCCCGCGCGTGACCGCGGCGATCTGCTGTTTGATGCCGTCGAGAATCGGCTGCGCGATCGGCAGCAGCGCCGAGCCGCCCGCCTGCGCGCGGACCTGGATCATGCAGGCCGCTTCGAAGAAGTACATCGCGACGAACGCATCGGCCGGCGTCGCACCGACGGTCAGCAGCCCGTGATTGCGCAGCATCAGGTTCGTATTGCTGCCGAGATCGCGCACGAGGCGCGCCTTCTCGCCCTCGTCGAGCGCGATGCCCTCGTAGTCGTGATAGCCGAGCGACGCGAGCACGCCGAGCGACTGCTGCGACAGCGGCAGCAAGCCCGCTTCCTGCGCCGAGACGGCCACACCGTTGATCGAATGCGTATGCATCACGCATTGGGCATCGTCGCGGGCCGCATGCACCGCGCTGTGGATCGTGAAGCCGGCCGGGTTGATCTCGTACGGCGATTCGGACACCTTGCGGCCGTCGAGATCCACCTTGACCAGCGACGACGCCGTGATCTCGTCGAACATCATCCCGTACGGGTTGATCAGGAAGTGGTGCTCCGGGCCGGGCACGCGCGCGGAAATATGGGTGAACACGAGATCGTCCCAGCCGAACAGCGCGGTGAGGCGATACGCGGCCGCCAGGTTGACGCGCGCCTCCCATTCGGCGGGGGAAACCGTCTGCTTCACACTGACATCGGATGAGGCCACGTCACACTCCTTGTTCAAGGGGTCGATGCAAACCGGGCCGCACGATGCGGCCCGGCGCGGGACAGAGGTTGCGTCAACCAGCCTGCGGTTTCGCGAGCTGATCGGCCACCGGCAGGCTGCGGATGCGCGTGCCGGTCGCCGCGAAGATCGCGTTGGTCAGCGCCGGCGCGACGGGCGGCAGGCCCGGTTCACCGACCCCGCCGAGCGGCGTCGCGAAGTCGTCGGGCGCCACCAGATGCACGCGGATTTCACGCGGCGCCTCGTTCATTCTCAACACCTGGAAGCCGTTGAAGTTGCTCTGCTCCGGGTGGCCGTCCTTGAACGTGATCTCGCCGTGCAGCGCAATGCCGAGCCCCATCACCACCGCGCCCTCGAGCTGCGAGCGCACCCGTTCCGGATTGACCTGCGGCCCGCAGTCGATCGCGATGTCGACGCGCGGCACCGAGATCTTGCCGTCCGCGTCGACCTGCACCTCGCACACCGCGGCCGTGTACGACACGAAGCTGCGATGCGCGGCGATCCCGAGCCCATGCCCGTTCGGCAGCTTGCGGCCCCAGCCGGCTTCGCGCGCGACCGTCTCGACCACGCGTCGCAGCCGCCCCGTATCGACCGGATACAGCGCGGGATCCTCGCCGTAGTTCACGTTCTTCACCGTGATGTGCGGCTCGAAACGCCGAGCGGGCCCGATCAGCTCGAGCAGGAAATCCTTCGGATCGCGGCCGGCCGCATGCGCAAGCTCCGACACGAAACTCTGGATGCCGAACGCATGCGGGATGTTGTACACCGAGCGGAACCAGCCGATCCTCGTGTGCGCTTCCGCGGCCGGATTCTCGAGCCGCACGTTCGGAATCGCGAACGGCAGATCCGCGATGCCTTGCGCGAGCTCGCCCGGCTGCTCGTGCACGACGCCGGCCCGGAACGTCGACTGGATCGACGGCGCGACCGTGCGATGCTGCCACGCGACCACCTTCCCCGATGCATCGACCCCGCCGTCGAACGCTTCGAGCGACACCGCGTGGAAGTAGTCGTGCGCGATGTCGTCCTCGCGCGTGAAGGTCAGCTTCACGGGCGCGCCGACCGCCTTCGACAGCAGCGCGGCTTCCACCACGTAGTCGGGCTTCGACTTGCGGCCGAAGCCGCCGCCCAGCAGCGTCACGTTGACCGTCACGCGCTCCGCCGGCAAGCCGAGCGCCTTCGCGAGCTCGTCGCGCGTGGTCTGCGGCGCCTGCGTGCAGGTCCATACCTCGCAGCGGCCGTCGGCCACGCGCGCGACGGCCGCGGGCGGCTCCATCGTCGCGTGCGCGAGATGCGGGACGTAGTAGGTCGCGCGTACGCGTTTCGCGGCGCCGGCGAGTGCGGCCGCCACGTCGCCGTCGTTGCGGATCACGTCGCCCGGCTGCGCGGCAGCCGCTTCGAGCGTCTTGCGATATTCGGTCGAGTCGTAGCCCGCGTTGGGTCCGTGCTTCCAGTCGATCTTCAACTGCGCGCGCGCCTGGATGGCCGTCCACGTATCGCGCGCGATGACGGCCACGCCGCCGAGCGGCTGGAAGCCGGACGGCAGCGGCGTCGCCGCCAGTTGCACGACCTTGACGACGCCCGGCAGCTTCCCGGCGGCCGACGCGTCGAACGACGCCACCGTATCGCCGTAGGCCGGCGGCCGCGCGACGACCGCATACAGCATGCCGTCGAGCCGCGTATCGATTCCGTACTGCGCCCGGCCGCCGACGATGTCGCGTCCGTCGATCAGCGCCGTCTTGCCCTTGCCGATATAGCGGAATTCGGCCGGCGCCTTCAACTGCACGCTTTTCGTATCGGGCACCGGCAGCGCGGCCGCCTTCGCGGCCAGTTCGCCGAAGCCGAGCTTGCGCCCGCTCTTCGAGTCGACGACCTCGTGCACCGTCACCTTCACCTGGCGCACGTCGACGCCCCATTCGCCGGCGGCTGCCTGCGCGAGCATCGTGCGCGCGGCCGCCCCGGCACGGCGCAGCGCGGCGAAGCTCTGGCGCAGGCTGCGCGACCCGTCGGTGTTCTGGTTGCCGTAGCGCGGCTCGTCGCCGACCGCTTGCGCGACCTTCACGCGCGCCCAGTCCGCGCCCAGTTCGTCGGCCACCACGAGCGCCACGCTCGTGCGCACGCCCTGCCCCATCTCGGAGCGGATGCAGGTCACCGTGACGGTGCCGTCCGGTGCGATCGCAACGAACAGGTTCGGATCGTCGCGCAAGCCGTGCGGCATCCCGGCGCCGCCATACTGCGGATTCGCGCTGACGGGCGGCTGCACCGGCGCGGCCGCCCGAGCGAGCGACGGCACGCCGAACGCGAGCAGCAGCCCGCCGGACGCGAAGCCGAGCAGCAACGCGCGGCGGCTTTCGTTGTGGACGGAGAGTTCGGGCGCGCTCATGCGGCACCTCCGCGGCGCACGGCCAGCCGGATCGCGGCACGAATGCGCGTATAGGTGCCGCAGCGGCAGATGTTGCCGGACATCGCATCGTCGATGTCGGCGTCGGTCGGATGGGGATTGGTCTTCAGCAGCGACGCGGCCTGCATGATCTGCCCGGACTGGCAGTAACCGCATTGCGCGACGTTCAGTTCCTGCCACGCCTGCTGCAGCGGGTGCGTGAGGTCCGTCGACAGCCCCTCGATCGTCGTCACGCGCTTGCCCGACGCCGCCGCGACGGGCGTGATGCACGCGCGGATCGCCACGCCGTCGAGATGCACGGTGCACGCACCGCACAGCGCCATCCCGCAGCCGAACTTGGTGCCGGTGTGGCCGAGCACATCGCGCAGATACCAGAGCAACGGCATGTCGGGATTGCCGTCGAAGTGCTGCTCGCTACCGTTGACGGTCAGCGTGATCATCGTTCACCTCCTGGTTGCGATGCCCGCCGGGCAGGCATCGAGTGGGGATTCGAACGGCGCGGCGCACATTCCGAACGACCAGGCAGGCGTGGCGCCGTTTCGTCGACCGTGTCGCGTGCAGGCACGGCCGGGCGGATGCTGCGAACGATGCCGTCGGCCGGTTGCCCGCGCAACCTTTCGACGCCATTCCAGCCAGCCGCTCGTCCGCATGAATCGCCGTCCGCATTATCGAGCCATTTCGGATTTGATGTCGGATCGGCGCGGTTCGAGCGTTTCAGGCAAACGGCACGGGAATTCGGCCGGACACGGCATGCGTCGCCGGCCGATCGCGCCACGCGCCGACCGCTTCCGTCAGTCGACCAGCACCACCGGCTTACCCGAGAACCGCCGCTCCCGCAGCCCTTCCAGTTGCGCCGGCAACTTCCCGAAGTCGCCGGTGACGCGTGCTTCGGGTTGCATCCGGCCGTTCGCGATACCGGCGAGCAGCATGCTGCCCGCCGCGGTCGTCTCGAGCCACGCCGCATCGTCGCCATAGGTGTGCAACGCATTCAGCGCGACTTCATGAAGCGACGCGCTCGACGTGAACGGCGGTAGCGGCGGCGTGTCGAAGCGCCCCTGGATGCACACGATATGCCCGTTCGCGGCCACGGCAGGTGCCCAGCAGGCCGCATGCCGCGCATCGACGATGTCGAACACCGCATAGAAACGCCGGGCCAGTTCGGGCATCGCGCCGATCGTTGCATCGACGGGACGCGGCAGGCAATGGCTTGCCCCGCGCTCGCGCAGGCGCTCCCAATGTCGTTCGTGGCTCGATACCGACACCACGAACCCGCGAGCGGCGGCGATCTGCACCAGATAGTTGCCGACCGCGCCGCCTGCGCCGCTCACGAGGATTTCCCTCGCCGCACGGCACGGCACCTTCTCGAGCGCCTGCCATGCGGTCAGCGCCGGGCACGGAACGCTCGCCGCCGTTTCGAAATCGAGCGTGTCGGGCACCGTCAGCAGCACGCCGGCCGCAACCGGTGTGTATTCCGCGAAACTCCCGTGCTCGCCGAGCGCCTGATGATAGGCGACGCGGCGGCCCAGCAGGTGGCGCATCGCGTCGTCCGCGACCGCGACCACCGTGCCCGCGCCATCGACGCCGGGCACATGCCCGGGGCGCCAGTTCACGAGCGCGCCGCCGAGCACTTTCCAGTCGACCGGATTGAGGCCGATCGCGTGATTGCGGACCAGCACCTGGCCGGGTTTCAGTCCCGGCGTTTCCCGTTGTTCGAGACGCAACTGCGCGGGATGCTCGCTGCCTTGCCAGGTCCACGCGCGATAGCGGGCCGGCAACGAGGCTTGATGAATGGATTGAGTCATGGGGGAATGGCAGGGTGTGACACACGACGGGCGCTCGGCGATCGCGTGCAAGTGCAAGGAGCCCGCATCGGATTTCGTCGCGTCGATGCGATTTCCGGAAGATGCGGGTGGGATATCCGCTGAAGTATCCGTGCATGGCGCCGTTTCGCGAAAGAGGCTTCCCGCGAAAACACTTTTGAATGCATCGGGAAAATGGGTTCCGGGTCGCGCACAGGCAAGCATCCGGCCGACCTCGCGGCCGGACCGGATGCTTGACGCCTGCGTCGAACGCGCCGGAAGGCGCTACCGCGCGCCCTTCCTCACGGCGACCGCAATGCCTGCAATCCGAGCGTGAGCGCGTTGAACGGCATTTCCGCAGCGCCCATCGAGAAACTCGTCGTCTTCGTCGGCACACCGGGCGTGCGCATCAGCGCGTGAACGATCCGCTCGCTCGCATGGCCGTCGCCGTACGGATTGCTCGCGCGCGACATTTCCTCGTAAGCGCTCTCGCTGTCGAACAGACGCGACGCCTCCCATACGATCCTGTCCTGATCGGTGCCGACGAGCCGCGCGGTGCCGGCCTGAATCGCCTCGGGCCGCTCGGTCGTCTCGCGCGTGACCAGCACCGGCTTGCCGAGCGCCGGCCCTTCTTCCTGAATGCCGCCCGAATCCGTGATGATGAAATAAGCGCGCGACATCAGGAAGACGAACGAAAGATATTCCTGCGGCTCGATCAGGTAGATATTGGGGACGTCGCCGAGCCGCGCGCGCGCCGGTTCCCTCACGTTCGGATTCAGGTGCAGCGGATAGACGAACTGCGCATCGCGATAGCGGTTCGCCAGCGTGCACAGGGCGTCGCAGAAATGCCGGAACGGTTCGCCGAAACTTTCGCGGCGATGGCCGGTGATCAGCACGACGCGTCGCGACGGTTCGAGAAACGGGAAGTACGCGGCGACCTTGTCCGACAGCGTGGCGGTGCGATCCAGCATGCGCTTGACCTCGTGCAACGCGTCGATCACGGTATTGCCGGTCAGCGAGACCGCGCCGCCCGGCACGCCTTCGCTCAGCAGGTTGTCGCGCGCCTGCCCGGTCGGGGCGAAATGCCAGGACGACACCGCATCGGTCACGCGGCGATTCAGTTCCTCCGGCCACGGCGACCAGATGTCGCCGCTGCGCAAGCCGGCCTCCACGTGCCCGACCGGCAGATAGCGATAGAACGCCGCGAGGCTGACCGCGAGCGTGGTCGTCGTATCGCCGTGCACCAGCACGACGTCCGGCCGCAGTTCGTCGAAGACCATGCCGATCGCCTGGAGAATGCCGGTCGTCACGTCGGTCAGCGTCTGGCTTTGCCGCATCAGGTTGAGATCGTAGTCGGGCTTGATGTCGAACAGCGTCAGCACCTGGTCGAGCATTTCGCGATGCTGCGCGGTCACGCATACGCGGGCGTCGACATCCGCTTGCGCCTTCAATGCGCGCACCAGCGGCGCCATCTTGATGGCCTCCGGCCGGGTCCCGAACACAAGCAAGATCTTCTTCATCGTTGTCCTCGTTTAGCCACTGCGCGCCTGGCGATCCTGCACGTGGCGCGAAGCATGTATTCGGCAGCGCATCGCGTACTCGCACGCGCTCGACACGCGGCGATGCTGCGGGGCGAGCGCGCCACCTCGTCCGCGCGGTCCGGGCCGCGCGAATCGTCGTACTACCGGCGTCCCGTTGCACTGGATCGATCACGTCATGAGCGGTTCCTCGCTGTGTCGAGCATTACGTCCTCCCACTACAGCAATATTCAAACCAGCGGGCCCGCATCCCGGCCCGCTTCGCTCAGCGGCCGTCGCGTGCGGACGGCGTGTTGCGGAATGTTTCACAACTGCTACGGGCGCTCGCCGCGCCGGATCGACACGACAACGATAAACAGCCGGACGCTCAACCGATCCGTCTGACGACGTCGTCCGACGAATCGTGCACGCATGTCGAGCCGCCGCGACGCAGCGAATCTGCGGCATCTTTCGACGCGCGTTGCGTCGTCTCGATTCGCCACTTTCGTCTGTGCACTGTGCGGCGCGCACGCGAGCGTCGGCCACCCACGCACGCGCAGGATTTCTCCGACACGCGACGGCGCTTGCGTCACACGAATCGGTGCGCGGGAAATGTTGCGTATGTGTAACGCGGTTCAAAAACCGGAAAATACATCGGAGTCCGGTCTATTTGTCTCACATGAAACCGGCGTCGGTTTCGATCACCACACCAACGCGCGTGCGACGAATGAAGCACGACGATCAGTCATGCAAGCTTCACCCGGCAAGGCGCCACCGATGGATGCGAAGCCCCCGCCGTGCGAAGTGTTCTACGCACGCAACCGACCGTATGGGGTCGAATGCGACGCATACACACTGATTCGTCAGTGAATCAAAACCCGCCGCCCGCGCGACTTCCGCATCCGCTTCCTTCGCGTCGATCCTTGCTGCGCGCGGCATCCCGACAGATGGCTCACGCCTTGCTTAATGTCAGACAGGTGCGTCCCGAAGCACTCGCACGGCAGCAGACAGACGGGGACGCCAAAGCAACGAAGCCGGGAGGCGACGCGACGCGTTCGTCCGGGGCGACCGACAATCGCCCGCCACGACCCACGCGCCACGGCTTCCCATTGACGTCCGCGCGATCCACGGAGCGCCTTCAGCTCTCATCGGTCGTCGTCGCGGGCACGGGGACCAGGACATGAAGAAAACGCGGGCGGCGTCACTCTGCGAACAAGGCATCCTGCTGCTGATCGTGCTTGCCTGCTCGCTGATCGTCCGCGACACCGCATCGCAGGCGATCGCCGAACCGGTCCGGTTCGGCGTGCCCGCCGTCAACGCCGCCAACGCGGCAAACACCGGGCTCGCAATGGAACGCACCGCGCTCGACAGCGTGACGTTCTCGCTCGCCGCACCGGCCTCGCCCGATCCGGATGCGTCGCTCGAACCGCCGCCGGCCGGCACGCCGAGCATCACGTTCGATCCCGAGCTGCTGCTGATGCCGTGCGTGGCGTACCTGTGGCTGTTCACGCTGTTGACGTGCGGGTATGCCGCGCGGCACTACCTGTTCAGCCTCGACCGCCTGTTCAAGCCGCAGCACGCGCCCTACCGCGCGATGACCCACGGCGATTGGCCGCGGCTCACGGTCTTCGTCGCCGCCCACAACGAGGAAACCGTCATCGTCGATTGCCTGATGGCGCTGCTGGCCACGACCTACCCGCGCGACCGGCTGACGATCATCCCGGTCAACGACCGCTCGACCGACAACACGCGCGTGCTGATCGACGAAGTCCGCGCACTCGCGCCCGAACTGATCCAGCCGTTTCATCGCGAGACCGGCAAGCCGGGCAAGGCAGCCGCGCTGAAGGATGCGCTGCGCTTCATCCGCGGCGACATCATGGTGGTATTCGACGCCGACTACCTGCCGCGGCCGGGGTTGCTGAAGGAACTCGTCGCGCCGTTCTTCGATCCGGAAGTCGGCGCGGTGATGGGCCGCGTCGTGCCGCAGAACGCGGACAGCAACCTGCTCGCGCGGCTGCTCGATCTCGAGCGCGCGGGCGGCTACCAGGTCAACCAGCAAGCCCGCAACAATCTCGACCTGGTGCCGCAGTACGGCGGCACGGTCGGCGGCATCCGCAAGGGTGCGCTCGACGCCGTGGGCGGCTGGTGCGACGACACGCTCGCCGAAGATACCGACATGACCTACCGCCTGCTGCTGAGCGACTGGCGCACGGTCTATCTGAACCACGCCGAATGCTATGAGGAAGTACCGGAGCGCTGGGCCGTCCGCGCCCGGCAACTGACGCGCTGGGCGAAGGGGCACAACCAGACGATGTTGCGCTACCTGTTGCCGGTGCTGCGCAATCCGCTGATCTCGCGGCGCTGCCGGCTCGATGGCGCCCTGCTGCTCGGCGTGTTCACGATGCCCGCGCTGCTCGCGATCGCGTGGAGCGCCGCGCTCGCGCTCTACCTGTTCAACGGCGTCAATTCGACCGCGCTCGGCCTGCTCCTGTCGCTGTTCGCGCTGTTCTCGTTCAGCACCTTCGGCAACTTCGGCGTTTTCTTCGAGATCGTCGTCGCCGCGCGGCTCGACGGCCGCGCGACGCGCCTGCGGCTCGTACCGGTCAACGTCGTCGGCTTTTGCGTGACGATTGCGGCGGTCGTCGCCGCGCTATGGGGGCTCGCGCTCGACGCCGCGTTCCGCCGCGAACTGAAATGGGACAAGACCGAGCGTTTTCGCCGGCAATTGAAACCGGAGCGATGAGCGATGACGACCTTCAATGTGATGGTGCCGGTGGCCGGCGTGCTCACCCTGCCGTTCCTGCCGATGCTGCACGAACTGATCCGGCGCAGCGACGTCGCGGCGCTGCCGATCGGCGACGGGCCGTTCGTCGATCAGGCGCTGTTGGCCGCGCGCTGGCACGACGCGCTGCGCGCGCACGCGGCCGGCACGTCGCCGGCGGATGCGGCCGCCACACCGCCGTGGCAAGCGCTCGGCCTGGCCGTGCAGCATGCGGACGCGATCCACGTCGCACGGGACACACATCGCGACGACGTGCTTTACGCCGATCGCACGATCACGCTCGACGACGGCGCGCGGGCCGCGTACGCGTTCGCCGACGAGCGCATCGACATTCGTGCCGGCGCGACGATCGGCACGCTCGCGCATGCACCGCTGATCGACGTCGACGGCGCGGTACTGCGCGGCGTCGTGGTCGGCGACACGGTGCATCTGCACGGCGCCGGCGGCTTCGCGTGCCTGTATGGCGAGCCGCTCGTGTTCGGCGCGGCGCCCGGCGCGCGGCCCGCGGACCCGCAGGCCGCCCCGCGCCGCGCGATCTCGCTGACCCGCCACTTCGCGTCGCTGCCGCATCGCTTCCTGCACGGCCGTTACCTGGTGCCGTGCGACGTCCGCCTGCCCGCGCACACGGTCGTGCAAGGCAACCTGATCGTCGAAGGCACGCTCGTACTCGGCGAAGGCTGCGTGCTGCGCGGCAGCGTCAAGGCGCATCGCGTCGAGCTCGAACGCCACGCGTTGCTGCATGGCGCGGTATTCGCGCGCGACGATGTGTTGCTCGCCCACGCGAGCTGCATCGACGGCGTCGTGTCGGCCGGCGGCCTGCTGCGGCTGACGGGGGCGCGCATCGGCGTCGCCGGTCATCCGGTCAGCGCGTGCGCGCGCGACGTCTCGGTCGTCAATCATGCCTGCGTGCATGGCGATCTCGTCGCGTGGCGCAGCGGCTGGTTCCACACATCCCGTTAAGGAGCGCCTCATGTCCGATCGCCCCAGCCATCGCGGCCCGCGCGTGCCGGTTGCCACCCTCGCGATGCTGTGCGGCGTCGCCTTCGGCGCGCCCGCGGCGCTGGCGGAGCAGCCGGACGATGCCGCCGCCGTGCCCGCCGTGCAGCCCCCGGACCCCGCGACCGTCATCACGCCACGGATGCGCGACGAATCGATGTTCGTGCGCGTGGACGCCGAAGGCCTCCCCGACGGCGGGCCGCTCGCCGAGTTCACGCCCGAGGATACGAACCGGCCACCGCTGCCCGACGCCATCGTCACACATGCGCAGGCGCCGCAGGAATCGCACACCGAACTGTCGCTCGGCTATTCGAGCGCGCACCTGACGCACGGCTATGGCGACTGGTACGGCGTGCATCTGCGCGGCGTCTATCAGGACGGCGTGCGCACCGTGCTCGGCGAACTGGCGCAATTGCACCGCTTCGGCGAGAACACGCAGCTCGGCGCGCTGACCTACGTGCAGAACCTCGGGCCCGACTGGTTCGGCGGAATCGGCTTTTCCGGCACCACGTCGGGCACGATCCTGCCGAGCGCGCGCGTCGACCTGTCGCTCAACCGCAAGCTATTGTCCGATCGTTCGCTGGTCGTGTCGCTGGGCGCCGGCTACGCATGGAACCGCAGCGGCCACCGCGATCAGCTCTATCACGCCGGCGTGATCTGGTATGCATTGCCGAAGTGGATTTTCGAGGCGGGCGCGAACTATACGGTCGATTCACCGGGCTCGGTCAAGGCACCTGCGTACTACGGCGCCGTCACCTACGGCGAAGTCGGCAAGAGCGTGATCGTGCTGCGCGGCGGGTTCGGCCGCGAAGCGTATCAGGTCACCGGGTCCGGCTCGCAGATCGCGGATTTCCGCAGCCACGAGATCACCGCGAAATGGCGCTACTGGTTCACGCGCAAATGGGGCACGCAACTCGAATTCGACTATTACCACAACCCGTACTACTCACGGATCGGCGGCGAGCTCAGCGTGTTCTATCGCTGGTGAGCGGGCGGACGCCATGCCCACGCATCCCGTCCGTCCTCCCGTCGACCGTTCGCTGCGCACCCACGCGTACCCGCAGCGCTGGCTGTCGTCGATCGCGCTGCTGACGCCCGCGCTGTACGCGTCGCTGTGGTTCGGACTGCCGCTGGCGTGGCGCTACTGGCGGGCGGTCATGGCATGGGGCGCGCAGCAGATCGATCCGGCGCTGCACGTGATCGTGCTCGGTTATCCAGCCGACGCGCCACGCGTGCCGCTGCTGTCGATCGACGTCGCGGCCCGCCTGCCGGGCGGCACGCTGCTGCTCGCCACCGCCGCGCTGTGCGCGATCGGCTTCGCCGCCTCGTTCGTCCGTCGGACACGCTGGCTGCCTGTTGCATATCTGTTACGTATCGCGAGCTTCACCCAGCTGCTGATTTGCGCGTACTTCTGGCTCGCGCCTGACACGTTCCCGTATGTGCCGCCACTGCATCTGCGCGACATGTTCGTGCTGCACGGCGCGGCGATCGCGCTGATCCCGCTGGTGATGGCCGCGCTGTACTACCCGCTCGATTTCTCGCTGCTGCAAAAGGCCGTCGCATCGCTGCTGGTGCTCGGCTACTTCGTGTTCGCGCTGCCATTCGTGATGCTGCTGCACGCGACGATCATCCATCACGGCTCGCTGCTGTTCTTGCCGTTCTGCTATTTCCTGCTCGGCGGGCCGCTGCTGATCGGCCTGCTGGTCACGCTCTATACCTACTGCGCAAGCTGGCCCGGCGCACTGACGCGCGATCGCGATTCCGTCTGCTGATAGCGCGTTCGAACGCGCCGTATCAGCGATGAAACGATTCCGCCGTGTTTCCGGACGCACCGCCCGGCCCGCATCGCAAGAAGCCAGCAGTACCGGGCCTCCTGCGCCAATGGCACGTTGTTCGCTTCTTCCAATGCGTCGCATCGAGTCCTCTCATCGGCGAAGACAGCATGGCACACCGGCGCATTCGCGCGTTCCGGCCGCTGTCGGCACGCACCGCTCGATACCCGACGAACCGGACAGCCGCACACGTCTACGGGGCTGGATTGGTCGACCTGGCGGCACGCGCATCACGGCTGCCGCACGCCCCATTCCTTGAGCGAGGAGCACACCATGTTGGCAAAGTCAGGCAAGTTCTTGCGGATCCTGTTCGCGCTGTTCGCGCTCGCGTTCGCATTCGGTCCGGGCGGCGTTCGGGCGGCCACCAACCAGCTTCTCCTGTTGGTGCCCGATACGCTGACACTGCCCGATTCGCGCGTGTCCGCCTGGCTCGACAGCGCGCAGGAGGAAGGGCTGCAGATCAAGGTGATGACCGACAGCCAGTTCATGGCGGCCGGCGCGTCGCTGTCGCAGTATCCGGGCCTGATCCTGCCCGATCAGGTGCATACGACGGCCGACGACACGCTCGTGACCGCGATTCAGAACTACGCACTGAACGGCGGCAAGGTGATGCTCGTCTACGATTTCGGCGTGCTGAATTCGGCCGGCTTCTACGTCAGCCCGAAATCGCGCTTCAGCAGCATGGCCGGTGTGGACTACGTGCTGTATGACCAATACGGCGGCAACATGATCGGCCTCGGCAACGTGACCGGCATGAGCAGCTGGCTGCGCACGCTCCAGGTGCCGCCCGGCAAGTCGATGGCGTGGACCACGACGTCGTCGACCACCACGACCGCGACGGCGCTCGCATCGCCCAGCACCGCCGGCACGTCGACGAGTTCGACGTCGGGCAGCACGCTGTTTCTGGCCGCCAGCCCGTCGAATCCGGGCGGCCTCGCCAATTACAACCACGGGGCCTGGTTCCAGTACGCGACGCCGCCTACGGGCAGCGGCGTGCTGAGCCAGACGCCGCCGAAGCTGACCGGCACCGTGACCGGCAAGCTGAAGAAGACCACGACGTATACCGCCAACTCGCTCCTGAGCACGTCGACCGGCAAGACGGCCAACACGCTCGCGTCGACGCTGGCCACCACCACCGACACGCTCGAAGGCATCTCCGGCTACGTGTACGGCTTCCTCACCTATCCGAGTTTCGTCACGCAGGGCACGTACACCGGCACGACGATCCTGACCTCGCCGACCTTCGGCCTCGTGTCCGGCTACAACACGTACGGCAACGGCGGCGTGCTGTTCGTCAACCTGCCGCTCGCCTACCTCGACGGCCAGACCGACGGCATGCTGATTCACGGCTACCTGCATTATTTCGGCACGCAGATGCTGAACCTGCCGTCGCTGTCGCCGCTGCCGAAGGCGATGGCCGGCCTCGTGTTCAACTGGCACTTCTGCGCGGGCGACCAGATCCAGCCGGCACTGCAATTGAAGAGCCTCGGCGTGTGGAACAACGGGCCGTTCTCGCTCGTGATCACGGCGGGCCCCGATGAAGCGGCCTTCGGCGACGGCAACGGCATCAACCTCGCGAACAACCCGACCGCGCAGAATCTCCTCAGGTATTTCGTGACCAAGGGCCATCGCGTCGGCAGCCACGGCGGCTGGATTCACGATTACTGGGGGGCGAATGCGAGCGAAACGAACGCAAGTACGTTCACGCAGTACCTCGTGATGAACCACCAGGCCGTCCAGGCCGCGACCGGTCAGCCGGACGTCGAGTACGCGGCACCGGAAGGCAATACCCCGACCTGGTCGGTCAACTGGCTCGAAAGCAATGGCTTCAATGGCTACTACTTCACCGGCCACACCGGCTCGGCACCGACCCGCGCCTACCGCAACGGCGCGTTGCTGAACCCGGGCCTGTGGGCTTACCCCGTGATGCCGTTCGGCAAGTACGCGACGTTCGAGGAGTTCCAGCAATACGCGGTGCCGACTGCCGACGTGAACAACTGGTACGCGTCGCTGATGAACTTCGTCGTCGCGAACCGCACGAGCCGGCTGATCTATGCGCACCCGCTCGGCGCATCGTCCTACACGTCGACGCTGTCCGCGATCTTCTCGCAAGCCAATACGCTGAAACTGACGGGTCAGTTCAAGTGGTACACGATGAGTGACATCACGACCTTCGATCGTGCACGCCTGAACGTCACATGGTCGGCCACCGACACGGGCAGCGGCTGGGCGTTCGCCGCCAGCCATCCGACCAGCCTCGCGAACATGACGTGGCTGCTGCCGAAGAAGGGATTCGCACTGCCGATCATCACGCAAGGCTTCGGCAGCGTCGTCATCACCGACTCGACGTACTGGCTCGTGACCGCGAACAGCGGCACCAGTCTCAAGTTCACCAGCGCCAAGGTGCACTGAGTTACGACATCGACACCCCCGTCGGCGCGCGACGCGGCCAACGCCGCGCCCGGCGGGATTTGCGCAGGACCATCGCGCAGGAGCCCCCGACCATGAACCGGCCCGCGCTTTTCCCGGCCGCACGCGCACGCGTGACGGCCACCGCCCGGCTATGCGGCCTGTGGCGCGTCGCCTGCTGTGTCGCCGCGTGCGGCATCGCGCTGCAGGCGAGCGCCGCGGAACTTCAGCTCAACGGACTCTATCAACGCCCCGACGGGGCGATCACCGTGCGCCTGAACGGCGCCGGCATCGATCCTTATTTCGCGGCGAAGGCACTGCTCGGCGCCGAGGATGCCGGGCTCGACGCACATCGGGCCGCGCTCGCATGGATCGCGTGGCTGCTGCCGCGCCAGCGTCCGGACGGCGGTTTCGATCGCTACTGCGTGAAGAGCGGCCAGTACAGCTCATGCGCCGAAGCCGACGCCGACGATGCGATGATGGCGACCTGGATCGAACTGCTCGCCCGCTTCGCGCCGCCCGAGGGCCTGCCCGCCGCATGGGAACTCAGCCTCAATCGCGCGGCCGCGCATCTGGACGCGCTGCTCAGCAAGCCCGCAGGCGTCTATCAGATCTCGTCGACGCTGCACGTCGCGCTGCTGATGGACAACGTCGAGGTGCACAGCGCGTTCCAGGCGCTCGCCGCGTATTACGTCCGGCATGCCGACGCTGCCCGCGCCGGCCCGTGGACTCAGCGCGCCGACCGGCTCGCGTCCGCGATCCTGAAGGTGTTCTGGCGCGGCACACAGTCCGGCTTTCGCGCGAGCACGCAGCGCATCAGCGACACGACGTTCTATCCGGCGAAAGTCGCGCAGGTCTTTCCGCTCCTGTCCGGCATTCAGGTTCCCAAACAATCGAACGAGACGATCTACGCGCAGTGGATGCAGAAGTACGGCAAGACCTGGCTGCAACTCGCCGGCTCCGATTATCCGTGGGGCTTGATCGCACTCGTCGCATTCAAGATGAACGACTGGAACACGGTCGCGTGCTGGCATGCGCGATCGGGCCCGTACCGGCACGGCGCACACTGGAATGTACTGGAGGAGGCGCTTTACCTGGCATTCGAAAGCCGGATGGCCGACCCGGTCGCGCCCGCTCAATGCGGCTTCACGACGGCGGCGACAACGGAGACCGCGTCACGCTGATCCACGCGTGCGCACGGTCCGGGGCAATCTACAGGGAAGGAAACGTGTCATGTGTGGCATCGTCGGCGCGGTCGCGCAACGGGATATCGTCCCGATTCTGATCGAAGGTTTGCGCCGCCTTGAATATCGCGGCTACGATTCATGCGGAGTGGCGACGGTCGTCGACGGCCAGGCACGCCGCGAGCGCAGCATGTCGCGCGTCGCCGATCTCGACGCGCACGTGCGCAGCGCCGGCCTGACCGGCAGCACCGGCATCGCGCACACGCGCTGGGCAACCCACGGCGCGCCGGCAACCTGCAACGCACATCCGATCTTTTCGCGCGACGAGATCGCGCTGGTGCACAACGGCATCATCGAGAATCACGAAACGTTGCGCAAGCAACTAGCCGACGAACACTACGAGTTCGACGGCCAGACCGACACCGAGGTGGTCGCGCACCTGATCCACAGCAAGTATCGCGGCGACCTGCTCGCCGCCGTACGCGACGCGACCTCGCAGCTGCACGGCGCGTACGCGATCGCGGTGTTCAGCAAGCACGAGCCGCAACGGCTGATCGGCGCACGCGCCGGCTCGCCGCTCGTCGTCGGCGTGAAGGACGGCGAATGCTATCTCGCGTCGGATGCGCTCGCGCTCGCCGGCATCACCGACCGCTTCATCTTTCTCGAGGAAGGCGACATCGTCGAGCTGACGCCGGGCGGCGTGCGGGTGCTCGATCGCAGCGGCGCACCGATCGAACGCGCGATACAGACCGTCTCGTCCGCGCAGGGCGTGGTCGAACTCGGGCCATACCGGCATTTCATGCAGAAGGAAATCTTCGAGCAGCCACAGGCCGTGGCCGCGACCATTCCCGATGCCGGGCTGTTCGATCCGGCCGTATTCGGCCCGGACGCCGCGCGCGCGTTCGAGCAGATCGACAACGTGCTGATCCTCGCGTGCGGCACGAGCCATTACTCGGGCCTGACTGCACGCCGCTGGCTCGAGACGATCGCGCGCATCCCCGCGCAGGTCGAGATTGCGAGCGAATACCGTTACAGCGACGCGCTCGCGATGCCGAATACGCTGGTGGTCAGCGTGTCGCAGTCCGGCGAGACCGCCGACACGCTCGCCGCGCTCAAGTACGCGCAGGCGCTCGGTCACATCGACACGCTGGCGATCTGCAACGTGCCGACCAGCGCGATGATGCGCCAGACCGGCCTGCGCTTCCTGACGCGCGCCGGCCCGGAAATCGGCGTCGCGTCGACCAAGGCGTTCACGACGCAGCTCGTCGCGCTGTTCATTCTCGCCGTCACGCTCGGACGGCTGCGCGGCTACGTCGACGACGCGCAGCTCGCGCGTTATACGACGCAGTTGCGGCGCCTGCCTGGCGCGCTCGAGGACGTGCTCGGGCTGGAGCCGCAGATCGAGCGCTGGGCGGCGGAATTCTCGCAGCACGAAAACGCGCTCTTTCTCGGGCGCGGGCTGCACTACCCGATCGCGCTCGAAGGCGCGCTGAAGCTGAAGGAGATTTCATATATCCACGCGGAAGCGTATCCGGCGGGCGAGTTGAAACACGGGCCGCTCGCGCTCGTCACGCATACGATGCCGGTTGCCACGATCGCGCCGAACGATGCGCTGCTCGAAAAGCTCAAGTCGAACATGCAGGAAGTGCGGGCGCGCGGCGGGCAGCTTTACGTGTTCGCGGACGCCGATACGCGGATCGACAACGGCGAAGGCGTGTCGGTATTGCGGATGCCGGATTATTACGGGCTGCTGTCGCCGATTCTGCACGTCGTGCCGTTGCAGTTGCTCGCGTATCACGCGGCGTGCTTGCGCGGCGCGGATATCGACAAGCCGAGGAATCTGGCGAAATCGGTGACGGTGGAGTGATTCGTTTGCGCAATCCGGCGCGAAGCCGCGAAGATCACAAACTGGCCCGCCCTACACGATTCGAACGTGTAACCCACGGGTTAGAAGAACGCACGGCGTCACACTGATCGAGATGGATCGACCTCGCCTTGCGAGTTGGCATCGAAACCGCCAGCGGCTTCAGGGTCCGTCGACTGGCACCGAACGCAGGAATCTTCGCTGCGGGTTCAGCCTATCTGCAGCGACATCCCGCACCTCGTACGCTTCAGACATTGCCCGTGCCCGCGCGACACGGCACGGGTCCTTTTCGCTGGCAACTACTGAAATATCCGGGTCATCGGCCAAGTCCGGTCGCCCGCGTCTTTCGGTAGTCGGGCCTCCAGCTGCGCCTTTCGTTCGGCGAGCTTGAGTCCAAGTCCGACAAGGTCGAGTCCCGATGAGCGCAGTTCGGGAAAGAGCTCCGTCTCCTCTTCCTTGATGTGATGCCGGACGTTTTCCATCAGCACCGCGAAAGTGGCATCAAACCCTTCCATACCAGGCTTGAGGGTTTCGAATTTCTCGATGAGCGTCTTCACGAGAAAGTGCTCGACGTAGGCTTTGTCGACATCCTTTTGGGGGCCGCCGGACAGCGCATCGTGCGCAGCTGGGTAAAGAATCTGTTCCTCAATCATCGCGTGGACGGTCAATTTTTCGCAGGCGCGCCTAACGAGCGCGTGCTTGGCATCGAGGTCCTCGTCGGCGGTTTTTTCAAAGATCGTGAACAGCTTTTCGACCGCACGATGGTCAGACTCAAGTAGCGCGATAGCGCCGGTCGCTGACGGAGTGTCAGCTTCATCGCGGTCATGCTTGTGGCGCTGCGTCTCGTTCGTGTTCGCCATGGCTGGCCTCTGTCTAAAGGTGGATAACGGCCAGCCACTGGAGCAAAACTTGCACCTGCTCCCGAAAACGGGGCGGACGCCGCACTCGACAAGGCAAGGTTTGATCCATGCTCAACGGTTACGGCGCCACAGGGCGGGTCGCATCGTGGCAAGAATCGGAAAAGTCAGGCGGTTCCCGGCCATGGAGCAGAGACGTTCCGCCTTGGGCGTCAACCACGAAATGGCACGCTCGGCACATCCCTACGCGGGTTGTAACGTTGAGCGCATTTTTGTGAGTGTCTCGACAGCCGCCCGCTGCATAGCCCCAAAGAAAGTCGTCACCGTTTGCGAAGTTACGTTGTCACTTCGCCGGGTGATGTCGACACCACGCGCGACCAGGTGACGCGTCTAGCTGGCGCCTCCACGAGTCGCTCGCCGAACCACTCGCGGCGCGCCGGCCGCTCACGCTGCAGGGCGATTGTCCGGCGCGCGGCAACACTCGTCGGCGTGACCGTGATCGCGTCGTAGATCAACCCCGGCGCATCCGCCGACGTGAAGCTCGCCCGCCCCCGGTGCGTTTCCGCGCGTCGCCGGCGTTCGGTTGCGGCTTGCGCAGCGCGATCAGGCCTTGCGCGCGACGACACCCACCGGCGAAACGGGCGCGCGTTTCGGTGCGGTCTTGTAGTGCGTGCTGTACAGCGCCGCGCCGACGAACACCAGCCCGCCGACCAGGTTGCCGAGTACCGTCGGGATCTCGTTCCACAGCAGATAGTCGACGATCGTGAAGTGGGCGCCGAGCATCAGGCCGGACGGGAACAGGAACATGTTCACGACCGAGTGCTCGAAGCCCATGTAGAAGAACACGAGGATCGGCATCCACATCGCGATCACCTTGCCGGGTACGGACGTCGACATCATCGCGGCGACCACGCCGGTCGACACCATCCAGTTGCACATCACGCCGCGCACGAACAGCGTGAGCATACCGGCGGCGCCGTGCGCCGCATAACCGAGCGTGCGTGCTTCGCCGATGCCGCCGATCTTCTGTCCGATTGCGTTCGGCGCTTCCGAGAAGCCGAATGTGAAGATGATCGCCATGAACACCGCGACCGTCAGCGCGCCCGCGAAATTGCCGAAGAACACGAGCGTCCAGTTGCGGAACACGCCACCCCAGGTCGCGCCGGGCCGGCGATCGATCACCGCGAGCGGCGCGAGCGTGAAGACGCCGGTGAGCAGGTCGAAGCCCAGCAGGTACAGCATGCAGAATCCCACCGGAAACAGCAGCGAACCGGCCAGCGCGTTGCCGGTGTTGATGGTGATGCTGACCGCGAAGGCGGCTGCGAGCGCGAGGATCGCGCCCGCCATGTACGCGCGAATCAGCGTATCGCGGGTCGACATCGACAGCTTCGATTCACCGGCGTCCACCATCCTGGTGACGAATTCGTTGGGTGTGAGGTAGGCCATGGTATGCGCTCGTAAAGTTGGACGGGCAAAAAAAACGCGCCAGGCACTCGCTCGACATGCGAGTGCCTGGCGCGGACGCTGTTATCCACGTGATCGGCCGCCACGGTTCGACATGGCGTGATCGTCAGGCCGCCATTAGCCCGACGAGCGAGATGTTCGCAACTTTCATACCAGTGGCGGGGATATCGCGATGCAGGCCGGCCGGACGCGAGATGCCGGAGGGAAAGGCCGCAGCCGAACGCAGCGAATCGCACTCGCGCGGTGCGAACTGCACTTCGTGCACGCGCTTCGGGCGCCGCCGTGGTGCGTGAAGCGCGGTGCGGTGCGTTCCGGTCAGGTCGTGCCGTCGTCGTGCGGTGTCTCCGGCGCGCTTCGCTGCATACGACGTCGCACGGAAGTCTGCGCGTGCTCGTCGACGAATCGCTCGGGCGACGTCAGCGCGTCTTCCGCGATATCGGCAAGCGGCCGATTGCCGTCCATCGACGCCTTCTGCAGCATCCGATACGCTTCGTCCTCCCGCAGGCTGAAGCGCGTCATCAGCGTATTTTTCGCGCGCTGCACGAGCTTTCGCTCGTAGAGCGCTCGACGTGCCGCGTCGAGCTCGACCTCCGCGCCGGCCAGTCGCGCCGATTGCGCCTCCAGCAGGGATTTCAGGCTGGCGAGCGTCCCCGGGTCGGAGCCGGAGAGACGTCCCGGCAGTTCGTGAACCGCCGCGCGCGCCGACAACGGATCGCCGGCAAAGAACTGGGCGAGCGCCTGGATATGCGGGGGCGGATTGTTTCGCAACTGCGCCATCAGGCGCTCGGAGTCGCGCAGCGTTCGGTGCGCGTCGTCGATTCGCGCGTCGCACGTTTCCTGCACCTGCAGCGTCAGTGCAATCTGAAGGTGCCAGAGATCATCGATGCGGGCGCTCGCGGCGTCGAACCATGCTTCGCTCAGGCCGGCATCGAGCGCATCGCCGGCGTGCACCGTGCACAGTACGCGGCGCAGCTTCTCGAGCGCCGCCATGTGCGGCTCCGTCATGCGGGTTTCCCACCATGCGTTTTGCGCCGTGCTTGCGAAGCTCGCGAAGACTTCGAGACTGCGCTCCTGCGCGGCTATCAGATACAGCAAGCGCTGCTGCTGGTCCGCCGAAAACGTGCCCGCCGCAAACATGTGCGCACCGACGGCGCGTTCCTGTCCCGCTTCTTCCTTGCCCTCGACGACATGGACGAGGGCAATCAGCATGCGCGACACCGACGGATCCGCCCCGCTATCGGCAAACTGGAAAATCAGCTCCACCAGGCCGCCGATCACGGTACTGAACGCCTGGACCGAATCCGGCGCCGACAGCGCAAGATGGTCGATCTGTTCGCGCAGCACATCCAGCGATTCCAGGTCGAGCAGCACCCAGGCGATCAGCGACAGCAGGCGCGACGTCGAGCCGCGCGCGGGTGTCAGCTCCCGATCGAGGCGCTCGCGCAACTGCGCGACGAGCGGCGCCGATTCGCCGCGCGAAGCCGCGTGTTCGGCGACAAAGCGCTTCCCGCTCGACGCCAGATAGATGCTGGTGGCGCCGCGCTCGCGCTGCAGCGCATGGATCAGGCGGCCGAGCAGGTCGACCAATTCGATCTGCTCGGCCAGCTGGCGCAGCGACGCGATTTCCTGCTGCTTGGCGAGCAGCGCGAATTGCAGGGCAGTGGCGGGCATGGTGAATACTGACCGTAGACAGGGACTCGGTTCAGTGTAGTGCGGACAATATTCGTTATTTTTACGCGTTGGATGTCAAGATTCGTGACGAAGGCGCGGTCCGCAACGAGGCGATCTATCTGGCGCCGTCCGTGGTCATCGACGAACTGACGCGCCAGCCAACAATACGGCGGGCGAATACGTCGATCACGAACGCGACGTAAAGCCAGCCTTGCCACGTCGAAGCGTACGTGAAGTCCGACACCCAGAGCTGATTCGGCCGCTGCGCGTTGAATTGCCGGTTGACCCGGTCAAGCGGGCGCGGTGCGCTCTTGTCGGCGATCGTGGTGCGAATCCGTTTGCCGCGAACCGCACCACGCAGACCTTGCAGCTTCATCAGCCGACCGACCGTGCAGCGCGCGACCACAATGCCCTCGCGGTTCATCTGCTTCCAGACCTTCGGCACGCCATAGACTGCATGTTGGCCTGCCAGACACGCCTGATCTCGGGTTGCAGAATCTCATCGCGTTTCGCGCGGGCGCTGCGTCTGGACGGATCGCGAAGCTGTGCCGCATGGCATCGGCAGCCCGACGGGGCGCTCCGCAAGACCTTGCAGATCGGCTCGCCCCCGAAGGTGTCGCGATGCTGATCGACGAACGCCGTCAGGACTTGAAACGGCGGTCGAGTTCCGCCTGGGCAAAAAACGCGCTCGCAACCCTGAGAATCTCGTTGGCACGACGCAGTTCCTTGACCTCGCGCTCCAGGGCCTTCAGCCGTTCGCGTTCGTCAGTGGTCACGCCATCGCGCTCCCCTGGTCAACCTGATCACGCTTGATCCATTCGTGCAGCGTCTGCGGCGTACACCCAATCATCGGCGCAATCGACTCGACCGCTGCCCACATCGCCGGATGTTCGGCGGCGAAGCGCAGGCGTTAGGTTGCCCAGACAGATGAGTCGTAGCTGCGCAGATGCTGAGCTCCGTCGACTGGACGCGCGAACCGGCCCAAACGGCTTTGCAGGCAAACGTAGCTTTACTTCAACGAAGATCGATACAAGTCAAATACATCTACATCCGCTTGTTCAAGCAAATCTTCAAATTCACTATCCCCGCGCGTGCGGAGGATCTCAAGTTCTGCATCAGAAATAGGGATTCCTTGCAACCAATTGACTTTCTCTCCGCTCTCCAAGTCAAGTTGCTTGAAATGCCCGTCATTCCACAGAAACGGTGCTGTCAGATACAGATGTGGGACTAACGTGTCGCCGTAGCATTCCGCGACATACCCTTCCAGCACGCCCCCTGGCATCACCGCCCACCGTGATCGCATTAGCGCAAAAGCAGCAAACGCAAGCACATTTGGCCAGTGCTCAATATCAGCGGGCATTGCACCACACAACTCAATACGAGTCCCTAACTCCGTCTCGCCGCCAAGAGCAGTCTCAAAGAGACCTATCGTGCTGTAAGACACGAGATCGGGGTCAGGCGAGTCCGCGACTGAGAGTACGTCGACCGCCATGGGCAAGTCATCGTGCAGATATTCCTGCACCTTGGGCATGCCGTCGAACACCGACAAGGCGTGCCGCCCCACAGCTTTTCGGCCAGCAGAAATTGGGCCTTTTGTCATGTCACGATTCGAGATGAGCGCTCACGGTTGAAGCACGATGCGTAAACGAGATAGACTAAATCTCTTCAATCACAACATCCGCTTTATTCTTCAGCGCATCATCAAAAGCCTCAATCAACAGATCAAACAAATCGCGCCCCGTACTAGATACAAAGTAATTGCCCATCGAAGTAATATCTGAACTAATATCCGCTCCCCAAGGAGGTTGCTTGGCTCGATCTTCATAATCCCATATTACCGAAGAGGGCGGAAAATTATTCAACTCTTCACGAATTTTCTTCAACTCCTCTAGGCCCTGCCCAACGTGCTCCGCTGGCACACGCCCCTCATAAAACTCTTTCGATACAACGGGAAACTTGGTTCCCGGACCATTGGACTCCAAGAGCCCCCAGATTGTGGAAAAGAACGAGTTAAAAAAGCTCGATGCTCCGACCTCGTCAACTATCGATCCGACTCGTACGCCAACTGACATGTGCTACCTCAATATGGTAATGTTACTTGGCTGAATTATACCGTTACTGCGCGTGGAGATTGACTGAATAACGTTTTGCAGCTCACCACGACTGACTACTTGACCACGAATATCTACAAAAAGCGATTGGACGGTATCCGGAGGCAATTGTTGCGCACGATAGCCCTTGGAGAAGTGATCGGACGGCTGCGCCTGATCCTGCGGCTTATAGACGCCCGTTTCAAAGCGCCTCTGGACTGACTTCCCCGCTTCATCGAATATATCGTGCAGGTCCGGGCGATCGCGCCACGGATTCGGCGTATTCCATAAAGAGTCGAGATTTTTTACTGCGTCACGAGCCTGCTCCACACTCTGGATGTTGAAATGCTCCCGAAAAACGTCACCCGCATCTCCGGTGATGGTGACCGTTAGTGGTTCAGCCATGCCGCACCTCCGCCGGATCGACCGCGTTACCCGACGATGTCGCGGCAAGCCGCTCCAGCCCGCCCGGTCGACAAACCTTGCCTCGAAGCGCTGCGCACGCACGGACTTCATCAGCGTTGCGCGCCACGCCAACGTCACCACGGGCTTCGCAGCCTCCGACAGGTCGACAGACAACGTATCGAGCAGCAGCGGCGCGAACTTGAGCGACTGGTCGGTGTAGACCGATCCCATCGGTAGATGGCCTGGCAAGGCGATGCGCAGGATCGTATTGCCCCGCTCGCCGACGGTCGATCCGGGCGTGCCAGCTGGAACAAGATTCGTCAGCACGATCGTCTCGTCACCCTTCAAGTGCGGCACCTGCATCTGTGGGTGCGCGCCATTCCAGTACCTGAACTGAAAATCGTCCGGCAAGCCCGGATGGCGCTCAGCGAGCCACTGGTCATCGTACGTGCCAGCAAGCTCACGCCTCGATTTCCACGCCTTCCCGACGATACCGACGCCAGCCGGATGCAGCGACGGATGCGCCTGCCCATTCACAGCTGCGAGCCACCCTTGCATTGAGATGGGTTCGCTGCCGGCTTCGATCTGCGGAGCAGCGACCCGCTGCAGCTTCGTCGCATCAAGGAACCAACGTTCAGCAAATCCCAGACCGATCGGATTGTTTTCGCAGGCCGTATGCGCCACCGGAACGTTATCTTGATCGGGATGCGCAGCCTGCTGCTTGTCATCGAGCCGAGATGCCTTCCCAATCAACCCGAGGTTCGGGAAGCAACTCGTGAGCTGCACTCCATCGCTGAATCGCTTCATCGAACTTCAATGCATCACACAAGACATTACCCTGTTCCGAGAGAGCCTCTAACTCATCTTGGATTTTCTTGGGGAACCTCGTCATCTTTATTTGCTTCCCTTCGATGCAAGCTTCGCAAATTCGAGATACTTCTTATCCTCACCGGAAAATGGTCTGCTTCCAAATTGCTCATACAGCGGCACAAAAAATTCCGCGGATTTATCTAGATCGCCGGCTTCGAAATACACTGTTCCGCTGAGAAAGCCGATTATCAGATCCGGGCCGGTTCCAGACCCGTACGCCCTCTTCACTTCTGCCAACCAGTGAACAGCCTTATCGAACTGTTTAGTATTTCGATAAAAAACGACGAATCCACGCGTCATCGATTGCGCGAGATCATATTGTTCTCTAGGCTCAGGCAAAATCTCCCACGCTCTAATGAAACTTACCTCAGCGTCAGCAATTTTCCCCTTCTTCCACGCCTCCCGACCAGCAACGCCGTAAGCGTATATGTCTTTGATCAGATCTTCCGAGAGCTTCATGACTTCAACCTTACGCAACGATGCACAACCTCGATGTCACAGACAAGAACTCTCGAATGACCTCACGTCATAGATCGCATTAATTCAATATATGTCCATGATCAATTCTTCCGAGAGCCCCGAGGTCGACGATATGCAAACCTACCCAGACTTCAGGGACTATTGTGAGGATTTTCGAATACTTCCCACTGTGCTCCGTCGTATCGGGCCAGCCTTCGAGACGCCAACACCCATAAAACACCATCCTTCGCCTCCACGGTCGAAACGCCGTCCAAGGAAAACTTGTCGCTAACCATCAACCTTTGTGGTCCATTTTCATCGAGCTCATAGATGCCGTCGCCGGCACCGATGAAGAGTCGATCGTTAAACCACGCCAGCGAATAAAAGTCCGTACTGAGGCTCTTTCGGGCCACCGCACCAAAACCGGTCTGAAAGTTGCCTTTTAGCAAAGTCCCTTTGCTTCCGGCGACCCAAACGCTATCGGCCGAGACTGGCATGACACAATTGAGATGAGCTGCTGTTACTTTTGGCAATTTTGTCCAGCTCGTGCCGTCAAAGAACGCCATGTATCCATCATTACCGACGACATAGATAGATTTCTCATCGAGACCATTGATGTCGATGAGACCGATCGTTTCGTCGGCGGATTTGGTCAATGCCGCAAGTAACTCGCTCGCATCTTCAATGCTACCAATGTCAACTTTCTTCTGGAGAAGCTGGGCATCAACATGTGCCCAGCCCGCTGAGTCGCGCTTATAGACTTGGCCACCATATCCACAAACATAAAGGTGACCATCAATTTCTCGAATACGCGTAACGTATCCGTAGTTGGGTGACACCGGCTCTAGGCCAGCATCCGCGATTTTCTCGATTACCGAACCATCCCGACTGTAACTTTCGACATCTCCTTGCTCACTCAGTGCATAGATCTTGCGAACACTATTGGGAGCGGGATTTGGGTAGCAGGTTGACACAACACGCCACGCAGGAAGGTCATGGTAGAACCATTTGTCGGCCGTTTGATGTTGATAAAACACCATCCGCGAAACAGGAGTGTCTTCCGTAGCCTCCAACTCGTCCAAAGTGCTTGACAGATAGAACATGTCTCGATTAATTGCGCAACCAGTGCCGAATGTCAGCTTCGTTTTTTGCTTCGCCATAAAAATCTTCCTCAGAAGTCGCCTGCCCCAGTCTTCATCTGCTCGGCAAAATCCTTCAATTCCATACCCTTAGTTAAGCCCCCCGTCGGATCGGCACGGACCTTGAAGTCTGGCCCCATGCCTTTCAATTGATGGTACGCCCGAAGCTCAGCCATAATTAAAGCTGGATTACATTTTGTTACCGCTGCGACCGACGCTGCTCCTGCCGCCTCTAGTTTCCAGAGTTCAGTCGTACCCGGCGGATTGCCCTTCAAGCCCAATGCCAACTCCGCTGCATCGTACAATGCGTGCGCCTTACCATGCTCGGTTGTCGGTGTACGATCCTTGCCCTCTAAACAGATCACCAAACCGTCGCCTTCCGAAATGCCTCCAGGAATCTGACGACGCTCAGATCCTCTGCGCGCCCCCGGTAAGCGAAAAGCTCGGTCTGCCACGACATGGTGTCCGGTCTTTCCTTCCGCTTTGCAGGTATCTGGCTGGTAGGGACGAAGATTGCAGCGACCCTTACCCTTGACCTTGCCGCCGTCTTTTCCGCCATTCGAAGCGGCTTCCTTCTCCGCCTTCTCAGCGGCTTCCTTCTCGGCCTTTTTAGCGGCTTGCTCTGCGGCCTGTTTAGCTTCCTGCTCTGCCAATTGCTTGGCCTCTCTCTCGGCGAGTACTTTCGCTTCTTGCTTCGCTAGTTGCTCCGCAGCTTCCTTGGCCCCCAGCTTTGCCACGCCCTTTGCCCCGTACTTGACAGCTTTTCCGGCCGTGCCTAAGCCGGGCACAAGGTCCGCAATGACTGAGCCACCGGAAATAGCCGCCTCCGCCGTGTTGCCTTCGGCCGCGTAAATCAAACCGTTCGCACCGTCGAATATGGCGCCAACTTCCGGGATGGCCCCAAGGACATCCAGTCCGGTGTGAACGTATCCCACTGCCTGACTGAACCATCCCGCTTCCGCCGCTGTTTCAGCCACGACAGGTGGATTGGCCGCCGACGCAGCAACACGCGACATAGCCGTTTGTCCGTAGAGCCTACCGACGGTGTTCCCTTGATCGCTCACGATATGCCCCGCGCCTTATTTTTGGCTCATCTGCTCTCGAACCTTCGCCGGCGGGTCGGGCGGAAACTTCGCTCCCTTCGCAATCATCAGCGCGCGCAGACGCTCGAATTTTTCCAAGCGCTCCTTGCCCTCGGGCGACAACCCTGGTGCGGGAGGCGTCTGTGCCGTTCTGACCGGTTGCCCATCCTTATCCAACGAGATGTCGGTGACCGTGGCCTGCTTGGCCTCCGGTTGCAGTGCGTCGATGTCTTTCTGCACGGAGTAGGCCACGCTCACGCCGTTCGTCGTATGGGCGTTGACATCGGCACCATGCTCAACGAGAAAAATCGCAATGTCCGGCTTGGCGACGTCGAGCGCGGAATCCAGTGCGGTCCCGCCAATGCTGTCGCGATGATTGATGTTTGCGTGATGTTCGACTAGCAGCTTTACTCGCTCCATCGCGCCGTTGCCTTCCATCGCCCGCTGTAACAGACTCGTGCCATCGCTATCGACCGTATCCGGCGACAAGCCCCCGTCGAGCATGGCCTTCAGGTAGCGAGTGTCTTCATTGGTGATCGCGAAGTACATCGCGCTGCCCAGCCCCTCCACAATTTGAGCGTCCGGCTTTGAGCCATGCGCGATCAGTTCGCTGATCGCGGGGAAATTCTTGGTCGAGATGGCAAACCAAAGCAACGTCATCTCTTGTCGCCCGGGCTTGTTCACGTCGATCCCGGACAACGCCGATTTCAGTTGAGCAACGTCGCCATCGCTGATCGCCTTGGCAGCAGACAGATAGCTGCCGTCAAAATACTTGCTGGGTGAGTTCGCGCTCATATTGCATCCACTTACGATGATTGTTAGTGCAGAGACAGCGGCTAGAGCCATCCACCGCCACCGCGCCGTATACCTCACGCTTCGGGCCGGCGAAGTTGTCGTATTGGTCCTCAAGGACGAGTCTCCTGAACGATCGTCGCCTGATCGGCTGTTTTTTGTGCTTCGATGCCATCGATGACCTGATTCATGCCATGGCGTGCGACCGCACCACCCGTTCCCGGAAGGATGTGCGGCGTGCCTACAGCTGTAGGCATCATGCCGTGACTGCCTTCCTGAACCTTCGTCAGGATCTCCCCTTCCACGCGGTACGCCTGAATATCGGATGCCACCGTTGTCCCGCCATAGCGCGCTACCGTCGCCGGATTGAGGCCAGCTGCGTTGAACGTGGTCGCAGCCAAGCCACTTGCGCGCGATGCGGCAGAACCCATGCCGCCGCCGAGCGAATGCCCCACAATATCCACATCGGTTCCACTCTTCTCAAGCGCTCGCCCGATCTTGACTGCACGATCGTAATAGGCTGAGTTCTTATTGGCTCCTTGAGCGATGTTATTGGCCCAGTCGGACCATTTGTACTTGTCTGTCCCCTGAAAAACCACCTGCGTCTTGAAGTCGTTTCCGAAAACTGCCGGATCGGGCTCGTAGACCTGGGCACGAAAGTTTGTCCCCGGTATCGAAAAATCGTTGGGCTTCAACTTGAACTGAGCCAGTTTCGCAGGGTCGCTGCTGACGTTCGTCCATCCCTCTGGCGCCGCCTGCCCCGGGTGGTAAACGTTCTCAGCCAAGCGCGCCTTTTCGACGGCCGTATTGTTTTGCTCAAAGCGATTTGCCGCCGCTTCGAGTTTGCTCCGCTCCGGTCCCGGCGACATCGAAGCAGCTTTCTCCCGTGCCTCGGCAATCTGGGCCTTCCGACCTCGCCAACGGGCAGCCTTTGCTTCCTTCCCGACGTAATTGCCGTTCATCCAGAACTGATCGCTGTGACGCACGACCATCTTGCTCTCGACCCGAACGGTCTTGCTATGGTCGATAGGCCAGCACTTGGCGCCAACGGTTCCGCTTTCGACTCCATGTGCCACACCGGCCTGATCGCCGATCGTATCCGGCGCGAAACTCGAATCGAACCGCACGATCGGATTGCCGTTCGCAAAGACCGTCTTCGACGTCATCTGACTGTCGCCGAGGCTCGCTGTGACAGGATAAGGTACGGGCGGCGTGCTACTCCCCATGGGGGTTTTGCATACGTCCGGCATCATCGACACTATCGTCCACTGGCCATCCTTGCGAGCCATTACGTTGTCTGCCACGCGTCCTCCGGTTCGCTGGTTGTTTTCGGGACAGCCATTCGCAGCAGAGGCGCATGCCGATCGAGTTCGAAACGTGCCTCGCACACGCGCACCGCCGGCTGCAACGGAAAAACCGCCCGCCATGTAGCCGATACGCGCATTTCTTCGGTATCGATCAAAAGTGTGTCGAGCTTCATCTCGAGTGGCACGATTTCCCCGCTCTTGAAGCGAAGCGCCACAAGGGCGCGATGCCCCGGAAGCCTCGCACGCAAAAAGCCTGCATGCGTGTGCTCCGGCAGCGCGAGATTGGCAAGCTCGAAGGCGAGTCCCGGCGCAGGCCATTCGATCTGCTGATCTGCCGGCGCACCATTCCAATAGTGGAAGTCATGATCCACCGGATGGTACGGCCATCTTGTCTTATGCCAGGTCTCGTCGTAAGTCCCGGCAAACTGCAAACGGGGTGTCCAGGCGCGACCGACAACACCCAATCCGACAGGCGTCGTCGCGTAGCGGGCTACGACCTCTTTCATCTGCTTGGCATCCAGCCCCGAAGCGGAGTGCTCGGCAACGTCGAGACTGGTTATCGGAATGTCCCATGCTTCTATCTGCGGCGCCAGAATTTCGGCAATCTTCGGCAATGGTCCTGGAATCGATGATGCACACAACGAAGCGACGACCGACTTATGGGTCGCCCGATCGAGGAAGCGCTTCTCGACCCAACCGCGGCCCAGCGGGTTGGTGAAGCAGACTTCGTTCAGTTCAAGATCCGCGCTCGTCCCCTTTGCGCTCTGCGCAAGGGCGACGCGGCTCGTGCCGCCGTATGCCTGCTCCCAGCGCACCGGAACAGCTCGTGTCGGTTCAGGCTCACCGAGCTTCCACCCGCGCCAGCCCTTCGTAAATGAGCGCGGTCCCGTGACGCGCAGTCCTTTGTCGATGACCATCGTCCCGGCGTCGAATACGCGTACGCGAGCGGGCCACGATGCCGCAGGCGTGCCATGCGGGGCGTGTGCTGTCGCTCGAACCAGGACATCACACTTCGGTTTGAACGGCGCGAGATCGCTTTCCCATTTCACGCTGCTCTTACCCGTTTCGCCTTCGTATTCGTCTGACATCGCCAACGGGACGGCGTTGTCACCGCTCAGCAACACGCAACGATGTGTATCGCCATCGGGGTCGAACGATTGCGCCGGCTCAAGCCGATACGCCGCCTTGAGCGCCACCACGTGGATTTCGTTGCCCGGCACGTCGACGGCATTGAACGCCATCGCATGCAAGGGCGTGAGGTTACGGAACTCCATCGTCGTAGCACTTAGTTCAGATCGACGGTCTTGCCGTCGACCTTCACCGCGTCGGAACCGAGAATGTCGATGCTCGTCCCGCTAATCGTGATGTGTCCGCTGCTTTCGAGAACGATCGACGCTTTACCGGTTCGCAACTCAATACGATCGCCCGCAGTAACCGTATAGGTCTTGCCCACCATCGTGGTTTTCGATAGCCCCACCTCCTCGGCGCTGGCAAGCCCGGCCGCCGTGTTGATCGCGCCCGCTACCGTCACCGTATACGCGCCGCCCACGGTCAGTGCTTTTGCAAGCCCCACCGTCTCCGTCGACGTCAGCGCAATCAGGAGATTCTCCATCCCTTGGATGGTCTCGTTCCGGTTGCCGCCGACCGTCAGCGTCTCGTTGTTACCAACGGTCTCGGTGCGATCGACCCCAACGTGAATCGTCTCGTTGTTGTCGACCGTTTCCGTACGATCGTGACCGACGTGCACCGTCTCATCGTGATCGATATTCTTGGTGCGGTCGTTACCTACCCAATGCGACTCATCGTGCTCGACCTCGATGCGCTGATCCTTCTCGGCGTGAAGCCAGACCTCTTCCTCACCCTTCTTGTCCTCGAAGCGGATCGCATTGGCCGTGTTGACGTTACCGGTCTTGGTCGAACGCGTCAGAATCCCGCTCTGTGTCGCGTTGGCTGGCAACGCCCACGGCGGCATGTTCTGCGAGTTGTAAACGCGCGACGTCACGAGGGGACGGTCCGGATTTCCATCAAGGAAACTCACGACCACCTCATCCCCGATTCGCGGGATCTGAATCATCCCGAAACCGCTACCCGCCCACGGCTGGCTCACGCGCACCCAGCAGGAACTCCCTTGGTCGCGTTTGCCGAGACGATCCCAGTGGAACTGCACCTTCACCCGGCCGAGACTATCCGTATAAATCTCCTCGCCTTTCGGACCTACGACGATCGCCGTCTGCGGCCCGACGATCGTCGGACGCTCGCCCTCGAATGCCGGACGGTACGGAATTTTCTTGCGAATGCAGGTGAAGCTGCATGAATACGCAGAAGTCCCCTCGCCAGGCTCGTAGTTGTTCGTGCCTGTGTGCGACACAGTCAGCAACAGGAATTGCCGGTCTTCCTGTTTGGTACTGGCGTGATCGTAGTGGTCGTCCAGCTCGAAGTATCGGCACGGCATCATCCGCCGACCCGTCGTCACCCCGACGAACGTTTTGCTGTGTGCAGCCAGCGCTTCCGTCCGGAAGCGCGCGAGCTCTTCGCCCCGATCACTGTCAGCGAAACCATGCTCGCCGAGGTAGTCGTAGATCTCGTAGGACGGTACGTCGCCTTGATTGACTTCCGTGCCGCCCGACACGAATCGCCGGGCATGAGGAATTTTGTAGTCGAACGTTTTCAGTCCGACCGTGTCCGGTGCAAGCTGACGCTGTGCTTGAAATGACGTGATGACGGCGAGATTGTCCATCGCCTCGCCCTGATTGTATTGCAGCGATGGACTGCGCCCGTCGATCGGCTTCGCGGTCACCGAGTTATCGGCGATGATCAGCTTGTGCCCATCCTTCGCATGCTCGAAGTAATAGAACAAGCCATCCTCTCGCATCAGCCGTTCGACGAAAGCAAGATCCGTCTCACGGTACTGCGTGCAATAGCTGCGATTCTGCGTTCCTTTCGAGAGCCGGAATTCGAACGACGCGAGCTTGCCGTACTCCCGAAACACGCGCGCGAGAATCGCCTCTGTGTTCTCTTCCTGAAAGATCCGAATGTCCTGTCGGCGAGAGAGCATCCAGAGCCACGGCAGGATCGTTGCGCTATACATCGCAAAACCACCATCGGTGTCGAGATGCGAAAACGCCGCGACGTATCCGTGGAAGTAACGCTCTTCCGAGCTGGCGAGCGCATCGGTCAACTGCAACGTGATTGTCACAGGTTGGCCGATCAACTTCTTCAGCTCGATATTCTTGTCTTGCGACGCGAGCCGGACATGCATCTCGAAATTCTGAGATAACCCCTCGGTACAATGGAAATCGACGAGCACGAGATCCGATCGACCTTTCAATGGCGTTTCAATCGTAAACAGGCGATTGCTCTGGAGCTGGAAGAAGCTCGCAATTTCGGACATTTGCATATATAGCCTCGGAATCTCTCAGCGGAGGGGCAATTTTTTGTCGGCGCGGCCATTTTAATATGCCTGCGCGCCATTTTGACTAGATGTCGGCTCCGGAAAACGGGGACCGATTATCGCGGATTATTGAATATTGCAGCGAATGGACCATCTGCTGTCACATTACGAACGTGAAGTCGGACTGCTTGCACGCAGTCTGGCGGACTTTGCTCGACGCTTTCCGAAGATTGCAGCACGCCTGGGCATGTCTGGTGGCCACGTCGAAGACCTGCACGTCGACCGAATGGTACAGACGTTCGCGCTGCTAGCGGCTCGTGTCGATGCGAAGCTTGATGACGATTATCCGCAATTCACCGAGGCACTTCTCGAAATTGCCTATCCGCACTATCTGCGCACGGTCCCGTCATGCGCGGTTGCCTCGTTCGACCCATCGGTTCTGTTCGGTCAGCTTACCGAACCGCTGACGATAGCGCGCGGCACGATGCTGGACGCCAATGCCGCACCGTGCCGCTTCCGTACACTCTACGACGTCACGTTATCGCCGTTGCGTATTTACTCGGCACGCTATTCATCAGCGACGCTCGCGCCAGCAGCGGCGCGCATCCCGGCAGAAGTGACGGGGATCATTTCGATTACTTTTACAAGCGAATCCGCGTCGCAAGCATTCGATGACGCCATTCCGTCCACCCCAGTGCGGGTACATCTGTCCGGAGAGCGGCCGCTCGTCGCTGCGCTTTCCGATACGCTGTTGCTTCGTGCATCGGCCGCCTACGTGGAGGTGGACGAAAGCGGACGCTGGACCCGCTTGTCGAAAGTCCCCATTGAGGCGGCCGGCTTTGCCGATGGCGAGCGATTGTTGCCGAAGCAAGACGATACAAGCGCACAATCGTTCAGGCATCTGATCGAGTATTTTGCCTTCCCCGAGAAGTTTGATTTCGTCGACATCGACCTGGGTCGAATGCGTCGCGCCGCGCGCGCCGAAGCAGCTCGACGACTGACGCTTCACGTCGCCGTGCAAGGCACCGCCCATGATTCCGGCACCGCTCAGATCCTGGCAACGCTGAACACCAGCACGTTCCGATTGTTTTGCACACCGGTCGTCAACCTGTTCGAACGCGCGGCAACGCCTATCCAGCTAACCAGTCACGATGCCACCTATCCGATCACGCCGACCCCGTTGGCAACCGGCATTCCGCTGAGCGTCTACTCGGTTGAGGCCGTGTATCTGGGCGAGCGTACGAAGTCGGGCGAAGACAAGGCCGCCATCGCTTCACATGCGGCACCGCGCACGCAGGTGTGGCCGTATCGTGCATTCAGTCACGCGCGGCCCATGGATTCGTCCGCCATCTATTGGCTGGCCTACCGAGATCCGGAGACCATGCCGGACGGCGCGCTGGCGGAATCGCAACTGGCGTTGGTCGACTTAAAGGGTCAAACCGCTCATCCGCGACACCCTCAGGTCGATGTCGATGTCCTGGCAACCAACGGAGCAATGCCGTCCCGGTTGCCGATCGGAGCCCCCGATAGCGATCTTCTGTACGAGGGTTCGGCATTGGCGTGCCCGATCATGCTGCTCTCCCGCCCTACCTTGCCGGCTGCCTTGCCGCGTGGCGGTGCACTTTGGCGCGTCCTGTCGGCACTGGCGCCGCATCCGCTCGACCTGACGCGGACCGGACTACCCGCGCTGAAGGAGTTTCTCCGTTTCCATGCTCCGCGTTCCAGCGTGGTTGCCCAACGTTGCATCGACGCGATCGCATCGCTCGACTGCAAACCAGCGATCAGGTGGATGTCTCTCGACAATCACTTCCCGTCATTTGTTCGCGGTGTGGAGATCCTGCTTTCGTTCTCCGAGGCTGCGACACGAGATGTCAGCCTGCATCGGTTCTCGGCTGTCATGGACCGACTCTTCGGCCCGCACGCTCAGTCAAACAGCTACGTTCAACTCGTCGTGTTATCGGCCGAGAGCGGCAAGGAGCTTTTGCGGTGCGCTCCACGCCCTGGGACACAACCGCTGGTATAGGTCAGTGGAGATAGCCAGCCAGAATCCCCCCACCCACACCAGCTTGAAAGCCAGCCGTTCGACCGTGCATATATAGCAGCGCCGGAGCATTCGCAACGGCGTCCGCCAAAATCATCGACATGGCCGGGCTTGTCAAGCCCAACGCAAGCATTGCCGGATTGATGCCCAACAGCATCACAGTCGCTCCCTGTGCGACAACCACCCCACCGTAACCGTCGAGATAAACGGTTCCGCCTTGCAAATCGGACCGCGTAAGTTCACTGCCCTTGAATGCACTGGTCATGTAAACGGTCCCATGACTCGGGAAATCATACGTCGAGCCAGCAGCACTTGCATCATGGCTACCGAAGTTCGGCAATTTCAATTCTGGGATTGTGAACCTCGGCAATTTGATTTTCGGAATCCTGGCGCCCCAGCCGTAACCAATACCCACACCACCGTAGTAGAAGCTTTGCGAATGTTTCTGTGGATCAGTGAGAATGATATTCCCCCCCGTCGCAACTACGATGTCAACGCTCACCCCACCGCCCGCGCCAGTGTCATATTTCCACTTGCTCTTTCGAAGATACGACATACGCCCTCTCTCTTCTGCTTCTCGTTATGTTCGTGACGGCAGATTCATAATCCCGCACACGATTGCAACTGCACCCATGAAGGCAAAAACAATCGTCGAATCCCAGATCGCGGCGAAGACATTCATCGTTGCGCTGCCATCAGGATCGTCGGCCTGGTACCGCACCTCGACTCGCTGACCGAGCTCCACTTTCGTGACAATCCCGCCTTGCGGATACGAAATCTGCTGTCCTGTCTTGGTGGTGAATTGAATCTCGGGATGGTATCCGCCAGCATTGAGCTTAACGACGAGGCCCGGTACCACAATCGATGTTCGAAGAAATTCTCTAGTCGACTGTGCGCTGATTGCAGCAGCGACAAGAAGGCCCACCCCAATCACAATGGCACTGATGCCCTTAAACATGACGCCCTCGTTTACATTCATTACAATTATTCGGGTGCTCCATGCTGATCGTATCAGCCTGCCAAATTCTAAAACATCCTCACCTGGACGCCAGACTGTCCGGCTGGTGCGCTATCAGGCCTTGGTCGGCAAGTGGCGCGCTTGCGAATGGTCTTCGAGATCGAGGATGGGTTGTGTTCATTTCGGGAGCCGTAAGTTGGTTTGGAATTGGGCAAGCAGCGCTCCACTACAAATCGTGGCAAGTGGTGCCCTTCGCCTGCCTAGCCGGTATCGGCCTTGCGATGTGCATAGCCGTATTTAGGCCAGACCCAAGACGGGACACTGTGTTTTATGGCATCCGACGTGACGCCCGGAAATCGTTCTGGCAGCGAAAGCGCAATGACATCCTCGCTAAATTGATAGCGGCCGTCATGGGCGCAGTACAGGGCGTTGGAGGAACACTGCTAACCCAAGCGCTCAACAGATGATGACGCGGCCTCCGGCAAAGTATCGGGCGGTCATCGGGTGGAATTCATTCACACTCCGTTCACACCGAACGGCGAAGGGAGCCAACTTGACAGCAGTCGCTCGCGTGACTAAGTGACTGAATAAGCGAAGAATCCTGGCCCGCCCTACACGATTCGAACGTGTGACCTACGGCTTAGAAGGCCGTTGCTCTATCCAACTGAGCTAAGGGCGGTCAAAGAGAAAAGACACGGTCTGACACGGGCCGCATTCGGCATCGGGTTTGAGTCACGAAGCAGCAGCGACGCCGCCCCAAACAACTCGAAACCCCGAAACAAAACGGGCCCGGCACGAAGCCGAGCCCGAAATTATACCCGATCATCGCGCCAGATCACGGAGACCGGCGCTCGCAGCATCAAACCGGCTGCGGATGCAGCATGAACCAGCCGAGGCAGAACACGCCGGCGATCACGCAATACACGCCGAACGACGCGAGCCGGCCGCGCCCCTCGAAATAGCGCATCAGGAATCGCACGCTCAGGTACGCGGCGATCGCCGTCAGCACGCCACCGAGCAGCGCATCGGCGAGCTGGTCGCGCGCATGGAATAGCTTCGGCAATTCGAGCACGCCCGCGGCAAAGATGATCGGCGTGCCGAGCAGGAACGAGAATTCCGCCGCCTTCTCCGCCGTCAGCCCGGCCGCGTTGCCGGCGATTATCGTCAGCCCGCTGCGCGAGAAGCCCGGAATCAGCGCGCCGATCTGCGCGAGGCCCACGAAGAACGCCTGCTTGAACGTCATCTTCTCGGGCGGTTGATGGGCGCGGCTGCGCTGGATGCGATCGCCGAGCCACAGCAACACGCCGTTGACGATCAACGCAATCGCGACGATCCGCAGATCATGAAACACGCGCTCGATGCGCTTTTCCAGCAGCAGGCCGACGATGCCGGTCGGGATCGTACCGATGATCAGCGCCCACATCAGGTGCCCGTCGTCGTTCTTGCGGCCGCCGAGCTGCGCGAAGAAACCGCCGATCAGTGCGATCCAGCGCGCGCGGAAGTACCACAGCAGCGCCAGCGCGGTGCCGAGGTGGAGCGCGACGAGGAAGGGCAGCAGTTGCGGCGCATGCTTGTCGATGTGCATGCCGAACAGCGCCGGCACGAGCAGCGTATGGCCGAGGCTGCTGACGGGGAAGAGTTCGGTGACGCCCTGCAGGACGCTCAGGAATACCAGAAACCAGAGGCTCACGCGTCGGTCCTTTTAGTAAAGATTAAGCGGGAAGGAAGGCGGACGACGCGATGCGCGTCCTGAAAAACGCGCCCCGATTATGCCGAGCCAGGATTACTGCGCCAAGGCATTTGGCAGGATATTGCGGCAATGCACACAAACACTTGCAATTTGTAAGCGCGCAGAAAGCAAAAAGCCCGCCATTTGCATGGCGGGCTTGTCCACTTCGGCAGGAATTGCCGTCAGCGGCCGAGCTGATAGAAAAATAATACCGTGCTACCGGTAAACATGCCGAACAGTGCGATACCCATTGCCATTGCCAGATCCATGGCCCCCTCCACGAAGTGTCATGACCCGGCAACATCACCGGTTTAGAGGCATTATCCAGACCGTCGACAGTGTTAAAAACTCGCAATTTCCCGAGAAGGGTTTTCCCCGAGCGGTCGCGGCCCGATAATGGAACGCACGTTGCTCCCCTCACCCGCCCAACCCGATTCGCCATGCCGATCTTCCAGCAACACGACATTCACGAACTTCACGCCGGCCCGTCGCTCGTCCGGGTCGCCCCGCAATTCGGTGGCCGCCTGCTGTCCTGGCACGTCGATGGCGAACCGGTGATCTTCTGGCCGGAAACCGCCGACTGGAGCAACCTCGCCCGCGTGCGCGGCGGCAATCCGCTGCTGTTCCCGTTCCTCGGCCGCCACCGCGTCGACGGCGAACTCGGCCGCTGGCGCGACGCCGCCGGCGTGGTTCGCGACCTGCCGATGCACGGTTTCGCGCGCGATCTGCCGTTCGACGCGCAGCCGTCGGCCGACGGCGCCGCGTTGTCGATGACGCTCGACGCGAACGACACGCTGCGCGCGAGCTATCCGTTCGATTTCCGGTTCGAAACGACCTACCGCCTGGCGGACGCCCATACGCTGGAAGTCGCGCTGACGACGACCAATCGCGGCGACACGCCGCTGCCCTACTACGCCGGCCACCATTTCTATTTCGCGCTGCCGCACGGCGAGCGGGCCGACACCCGCCTCGAGTTGCCACCGACCCGCCGTTGCCACCAGCGCGCGGACGGCTCGATCAGCCCGCTCGAACCGGGCGAGGTCCGTTACCGCCTCGACGATCCGGAGATCCTCGACCGCTTCCACTGCCTCGACGGCGAGCCGTCCGCACCGGTGCGCATCGTGATGCCGGGCCGCCACCGCACGATCGAGATCGCACTCGACGTGCCGGGCTCGATCCCGTGGTACGCGGTCACGACGTGGACCGAAAAGCCGGATTCGGACTTCTATTGCGTCGAGCCGTGGCTCGGCCTGCCCGATGCGATCCACAACGGCCGCGGCCTGCGCATGCTCGCGCCGGGCGCGACTGAAACGGCCACGCTGCGGATCCGTGTCGCCCCGCTCGCCGGCTGATTCGACACGCACCGAACCGGGGCACGGCGGCCCCGGTAGCGACCGAAACTGCGGTGCGCGGGTCGAACCCGTTAAAATCGGACGTTTTGTGTTGCCTGCCGCGTCACGCGCGGCAGGGTTTTGCGAGGTTCAATGTTCGGAACAACAACGAAGCGACTCTTCGCAGCCGCCTGCGCCGCCCTGCTCGTCGCGTGCGGCTCCGCGCCCGTCGGCCCCGGGTTCTATCGCGTCGAGCGTGGCGACACGCTCTACAAGATCGCGCGCGACAACCGCACGTCGGTACAGAGCATCGTGCGCTGGAACCAGATGACGAACCCCGATGCGATCGAAGTCGGCCAGGTGCTGCGCGTCGCGCCGCCGCCCGGCACGACCACCGCATCGACCACCGGCACCGGCAGCGCGGGCCGCGCACGCCCGGCCCCTTCCGCGCCGGTCGAATCGGCCGTGAAGCCGGCCACGAGCATTGCGCTGATCTGGCCGGCGGCCGGCAACGTGGTACGCACGTTCGACGGCTCGAAATCGAAGGGCATCGACATCGCGAATTCGCCGGGCACGCCGGTCGTCGCGGCCGCGCCGGGTGTCGTCGTCTATGCCGGTAACGGGCTGCGCGGCTACGGCAATCTGATCATCCTGAAGCACAACGCCGATTACCTGACGGCCTACGCGCACAACCGCGCGCTGCTGGTGAAGGAAGGCCAATCGGTCACGCAAGGGCAATCGATCGCCGAGATGGGCAACAGCGACAGCGATCGTGTCGCGCTGCATTTCGAGCTGCGCTATGGCGGCCGCTCGATCGATCCGTCACGCTACCTGCCGGCGCGTTGAGCGCACGACAGACGGCGCGCGATGCCGGCACGCATCGCGTGCCGTCGCGGCGAAAACGGAAAAAAGTCGCGTCAGCGCTTGCGCAGACGTCCGGTGACACGGCCGGACAACGGATCGACATGACGAGCAAACGCCACCAGCACACCGATTCCGATCAGGCTGAACCCCGCAGCTATCAGAAGCAAATCCATGGTCACACCACTGTTTTGTCTTGATCTTATGCGTCATTGTGAAATCGTGCACTGAGGCTCGCCTACTGGACGAGTCCGAACATTCCCTATCAGCAAACACCATTGTGGATTCGTCTGCGTGAAATCCTGATGTAAGCCGCTCACCGGACGCCCCGCTCGACATCAGGAGACCACGCGATGCTGCCCGCCGCCGACCGCTACGATCACCTCCTCGCCCGCTTCCGGTGGGACCTTCCGGCGCGCTACAACATCGGCGTGGACGTGTGCGACAAATGGGCCGACGGCAGCGGACGCCTCGCGCTGATCCACGAAACGGCGCAAGGCGACGTTTCGCGCCTCACGTTCGACGACCTGAGGAATGCTTCTAACCGGCTCGCGAACAGCGAGGCGGCCGCGCTCGTCACCGACGCGGCCGGCTACGCGAAGATCGCGCCGCTGCGCGCGCAACTGCCGGCGCTGCATACCGTCTACTGCATCGGCGACGATGCGCCCGACGTGCCCGGCGTGTTGCGCTACGACGCGGCGCTCGCCGCCGAAGCGCCGGATTTCGTGCCGGTGGATACGGCCGCCGACGATCCGGCCGTGATCATCTACACGTCCGGCACGACCGGCAAGCCGAAGGGCGCGCTGCATGCGCATCGCGTGCTGCTCGGCCACCTGCCCGGCGTCGAGATGTCGCAGCAGTGCTTCCCGCGCGACGCGCGCCTGTTCTGGACGCCCGCCGACTGGGCATGGATCGGCGGGCTGCTCGACGTGCTGCTGCCGTCATGGCATCACGGCGTGCCGGTGCTCGCGCGCCGCTTCGAGAAATTCGACGGCGACGCGGCATTCGCGCTGATGGCGCGGCACGGCGTCACCCACGCGTTCCTGCCGCCCACCGCGCTGAAGCTGATGCGCGCGGTCACGGCGCCACGCGAACGTTACGCGCTGTCGCTGAAATCGGTCGCGAGCGGCGGCGAATCGCTGGGCACCGAACTGACGGCGTGGGGCCGCGACGCGCTCGGCGTGACGATCAACGAGTTCTACGGGCAAACCGAGTGCAACATGGTGCTGTCGTCATGCGCGGCGCTGTTCGATGCGCAGCCCGGCGCGATCGGCAAGGCGGTGCCCGGTCATGCGGTCGCGATCGTCGATGCGGACGGCACGCCGCTGCCGCCCGGCGTCGAAGGCCGCATCGCGGTGCGCCGCCCCGACCCGGTGATGTTTCTCGAATACTGGCGCAACCCCGACGCGACGCGCGACAAGTTCGCGGGCGACTACCTGCTCACCGGCGATACGGGCACGATCGACGCCGACGGCTTCGTGCGCTTCGTCGGCCGCGACGACGACGTGATCACGAGCGCCGGTTACCGGATCGGCCCCGGCCCGATCGAGGACTGCCTGCTCACGCATCCGGCAGTGCGGATGGCGGCCGTCGTCGGCGTGCCCGACGCGACGCGTACCGAGATCGTCAAGGCATTCGTCGTGCTGAACCCCGGCCACGTCGGCGACGCAGCGCTCGTCAGCACACTGCAGGCCCACGTGCGCACGCGGCTCGCCGCGCACGAGTATCCGCGCGCGATCGCGTTCGTCGACAGCCTGCCGATGACCGCGACCGGCAAGATCGTGCGGCGCGCGCTGCGCGACGCGTGAGCGCACTGTCCCCGCTCGGCCCGCCCGGCCGGATGGTTTATAGTGGCGCCACGCAGTCTTTCCAAGAAACCGATGTCCTCTGATCAACACGCCGCCGCGGGCGCGTCGCACAGCCCGCTCTACGCCAAACTCCTCGGCGAAACCGCCAAGATCGACTGGTGCGACCTCGAGCGCTTCTTCGCGCAGGGCAAGCTGCTGTCCGTTGCGCGCGACCTCGATCTCGTCAGCGTCGCGGAAGCGGTCGCCAGCGACGACACCGGACAGGTCACGCGCTGGCTGTCGTCCGGCCTCGTCGCGCGCATGCCGGCCGAGACCGCCGCCGACTACGCGGCGCGCAATCCGGAGCTGTGGGCGGTCGTCGTCTCGCCGTGGGTCTGCGTGCAGGAACGCGCCTGACGCGTCCACCATGTCCGAATCCGCCTTACCGCACGGGGCCGGTAGCGCGTCGGCCGCCGTCACGCATCGGCGCGTCCTCGCGCTCGCGTTCCCGATCGTCCTCGCGAACCTGACGCAACCGATCCTCGGCGCCGTCGACACGGCCGTCGCCGGCCACCTCGACGGCGCGCAATATCTCGGCGGCGTCGCGCTCGGCGGGCTGTTCTTCAATTTCGTGTTCTGGGGCTTCGGCTTCCTGCGGATGGGGACGACCGGCCTCGTCGCGCAGGCGCATGGCGCCGGCGACGCCGCCGGGATCCGCCTGAACCTGCTGCGCGCGCTGATCGTCGCATTCGCGCTCGGCGCCGCGGTGCTTGCGCTGCAGGTGCCGCTGCTGTCGTTCGCGCTGTCCGCGCTCGGCGGCAGCGAGGCCGTCCGCGCGACGGCGCTCGGGTACAGCCACGCACGGATCTGGAGCGCCCCGTTCGCGCTCGCGAACTACGTGGTGCTCGGCTACCTGCTCGGCATGCAGCGCGTCCGGCTCGCGCTCGTCGCGCAGGTGTTCATCAATGCGGTGAACATCGGTGCCGTGCTGCTCTATGTGTATGGTTTCGGCTGGGGGATCGCCGGCATCGGCGCCGCGACCGCCACCGCGGACGCGTGCGGCTTCGCGCTCGGTGCATGGATGCTGTGGCGGCTGCGGCCGCGCGGCCTTGCACCGCTCGCGGTACGCGCGCTTGCCGACCGTGCAGCGCTCAAGCGGCTGATCGCGCTCAATCGCGACATCTTCCTGCGCACGCTGTGCCTGCTCGGCGCCTTCGGATGGTTCGCGCATCTCGGCGCACAACAAGGCGACGCGACGCTCGCCGCGAATGCGCTCTTGCTGAATTTCCAGACCTTCATGGCATACGGCCTCGACGGCTTCGCGCATGCGGCCGAGGCGCTCGTCGGCGCGGCGGCCGGCGCGCGCGATCGCCGCGCATTCCGGCAAGCCGTGCGCGTCACGCTGTTCTGGTCGGCACTCGGCGCGCTGCTGTTCGCGCTCGTTTATTGGGCCGCAGGCGGCTGGATCGTCGCGCGCCTGACCGATCAGGCCGAGATCCGCGCCGTCGCACTGCGCTACCTGCCGTGGGCCGCGATCTCGCCGATCGTGTCGGTCTGGGGTTTCCTGCTCGACGGCGTGTTCATCGGCGCCACGCAGACGCAATCGCTGATGCGCGCGATGGTCGCGTCGTTGTCGATCTTCGTCGCGGCCACGCTCGCCGCCGTCGGCACGTTCGGCAATCACGGCCTGTGGTTCGCGCTGCTGCTGTTCATGGCGGCGCGCGGCGCGACGCTCGCGCGCTATCTGCCGGCGCTGTTGCGGCGGGTCGGCGCCGACCCGCAGGCCGCATCGGCAGCCCGCGCGTGACAGCGGCCCCGGCCGACCGTTACTGCGACTGCACGGGTTTCGGCGACGGCGCGTCGAGCATCGACGGCGGCGTCATGTCGGTCGGCACGCCGTGATAGTCGGCCGGATCTTCCGGCGGGTGGCCGCGGCGTGCTTGACGGGGATCGCTGCTGCAAGCGGCAAGGAGGGATGCGGCCAGCACGGCCAGCACGAAACGGGTCATCAGGTAGGGCTCCGGAAAACGGCGCGCCGAACGCACGCCGAGACCGCGCCGAGTCTAGCGGAAATCGGGTTTCGGGGTTGCGCCGCGCATGTCCTACTATGTACGCATGGCGCTGTGCCGTTGAAAGGAGGCTGCCATGTCGTCTGAAGAAATTGCGGGCCTGATCGGCCTGTTCATCGGTCTGATGGTGCTCGTCGCGCTGTCGTACTTCGAGTCGCGCGAATACAAGCGCAGCCATGAAGGCGAAGGGATGATCCACCACTGGATGGCGGAACACCACCTGCTCGACTGGCGGCGCAAGCACTGAGCGCGTCGCTGCCGTCCGGCCCGTCCCCGGGGCCGGTGCGAACGTGCCGCTCGGCGGCACGGTGATCGCCGCATGTCGCCGAAATTATCGGGGCCCGATACACACACATCGACCGGATACACGAACGCCGTCGCGTGACGTCTGCCACGCGACGGCGTTCGCTTGCGCGCAGCGCGCCCTCAGAGGGCGCGCTGCGATTCGGACCACTCAGCCCAGGAAGTGGCGGGCGTAGCGCGCGTTGATGTCCGACAGGCGGAACAGCGTCAGGAAATCCGCGCAGTTGAAGTCGGGATCCCAGGCCGGTGCGCCGCAAATCTTCGCGCCAAGACGCAGATAACCCTTGATCAGCGGCGGCGGCGCGACGACGGTGCCCGTCTGCAGTTCGTCGACCGGCAGGGCCGTGTGCGGGAACGCGCGATACTCGGGCGCCGTCAGTGAGCCGGCCGACAGCGACTGGTACAGGTTCGCCGCGTAGTGGCCGCCGTCGGCCATCGACACGCTCGCGCAGCCGAGCATCGTCTCGTAGCCGTTCTGCATCATGTACGCGCCCAGCCCGCCCCACAGCGCCATGATGACGGCGCCGCTGCGATAGTCGCTGTGCACGCACGAGCGGCCGACCTCGACCATCTTGCCGCGCAGGTGCGTGAGGCGCGACAGGTCGAATTCGCCTTCGGCGTACAGGCGGCCGACCCGCGCCGCCTGGTGCGGCGGCAGCACGCGGTACGTGCCGACGACTTTCAGCGTGTCGAGATCGCGGACCAGCAGGTGGTCGCAATACGCGTCGAACGGATCGACGTCGAGACCGGACGGGCCGCTGACCTGCGCACCCATCTCTTCGGCGAACACGCTGAAGCGCAGGCGCTGGGCTTCGCGCAATTCGTCTTCCGTGCGCGCCCATGCGGCGCGCAGGCGATACTCGGATGTGACGGTTTCACTGGCGCGCGGCAGGTGGCGCCGCGACGTGTCGAGGGGCAGCGAGGCAAAGGGGAGCGTAGGCGTCGGCAGTTCTCGCATTAGGCTTTCCTGGTCGTAAGGAATAGGACGACATGCCCGCCAATGTAGTAATCGGCCGTGACCGTTATGTGGCACGACCGTGTCCTTTCAATGACGTGTCGCCGAATTGACTTTAGCAGAAAGCTTGCGAAACCGTATGATCAATCCCTTCAAACCTATTCAGACGGGGCTTTACACCAGTTCGGGCGTCAGTACCGCCCGCAGCACGGCCTGCCGGTTGCCGTCGCGCGTGCGGCTCGCCAGCCACACGATTCCGCCCTTCTTGACGCTCCAGCTGTCGTCGCCGCCGGCGACCAGCTGCGCGGCGACGCTGCCGAGCGTCGGCTGGTGGCCGACGATCACGACCGTCGGCGCGATGCCTTCCGGCCAGCCGGCCGCCGTCAGCACGTCGTCGACGCCGCCGCCCGGCGCGAGCGCGTCGACGGTCCGGTACTGGTCGGTCAGCGCCTCCACGGTCTGCACGGTGCGCGCCGCCGGGCTCGCGAGAATCACGGTATTCGTCTCGAGCCGCCCGCGCAGCCATTTGGCCATCGCCTGCGCGTCCTTGCGGCCGCGCACGGTCAACTGGCGCGCGAGATCGCTCGTTGCGTAATCTTCGGCTTCGGCGTGACGCCACAGGATCAGGTTCATCATGATGTTCTCCTTGCTTCGGCGAGCGCCCGCGCGCGCATGCGTACGGGCCGGCCGATCGTCCCGTGAATTGTCGCAAATCGCGGACCGCTCGCCGCCGCGGCATTTATCCGCATATCGTGATTGACCGGATCGGCCATTCGACGTTATTATCTTTGGCTCGTCGGAGCGTAGCGCAGCCTGGTAGCGCATCTGATTTGGGATCAGAGGGTCGAAGGTTCGAATCCTTTCGCTCCGACCAAAGGAATCAAGGGGTTACGGTTGAACACCGTAGCCCCTTTTCCGTTTACGGGCGCTTTTTACCGGCCCTGGAATCGCCCACCGATTTTCCGCAGCGCGCGGCGGCCCGGCCCGGGTACGGGCCCACCACCACGTCGATGCGCCCGCGCATCCGCCGTCAAGCCCGCGCACGAAACTTGCTGGAACACGCGATAATACGTGTGAAACAACCCGGCAACCGCGCATGAAAAACAACGTTCTCAAGCCAGCCCTCTGCGCGTCGCTGCTCATGCTCGCGACCGCCGCCGCCGGCACCGCGTCGGCGAAAGCGCTCGACGACGCGCTCGACTGCCATTCGACCGGCCACAAGTTCGTCGCACCGTTGCTCGCCGCCGGCGACATCCAGTCGGAGCCGATGCACGTCGAATCGAACTCGGTCAATGCGTTCCGCACGAACCACCCGCTGACGGCCTACGGCTTCGGCGTCTATGTCGTGCTCGGCTACCAGGCGAACGACCCGATCTTCCGTCCGGGCGACGGCACGCCGATCGGCGACTGGGCCTACGGCGTCGTCGTACGCGGCACGAAGGGCTCGGTCGAGGAAGCCGTGCGCAAGGCCGGCAGCGACGCCACCGTCAAGCAGGCATTCCCGTTCCTGACCGCGATCGTCTGCTCGTCGGACTGAGCGGGCCGCCAGCACGAGCGTGCGGCCACGCCGAACGGATGGCGCAGCATACCGCCCACCCGGCTCCAGGCATCCCGAAACACCTTCCGGGCCCGCTATCGCCCCGTCACGCGCCGGTATACACCACGCGATACGGGATACCGACCTTCTCCCACTCCGCCGCCTCCTGGCTGAGGCTGTAGTCGGTCAACGGGTTCTGCTCGACCCACGCGTTCGGCAGGCGCACCTCATAACCGCCCTTCTTCATCTGCGAGACGGAAATATCGGGGAGCCCCGCATCGGTCCGGCGCCGGCACAGCAGCGCCGCGAGCCGCAGGCAGAACAGCAGCGGCCACTCGACCTCACGCGACTGCGACAGCTTGCCGAGCTTGCCCGCATGGCCGAGCACGAGCGCGGCGAGCCGGGCCTGGTCGGTGCGCGAAAAACCCGGCATGTCCGCATTGCTCGCGATATAGGCCGAATGCTTGTGATACGCGCTGTGCGAGATCGACAGGCCGATCTCGTGCAACGCAGCCGCCCAGCCGAGGAACATCCGCCCTTCCTCGCGCGCTTCCTCGTCGTCTTCCTCGAGCTCGTCGTAGAAACGCGCCGCGAGCGCCCCGATCCGCTCGGCCTGCGCGCGATCGACGCCGTAGCGGCGCGTGAAACCCTCGACGGTCACCGCACGCATGTCCTCGTGCTGCGTCCGGCCGAGCAGGTCGTACAGCACGCCGAGGCGCAGCGCGCCGTCGGTCGTGTCGACGTAGTCGACGCCGAGTTCCTCGAACACCGCCAGCATGATCGCCAGGCCACCCGCGAGCACCGGCACGCGGTCGGGCTTCAGCGCGATCAGCTTCAGCCGGTTGACGTTCTCCGACTTGATCAGCGCGCGCTTCAGCCGCTCGAGCCCGCCGCGCGAAATGCCGTGCGTGATGCCCGGATCGTTGAAGCCGTTCGCCTCGACGAGTTCCGCGAGCGCGCGCGCGGTGCCGGACGAGCCGATCGCCTGGTCCCAGCCGGCCTTCTTGTACTCGCTCGAAATAATCTGGATCTCGCGCTTGGCCGCGAGTTCGGCCTGCCGCATCGTGTACTCGTCGACGTTGCCGGCCGGGAAGAACGTGCGGCTATGGCTCACGCAGCCGATATAGAGGCTCTCCATCACGATCGGCGTGTAGTGCGAGCCGATGATGAATTCGGTCGAGCCGCCGCCGATGTCGACGACGAGCCGCTTGCCGGCGCTCGCCGGCACCGAGTGCGCGGCGCCCGCATAGATGAGGCGCGCCTCTTCGCGGCCCGCGATCACTTCGATCGGGAACCCGAGCGCCGCCTCGGCCTCGCCGAGAAATTCCGCGGCGTTCTTCGCGACACGCAGCGTGTTGGTCGCCACCGCGCGCACATGATCGGGATGAAAATCGCGCAGGCGCTCGCCGAACCGCTTGAGCGCCTCCCAGCCACGCTCCTGCGACGCGCGGTCGAGCATCTTGTCGCTCGACAGGCCCGCGGCCAGCCGGACCGGCTCGCGCAGCGCGTCGACCGGATAGATCTGGCTGCCTGCCGGCGTTTCCTCGACGCGCCCGACGATCAGCCGGAAGCTGTTCGAGCCGAGATCCACGGCAGCCAGCAAGTGGGGAGTTGTAACCATCAGAAGGGGGCTCCGTGCGCGTTCTTCCGCGGCAGCCGTTCCGGCAACCGAGGGCGATCAATCAAAGGCGACATTTTAAGCGTGGAACGCTTGCCGTTGCCACGCTTCACGGGCATGCACACTGCTCGATTCCATATAGCCGAAACATTTATGCGACGAAAGGGTTACGGCGTAGAATTTCCCGATATAAAACCATTATTGTCATCAGCACGTCATCGTACCGTGAGAGTTTCCGAGCGTCCTTTCGAATCATCGCCTGAATTACCCCCTACTCTGCCGATGTCCGTCCGTTACCCGCTTCTCAATCGTGAACTCGGCATCCTCGGTTTCAACGAGCGCGTGCTGGCCCAGGCGGCCGATCCGCAAGTCCCGTTGCTCGAGCGCCTGCGCTTCATCTGCATCACCAGCAGCAACCTCGACGAATTCTTCGAAGTCCGGATGGCCGGCCTGCAGGAGCAGATCCGCGACAATCCCGGCGCGCTGACGCCCGACGGCATGTCGTTACAGCACGCTTACGATCTCGTCGTCGAACGCGCGCAGCGGCTCGTCCATCGACAGTACACGATGCTGCACGAAACCGTGCTGCCCGCGCTCGAACAGGAAGGCATCTACTTCCACGCGAGCGACACGTGGAATGACGAGCAGCTCGAATGGGCGCGACACTACTTCCTCGACGAGCTGCTGCCCGTGCTGACGCCGATCGGCCTCGATCCGGCGCACCCGTTCCCGCGCGTGCTGAACAAGAGCCTGAACTTCGTCGTCGAGCTCGAAGGCCGCGACGCGTTCGGCCGCCAGGCCGTGATGGGCATCGTGCAGGCGCCGCGCGCGCTGCCGCGCGTGGTGCGCATGCCGCACGCGCTGTCGGGTTTCGAGCACGGCTTCGTGCTGCTGAGCTCGTTCATGCAGCGCTTCGTCGGCGAACTGTTCCCGCAACTCGTCGTGAAGAGCTGCAACCAGTTCCGCATCACGCGCAACAGCGAGCTGTTCGTCGACGAAGACGAAATCACCAACCTGCGTGTCGCGCTGCAGGGCGAGCTGCCCGCGCGCCACCTCGGCAACGCGGTACGCCTCGAAGTATCGGCGGACACGCCGCTGCACATCGTGCGACGCCTGCTCGAGGAAAGCGAACTCGGCGACAAGGACTGCTATCGCGTGGCCGGGTCCGTGAACCTCGTGCGCCTGATGCAGATTCCAGATCTCGTCGATCGACCCGACCTGAAGTTCACGCCGTTCACCGCGTCGACTCCCGCGGCAATCGCCAACGCGCCGACGATGTTCGATGCGATCGACGCCGGCGACCTCCTGCTGCACCACCCGTACGAGAGCTTCCAGCCGGTGCTCGAGCTGCTGCAGCAGGCCGCGAAGGATCCGAGCGTCGTCGCGATCAAGCAGACGATCTACCGCACCGGCACCGACTCGCCGCTGATGGACGCGCTGATGGAAGCCGCGCGCAACGGCAAGGAAGTGACCGTCGTCGTCGAGCTGCTCGCGCGCTTCGACGAGGAAACCAACATCAACTGGGCGTCGCAGCTCGAAGCCGTCGGCGCGCATGTCGTGTACGGCGTGGTCGGCCACAAGTGCCACGCGAAGATGATGCTGATCGTGCGGCGCGTCGTGCAGGCCGGCAAGGCATCGCTGCGCCGCTACGTGCACCTCGGCACCGGCAACTACCATCCGCGCACCGCGCGCCTCTACACCGACTTCGGGCTGATGACGGCCGACCAGAAGATCTGCGAGGACGTTCATCACGTGTTCCAGCAACTGACCGGCATCGGCGGCGAACTGACGCTGCACGAGCTGTGGCAGTCGCCGTTCACGCTGCATCCGCGCATCATCGATTCGATTCGCGCGGAGATCGACAACGCGCAGGCCGGCAAGCGCGCGCGCATCGTCGCGAAAATGAACGCGCTGCTCGAGCCATCGGTGATCGCTGCGTTGTACGAAGCGTCGCAGGCCGGCGTCAAGGTCGACCTGATCGTGCGCGGCGTCTGCGCGCTGAAGCCCGGCGTGCCGGGGCTGTCGGAAAACATCACGGTGCGCTCGATCGTCGGCCGCTTCCTCGAACACCACCGGATCTACTATTTCCACGCAGGCGGCGCCGAGGACGTCTACCTGTCGAGTGCCGACTGGATGGACCGCAACCTGTTCCGCCGCGTCGAAGTCGCGTTCCCGATCCGCGATCGCAAGCTCAAGCGGCGCGTGATCGCCGAGGGGCTGTCGGTGTGCCTCGGCGACAACCAGTCGGCATGGCAGATGCACAGCGACGGCCACTATCGCCGGCGCCGCGCGGGCAAGACGATTCGCAACGCGCAACTCGGGCTGCTCGCGAAGTTCTGTTCGTGAGCCGTCGGTGCGATGCGGGCGACGTACCGCATCGCCATGAAAAAAGCAGCCCGCGGGCTGCTTTTTTAACGCCGGAACGCGACGCGATCATGCTTCGTAGGCGGCCGGCCGGATCGCGATGATGCGCGAGCCCGGGAACCGCGCGGTGAACGTACTGCCGCGGCCTTCCTCGCTCTGCACGTACAGATGCGCATCGTGCCGCTGCAGCACGTGCTTGACGATCGCGAGGCCGAGGCCCGTGCCGCCCGTGTCGCGCGAACGGCTGCGATCGACGCGGTAGAAGCGTTCGGTGAGCCGCGGCAGGTCGGCGGCCGGAATCCCGAAGCCGCTGTCCGTGACGGAAAACACGCCCTGCGCGCCCTCGCGCCGCCACGACACGACGATCTTGCCGCCGTCCGGCGTATAGCGGATCGCGTTCGTGACGAGATTCGCGAACGCGCTGAACAATTCCGTCTGCGCACCGGTGACACCGAGCGTCTCGTCGATCGAGAACGCGATGTCGTGATGCCCGCTCGACAGCGTCTGCGCATCCTCCTTCAGATGGTCGAACACCGCACGCATGTCGATCGCGTGATCGACCGGCGGCTTGCTCTCGCCTTCCAGCTTCGCGAGCACCAGCAGGTCGGTCACGATGTGCCGCATCCGCGACGCCTGCTGCTCCATCATGTCGAGATAGCGCGCGCGGTCCTCCTCGTTCAGCGGCAGCTCGCGCATCGTCTCCAGGAAGCCCGACAACACGGTGAGCGGCGTCTTCAGCTCGTGCGACACGTTCGCGACGAAGTCACGCCGCATCGCGTCGGTACGCTCGAGCTCGGTGATGTCCTGCGTGAGCAGCAGCTTGCGGTTCTCGCCGTACGGAAACACCTGCACGGCCAGCACGTTCTGCCGCGAGTCGCCCATGCCGCGCATCAACAGCGTCTCGTCGTAATGCTGCGCGTTCAGGTAGCGGACGAAATCGGGATGGCGCACGAGGTTCGTGATGTGCTGGCGCAGGTCGCGCTTCGCATCGAGGCCGAAATGCACTTCGGCGATCGCGTTGCACCACTCGATCTGGTCGTGGTCGTCGAGCATCGCGACGCCGTTCGGCGACGCCTGGATCGCCTGGATGAAGCGCGAATGCTGCTGTTCGACCTGCCGCACCTGCGCATGCCACTGTTTCGCGAGCTTGTGCAGCCGATAGTAGATCTCGCCCCAGATGCCCGGCGCGCTCGGCACTTCGCCGTAGACCGGCGCATCGAGCAGGCGCCACAGACGCTGCGTATGGAAGGTGCTGAAAAAGCCCTGCGCGACCAGCATCACGACCACGAACACGAGGCCCGCGGTCGGGCCGGCGAAGACGCCGACCAATACGCCGATCAGCACGAGCAGCACGAGCGACACCAGGAAGCGCGCCCAGATGATGTTCATGATTCAGCGTCCGAAAGAAGGAACGGCATGCCGCGGCACACGGCATGCCCGGATACGTTACGCGTGCTTGGCGAGGCGGTAGCCGCTGCCGCGCACGGTTTCGATCATCGCATCGCAGCCGGCCGGTTTCAAGGCCGCGCGCAATCGTTTGATGTGCACGTCGACGGTACGCTCCTCGACGAACACGTGGTCGCCCCACACCTGGTCGAGCAGTTGCGTGCGGCTGTGCACGCGCTCCGGATGCGTCATGAAGAAATGCAGCAGGCGGAACTCGGTCGGGCCGAGATCGAGCTTGATCTCGCTGCCGTCGCCGTGCGCGGCGACGCGATGCGTGGCCGGGTCGAGGCGCAGCCCGTTGATCGACACGACGTCCTCGGTCAGCTGCGGCGCGCGGCGGCGCAGCACGGCCTTGATCCGCGCCATCAGTTCCTTCGGCGAGAACGGCTTCGTCACGTAGTCGTCCGCACCGATTTCGAGGCCGAGCACCTTGTCCTGCTCGTCGCCGCGGGCGGTGAGCATGATGATCGGGATGTGTTTGGTCCGTTCGTTGTTGCGCAGGTCGCGCGCGAACGCGATGCCGGACTTGCCCGGCAGCATCCAGTCGAGCAGCACGAGATCGGGCAGCACGTCGCTGATCAGGTTCTGCGCCTGTTCGGCGTTGTACGCACGGATCGGGCAGTGACCGGCGTGCTGGAGATTCACCGAGATCAGTTCGGAAATCGCGGGCTCATCTTCAACGACGAGAATGTTGCTGGGCATCGGCACCTCTGTTCTTCCTGTACGGAGTCGATTAACTGTTGGCTTCGCGATCGAGCGTGTCGCGCGGCTGGTGCCGCACGTCGGTGCCCTTCACGATGTAGATGATGAATTCGGCGATGTTCTTCGCGTGGTCGCCGATCCGTTCGATCGCCTTCGCGATGAACAGGTATTCGAGGCCGACCGAGATCGTGCGCGGGTCTTCCTGCATGTACGACACGAGCTTGCGCACGAACGCGCGGAATTCCTGGTCGATTTCCTTGTCGTCCTTGACGATCTGCGCGGCGGCCACCGTATCGAGGCGCGCGAACGCGTCGAGCGCGCGGCGCAGGATCGTCACGGCCATCTCGCCCGACACCTTGATCTCGGCGATGTTGACCGCGCGCGCGGCCGGCTCGTCGATCAGGCGGCGCACGCGCTTCGCGATCTTCTCCGCTTCGTCGCCGGCACGCTCGAGGTTCGTAATCGTTTTCGAGATCGACATCAAAAGACGCAGGTCACGCGCGGCAGGCTGTCTCCGCGCGATGATGTTGCCGCATTCCTGGTCGATGTCCACTTCCATCGCGTTCAGCGTTTCCTCGGCCGCGATCACCTTCTCGGCACGCTCGCGATCGAATTCGTTCAGCGCGTGCATCGCGCCGACGATCTGCGACTCCACGAGTCCGCCCATTTCCAGCACTTTCGACGACACGGCATTCAGGTCCGCGTCGAACTGGCTCGACAGATGTTTATCCGACATGACTGTTGTTCTCCGTCATCAGCCGAAGCGGCCGGTGATGTAGTCTTCCGTTTCCTTGCGCACCGGCTTGATGAAGATCTTTTCGGTTTCGCCGAACTCGATCAGCTCGCCCAGGTACATGTAGGCCGTGTAATCCGAGCAGCGTGCGGCCTGCTGCATGTTGTGCGTGACGATCACGACCGTGTAGTCGCTCTTGAGCTCCGCGATCAGCTCCTCGATGCGGCCGGTCGAGATCGGGTCGAGCGCCGAGCACGGCTCGTCGAGCAGCAGCACTTCCGGACGGATCGCGATGCCGCGCGCGATGCACAAACGCTGCTGCTGGCCGCCCGACAGCCCGTAGCCGCTCTGGCCCAGCTTGTCCTTCACTTCGTTCCACAGCGCGGCCTTCGTGAGCGCCCACTCGACGCGGTCGTCCATTTCCGAGCGCGTGAGCTTTTCGAACATCTTCACGCCGAACGCGATGTTGTCGTAGATCGACATCGGGAACGGGGTCGGCTTCTGGAACACCATGCCGATCCGTGCGCGCAGCAGCGAGATGTCGCGCTTCGTCGTCAGCAGGTTCTCGCCGTCCATCAGGATTTCGCCTTCGGCGCGCTGCTCCGGATAGAGCGCGAACATCTTGTTGAACGTGCGCAGCAGCGTCGACTTGCCGCAGCCGGACGGGCCGATGAACGCCGTCACCTTCCCTTCGGGAATGCGCAGGTTGATGTTCTTCAGCGCGTGGAACTTGTTGTAGAAGAAGTTGAGGTTGTTGACCTCGATCTTCGCGTTCAGCGGCGCGAGCGGACGGCCGTGCGCCGCGTCTTGCGTGCCGGCGGGCGCAGCGGTGCGCTCGACGGGATTCAGGTGGCTTTCTGCCATATTCATCGGATTGCTCCGCCGTTACTTTTTCGAGAAGATCGAGCGCGCCAGAACGTTCAGTCCGAGCACCCCGAGCGTAATCAGGAACACGCCCGCCCATGCGAGCGACTGCCATTCAGCGAACGGGCTCATCGCGAACTTGTAGATCGTGACCGGCAGGTTCGCCATCGGCTGGCTCATGTCGACCGAGAAGAACTGGTTCGACAGCGCGGTGAACAGCAGCGGCGCCGTTTCGCCGGCGATCCGCGCGACCGCGAGCAGCACGCCCGTCACGATCCCGCCGACCGACGCGCGCAGCGTGATCTTCAGCACCATGCGCCACTTCGGCGTGCCGAGCGCGACGGCCGCTTCGCGCAGCGCGTTCGGCACGAGCTTGAGCATGTTCTCGGTCGTGCGGATCACGATCGGAATCTGCAGCAGCGCGAGCGCGATCACGCCGGCCCAGCCCGAGAAACGCCCCGACTTCGCGACGACGATCGCGTACACGAACAGGCCGATGACGATCGACGGCGCCGACAGCAGGATGTCGTTGATGAAGCGGATCGTGCTGGCGAGCAGGTTCTTCTGGCCGTATTCGGCGAGATAGACGCCCGCGAGGATGCCGATCGGCGTGCCGACCAGCGTGCCGAAGCCGCACAGCAGCAGGCTGCCGACGATCGCGTTCGCGAGACCGCCGCCTTCCGTGTTCGGGGCCGGCGTCGACTCGGTGAACAGTTGCAGCGACAGGCCGCCGACGCCGAGGTGCACGGTCGTGTAGAGAATCCACACGAGCCACAGCAGGCCGAAAGCCATCGCGCCGAGCGACGCGGTGAGCGCGATCGCGTTGACGACCTTGCGCTGGCGCTGCAGACGATTGCGCATCGCGTCGAGCACGGCGCCGTCCGGCCCCGGGAAATTCATGATGGGCTCGCTCATTTCTTGCCCTCTCCCTTCTCGAGACGAAGCAGCAGCAGTTTGGAGATGGACAGCACGATGAACGTGATCACGAACAGGATCAGGCCAAGCTCCATCAGCGCCGACGTATGCAGGCCCGGCTGCGCTTCCGCGAATTCGTTCGCGAGCGCCGACGTAATGCTGTTGCCCGGCGCGAACAGCGAGACGCTGTCGAGCAGGTTCGTGTTGCCGATCACGAACGTCACGGCCATCGTTTCGCCGAGCGCGCGGCCGAGGCCGAGCATCACGCCGCCGATCACGCCGGTCTTCGTGTAGGGCAGCACGACCTTCCACATCACTTCCCAGGTCGTGCAGCCGATCCCGTATGCCGATTCCTTCAGCAGCACCGGCGTGACTTCGAACACGTCGCGCATCACCGACGCGATGTACGGGATGATCATGATCGCGAGGATCACGCCGGCCGCGAGGATGCCGATGCCGATCGGCGGGCCGGACGTCAGCGGGCCGAGCACCCACACGTCCTTGAACAGGCGGCCGAGCGGCTTCTGGAAGTATTCGGCGAAGATCGGCGCGAACACGAGCAGGCCCCACATGCCGTACACGATCGACGGGATCGCGGCGAGCAGCTCGATCGCGATGCCGAGCGGACGGCGCAGCCACACGGGCGCCAGCTCGGTGAGGAACAGTGCGATGCCGAAACTGACCGGCACCGCGATGACGAGTGCAATGATCGACGTCACGATGGTGCCGTAGATCGGCACGAGTGCGCCGTACACATCCGAGTTCGGATCCCACTCGGATTGCCACAGGAAGCCGATGCCGAACTTCTGGATGGTCGGCATCGACGCAATGATCAGGGAAACGATGATCCCGCCCAGCAGCAGCAGGGTCACGATCGCGGCGAGCCGTGCGAGGCCGCCGAACAGGACATCCCCGAGACGGCTCGGCGCGCGCTGCTGCGCACTGTCGGGCGATCGGGAGGACGTGTATGAAATATCAGACATGGGTGCCTGCTTTTGATCGCCGGGCGCCGTGACGCCCGGCTTTACCGCACACACTGCCCGACCGGCACGGCCGGGCAGCGAACCGCTGGATGGCTTACTCGGCGGCGACCGGCTTGCCCGAAGCGTCCGTCACCTTCGTCTTCCACTGCTTGCGGATTTCCGTCTCGACCGTCGCCGGCAGCGAGATGTAGTCGAGGCTGTCGGCAGCCTTCTCGCCGTTCTTGAACGCCCAGCTGAAGAACTTCAGCGTTTCCGCGCCCTGCTCCGGCTTGTCCTGCTTCGCGTGCAGCAGCACGAACGTCGCGCCGACGACCGGCCATGCTTCCTTGCCCGGCTGGTTCGTCAGGATCTGGTAGAACGACTTCGACCAGTTCGCGCCGGCTGCCGCGGCCTTGAACGTTTCCGTCTTCGGCTCGACCACCGTGCCCGTCGAATTCTTCAGGGCCGTGTAGGTCATGTTGTTCTTCTTCGCGTACGCCCACTCGACGTAGCCGATCGCGCCCGGCAGACGCTGCACGAAGGCCGCGACGCCGTCGTTGCCCTTGCCGCCCGTGCCCGTCGGCCAGTTGACCGTCGTGCCTTCGCCGATCTTCGACTTCCACTCGTCGTTGACCTTCGACAGGTAGTTCGTCCAGATGAAGCTCGTGCCCGAACCGTCAGCGCGGCGGACCACGGCGATGTCCGTATCCGGCAGCTTGACCTTCGGGTTCAGCGCGGCGATCGCCGGGTCGTTCCACTTCTTGATCTTGCCGAGGTAGATGTCGCCGAGCACCGGGCCCGACAGCGTCAGTTCGCCGGCCTTCACGCCCGGCACGTTGACGACCGGCACCACGCCGCCGACCACCGTCGGGAACTGGAACAGGCCTTCCTTCGCGAGCTCTTCATCCTTCAGCGGTGCGTCCGAACCGGCAAAATCGACCGTCTTCGCGACGATCTGCTTCAGGCCGCCCGACGAGCCGATGCCCTGGTAGTTGACCTTCGAACCGCCGGACTGCTGGTAGTCCGCGGCCCATTTCGTATAGATCGGCATCGCGAACGTGCTGCCTGCGCCCGTGATGTCGGCAGCGTGGGCGGCGACGGCGAAAAGCGCGCCAGCCAGGCCGGCAATCGCGGTTTGCATCAATTTCATGAGACCTCCAGTGTGTGAGCGGATGACTACGGCACCGCGAAGGTTAGGGGCTGCTCATGACGGTAATGTGACAATCGATGAAACTGGCGTGACAGTAACATGACTGGTTGAAAGGGAGTATCGGGTGGCGCGTCGGAGCGCCGCAGCGGCGCTGGCGGCAAGAATTGCCTGCCTCGGAGGGACGGGGTGAACGCCCGTTTTCAAGGGCGTGCGCGCGCATCGTAGCGCAGGGTTGGCCGGACGGGAAGCCCGGTTCGGTGGCAGGCGTGGTTCCGGGGTCGGATGCCTGAATTGATCGGAAGAATGCGTTTGGCGAAGGACCCTTCTATTAGGTGTCGCAAACCTTTGCGTCCGACAAAACCGCGGCGCCCGAGGGCGCCGCATGCACATTCACCGAAAACGGGCGCGCAAGCGGCCGGGCCGCCGCGCGCCCTGTCCCGGTCAGGTCGTCGCCGCCCGCACCGCGTCGGCGATCGTCTCCGCATGGCGCACCGCGTCGGCCGCCTGCTGCGCCTCGACCATCACGCGCAGCACGGGCTCCGTGCCCGATGCGCGGATCAGCACGCGGCCGCTGCCGGCAAGCGCGGCTTCGGCTGCGTCGATCGCCGCGCGAATCGACGCGCTGCCCTTCCAGTCGGCGCCCGGCTTCATCCGCACGTTGATCAGCTTCTGCGGGAACAGCGTGACGCCGTCGAGCATCTGCGCGAGCGTACGGCCGCTGCGCTTCAGCGCGGCCAGCACCAGCAGCGCCGACACGATGCCGTCGCCGGTCGAATGCCGGTCGAGCGACAGGATGTGGCCCGACCCTTCCGCGCCGAGCTGCCAGCCATGCTCGCGCAACTGCTCGAGCACGTAGCGGTCGCCAACCGCCGCACGGACGAACTTCACGCCCTCGCGCTGCAGCGCAACTTCGACGGCGAGGTTGGTCATCAGCGTGCCGACCGCGCCTTCGACCTTGCCGTCGGTGACGATCCGGTCCTTCACCAGCACGTAGAGCAGCTCGTCACCGTTGTACAGGCGGCCGGCCGCGTCGACGACCTGCAGGCGATCGGCGTCGCCGTCGAGCGCGATGCCGAGATCGGCGTGGTTCGCCCGCACCGCGCGCACCAGCGCGTCCGGCGCGGTCGCGCCGACGCCGTCGTTGATGTTGAAGCCGTTCGGCGCGACGCCGATCGGAATGACGTCCGCGCCGAGTTCGTGGAACACGTGCGGCGCGATCTGGTACGCGGCGCCGTGCGCGCAATCGATCACGAGCTTCAGTCCGCGCAGGTTGAACGCGGCCGGGAACGTGCTCTTGCAGAATTCGATGTAGCGGCCGGCTGCGTCGTCGAGGCGGCGCGCCTTGCCGAGCCCGTCGGACGCCGCGCATTCGAGCGGCTTGTCGAGCCACGCTTCGATCGCGGCTTCGGTGTCGTCCGGCAGCTTGTTGCCGTCAGCCGAGAAAAACTTGATCCCGTTGTCGTGATACGGGTTGTGCGACGCGCTGATCACGACACCGGCCGACAGGCGCAGCGCACGCGTCAGGTACGCGACGCCAGGCGTCGGCATCGGGCCGGCCAGCATCACGTCGACGCCGGCTGCCGAGAAGCCGGCCTCGAGCGCGGCTTCGAGCATGTAGCCCGACACGCGCGTGTCCTTGCCGATCAGCACGGTCGGACGCGAGCCTGCCGCGACGTCGGCCGAGCCGGCCAGTACCTTGCCGGCCGCATAACCGAGACGCAATACGAAATCCGGCGTGATGGGCGCGTCGCCCACCGTGCCGCGAATACCGTCCGTGCCGAAATATCGACGTCCCATGGGGTCCTTCCTCCTTCGTTTTCTGACTTATCGTTGCCGCGCGGCTGCGCGCACGGCGTTCCAGACGCTGAGTGCATCGACCGTCGCCGCGACATCGTGCACGCGCACGATCGCGGCGCCACGCTCGACAGCGCACAACGCGGCCGCCACGCTCGCCGCGACGCGCTCGAGCGGCGGCTTGCCGCCGATCACCGCGCCGAGCATCGACTTGCGCGACATGCCCGCGAGAATCGGATAAGCGCGCCCGTCGGGCCGCGCGGGCGCCGTGTCCGGCAACGCGGCCAGCAGCGCATAGTTGTCGTCGACGACCGCCTTGCCGAACCCGAAGCCGGGATCGACGCAGATGCGCTCCGCCGCCACGCCGGCGTCGCGCAACGCCTGCGCGCGCGCGGCGAGAAAATCGCGCACGTCGGTCACGACGTCGCCGTAGTCGGGCTCGCCGACCTGCATCGTCTGCGGCTCGCCGAGCATGTGCATCGCGCACAGGCCGCTGTTGCCGTCGCGCACCGCGTCGATCGCGCCCGGTTGGCGGAACCCCCAGATGTCGTTGATCAGGTCCGCGCCGGCGGCCAGCGCCGCGCGCATCACGGCCGGCTTGTAGGTATCGATCGACAGCGGCACGTTCAGCGGCCGCAACGCCTCCACGAGCGGGATCACGCGCGCGAGTTCTTCGTCGAGCGGCACGGGCGGCGCACCGGGGCGCGTCGATTCGCCGCCGATATCGAGCAGGTCGGCGCCTTCGGCAATCATCCGCTCGGCCTGGCGCAGCGCATCGTCGCGCGCGAGGAAGCGGCCGCCGTCGGAGAACGAATCGGGCGTGGCGTTGAGGATGCCCATCACGAGCGGGCGTTCGAACGTCAGTTCGAAGCGGCCGCACTGGAGCGGCGCGGGAAGGAACGGGGACACTGCGGAGTCGGACACGAGCAACGGATGTGGATGAATGCAAAACGGGCCGGTGTGAAGCCACACCAGCCCGTGAACGGCGTTAAAGCGGAGATTATGCCGCCGGCGTGGCCGGCGCCGGCGCGTTGCCGGGTTTCACCTCGGCGCTGCTGCCGCCGCCCGACGAATCGCCGCCGACAGCCGGCGAACTCTTCGGCGAGCGCGGCGGACGGCCTTCCATGATGTCGTTGATCTGATCGGCGTCGATCGTCTCCCACTCCATCAGTGCGGCCGTCATCGCTTCGACCTTGTCGCGGTTCTCTTCGAGCAGGCGGCGCGCGAGGCCGTACTGTTCGTCGAGCACGCGGCGGATTTCCGAGTCGACCTTCTGCTGCGTCGCTTCCGAGATCGTGCGCGTGAAGCCCCGGCCAAACGGCGACGCATCGTTCTCGTCGTCGACATAGACCATCGGCCCGAGCGCGTCGGTCATGCCGAACCGGGCGACCATTGCACGCGCCGTCTGCGTGGCCTTGTTGAAGTCGTCCGATGCGCCCGTGCTGACCAGGTTCATGAACAGCTCTTCGGCCACGCGGCCACCGAACAGGATCGCGAGGCGGTCCAGCAGGTAATCCTTCGAATACGTCTCGTTGTCATGCTCCGGCAACTGCCACGTGACGCCCAGCGCGCGACCGCGCGGGATGATCGTGACCTTGTGCACCGGGTCGGCCTTCGGCAGCAGCTTCGCGATCACCGCGTGGCCCGACTCGTGATAGGCGGTTGCGCGCTTCGCTTCCTCGCGGATCACGGCCGACTTGCGCTCCGGACCCATGAAGATCTTGTCCTTCGCGTCCTCGAAGTCCTGCATCTCGACGATGCGCTTGCCACGACGTGCGGCGAACAGCGCGGCCTCGTTCACGAGGTTCGCGAGATCGGCGCCCGAGAAGCCCGGCGTGCCGCGTGCGATGACTGCCGCGTCGACGTCGTTCGCGATCGGCACCTTGCGCAGGTGCACGCGCATGATCTGCTCGCGGCCGCGGATATCCGGCAGGCCGACATAGACCTGGCGGTCGAAACGGCCCGGACGCAGCAGCGCCTTGTCGAGCACGTCGGAACGGTTGGTGGCGGCGATCACGATCACGCCGGAATTCGCCTCGAAGCCGTCCATCTCGACGAGCATCTGGTTCAGCGTCTGCTCGCGCTCGTCGTTGCCGCCGCCCATGCCGGCGCCGCGATGACGGCCGACCGCGTCGATTTCGTCGATGAACACGATGCACGGCGCATGCTTCTTCGCCTGCTCGAACATGTCGCGCACACGGGCCGCGCCGACGCCGACGAACATTTCGACGAAGTCCGAACCCGAGATGCTGAAGAACGGCACCTTCGCTTCACCCGCGATCGCGCGGGCGAGCAGCGTCTTGCCGGTACCCGGAGGGCCGACCAGCAGCACGCCGCGCGGAATGCGACCGCCCAGTTTCTGGAATTTCTGCGGATCGCGCAGGAAGTCGACGAGCTCGGACACTTCTTCCTTCGCTTCGTCGCAGCCCGCGACGTCGGAGAAGTTCACCGCGTTGTTGTTTTCGTCGATCAGCCGCGCACGCGATTTCCCGAACGAGAATGCGCCGCCTTTGCCGCCCCCCTGCATCTGCCTCATCATGTAGAACCAGAACACGATGATCAGGATCGTCGGCCCGAGGTAGTACAGCGCGGACATCAGCGCGTTCGGCTCGTCGTCGGCCTTGCCGCTGACCTGCACGCCGTACTTCATCAGATCGCCGACCATCCAGATGTCGCCGGGCGACACGATCTGGTATTTCTGGCCATCAGCCGGAGTGACGGTGAGGTTGCGCCCCTGAACGATGACGTTCTTGACCTTGCCGTTCTTGGCGTCGTCCATGAACTGCGAATAGGACACGCCTTCCTGGACGCGGGGCTTGTCGAACTGCTTGAACACCGTAAACAGCACCAGTGCGATCACCAGCCACACCGCTGCCTTCGAAAACATATTGTTGTTCAAAGCACCACTCCTTCACTCGTAGACGAGCGCCTACATTTTCCTTGCGGCGCCCCTCGGTCATTCTAATCCAGTCCGACCACCCCCGCCATAAGCATTGACAACCGGGGCGATAGCGCTTCGCTTGTCTGGCAAGGGCCGGAGCCCGTTTGCGGCACCGCACTCCGCATCAGCGCGGATGCTTCAGCTGCCGACCCAAAATGAACGTTTCGGACGATTTGTCGCGGGATGCCTTGGGCTTGCGCGGCGCGACAACCTTAAACTGCTGTTTGAATTTCTCGACGATCTGGCTGTAGCCGCTGCCGTGAAAGCACTTCACGAGCAGCGCACCGTCCGGCTTCAGATGGTTCTGCGCGAATTCGAGCGCCAGATCGCAGAGATGCTCGATGCGCGCCGCGTCCGCCGAGGCCACGCCAGACAGGTTGGGGGCCATGTCGGAAATAACAAGGTCCACCGCGCGGCCTTCGAGCACTTCTTCGAGCTGGTGAAGGACGTCGTCCTCGCGGAAATCGCCCTGGAGGAAGTGGACGTCGGCGATCGGCTCCATCGGCAGGATGTCGAGCGCAACGATCGTGCCGTCGATGCCGCCTTCGCGCTCCGCGTCGCGCTTCTTGCCCTGCGCGAGCTTGTTGCGGGCATACTGGCTCCAGCTGCCCGGTGTGGCGCCGAGATCGACGATCACCTGGCCCGGACGGATCAGCTTGTCCTGCTCGTCGATTTCCTTCAGCTTGTACGCGGCGCGCGCGCGATAGCCCTCCCGCTGCGCCATTTTGACGTACGGGTCGTTGATGTGGTCGTGCAGCCAGTGCTGGTTGAAGCGGTTTTTTGCCATTCGAGAGAGAGATTGCTGCCAATTGCTTCGTGAAGCCGCGCTTTTAGCGGATAATACGCGTCTTCTTCGCGCGGCTGCGGCCCCTTTTCAGGCCCAAGCCGCGATTTTACGTGGTTTCGGCGCACGGCTGACGCGGTAACGTCCCGCGATCGCTTTTCAGCCAGCGCGCCCTTATTTAGATTTCGACATTTCCATGCCCGCCCTTTCGCTTTCTCCCGCCGAGCGCTCCGCGCTGCGCTCCCAGGCCCATGCGCTCAAGCCCGTCGTGCTGATCGGCGCCGAAGGGCTGACCGACGCCGTGCTGAAGGAAATCAAGGTGCACCTCGATGCGCACCAGCTGATCAAGATCCGCGTGTTCGGCGACGAGCGCGACACGCGCATCGCGATCTACGACGAGATCTGCGACCGCCTGAACGCGGCGCCGATTCAACACATCGGCAAGCTGCTGGTGATCTGGAAGCCCGAGGCCGCGGTTGCGGCGCCGGCCCGCGGCCGTCGTGCCGGTGCGCTGCCGAGCGCGGCAGAAGCCGCGGACGACAAGAAAGGCCGTGCACCGCGCACCGTCAAGGTCGTCAAGGTGTCGCCGAACGCGAGCCCCGTGCGCCGTCCGCGGCCGGTCAAGGTCACGGTGCGCGGCAACGAACGCGTGACGGCAGGCGGTACCGTGAAGCGCGCGAAAAAGCGCCAGGCCAGCACCAAGCGGCCGTTCCAGGACAAGTAACGCGCCGGTGCGGCACGGATTGCCGTGCCGCCCTGCCCCGTCGTTGCGCAACGCGCAGCGACGGGCGTTCAGGCGTCGCGTGCCGGCAGACGCCAGATCAGCATCAGCCCCAGCACGCTTTCGACGAGATAGAACACGCTCGAGACGCCGTGCAGCATCCCGAAGCGGCTCGCATACGGCGAATTCGCGATATCGGTGCCCGCATCCATCGCGGCCACGCGCAGCGCGTTCATGAACGGCTGCAGCGCAAAATACCCGACCAGCACGCATACGACCATCGCGGCGACGATCCAGCGCACGCGGCGATACTCGCTGCTGCCGCGCCGCACCTGCTGATTCGACAACGCGAGCAGCAGTACGCCGCACACGACGCCGAGGATCGCCTCGATGCGGAACAGCTGGGCGGCGACCGAACCGGCCGTCATCCGCTCCAGCGTCTTGAACAATACGGGCGCGACCGCATACCCGATCGTCAGCAGGCTGCCGACCCACACGGCCGACAGCAGACGGAACACGCGATGCGGCATCACGTCGCCCCGCTTCAGATGTAGCTGACCGAGATGATTTCGTACTCGCGCACGCCGCTCGGTGCCTGCACGGCCGCAACGTCGCCTTCGGACTTGCCGATCAGCGCACGCGCGATCGGCGAGCTGACCGAGATCAGGCCGTGATCGATATCGGCTTCGTCGTCGCCGACGATCTGGTACTTGACGGTGTCGCCCGACTCGAGATCCTCGAGTTCGACCGTCGCGGCGAACACCACGCGGCCATCGGCGTCGAGCACCGTGGGATCGATGATTTGCGCGGCGGACAGCTTGGATTCGAGTTCCGCGATGCGGCCCTCGATAAAGCCCTGCTTTTCCTTCGCTGCGTCGTATTCGGCGTTTTCGGACAGATCGCCCTGTGCGCGGGCCTCCGCGATCGCGTTGATCACGGCCGGCCGCTCGACGGACTTGAGGCGCTGCAATTCATCGCGCAGTTGCTCTGCGCCACGCTTTGTCAACGGAATGGTGCTCATAAACGGCTCAATCGCTAAAAACGGCTATAAAAAAAATCACCGCGATTAAGCGCGCTTCCGATGCACTGGAAACACCGCCTAATCGCGGCACGTGTTGCTTCGACAGGTAACTGACCGCTTAGTTTAGGCGAGCGTGAAGACCTTGTAAATCATAGACTTCCAGATCCTTCAGGTAGCGCAGGCCTTCGACCGCCGCGCGCGCGCCCGACATCGTCGTGTAGTACGTGACCTTGTGCGCCTGCGCGCTCATGCGGATCGAGCGCGAATCGGCGATCGCCTGGCGCGTCTCGTCGACCGTCGTGAACACGAGGGCGATCTCGCCGTTCTTGATCATGTCGACGATGTGCGGACGGCCGTCCTTCACCTTGTTCACGACCTTCACCGGCACGCCGGCCGCTTCGATCGCGGCTGCCGTGCCCTTGGTCGCGACGATCGGGTAGCCGAGGTCGTGCAGCATGCGCGCGACTTCGACGGCCTTCGGCTTGTCCGCGTCCATCACGGTCAGCAGCACCGTGCCCGACTCCGGCAGGCGCGAACCGGCCGCGAGCTGCGACTTGAACAGCGCTTCGCCGAACGTCTGGCCGACGCCCATCACCTCGCCGGTCGAGCGCATTTCGGGCCCGAGGACCGGATCGACGGTCGGGAACTTGACGAACGGGAACACCGCTTCCTTCACGCTGAAGTACGGCGGCTCGACTTCCTTCGTCACGCCCTGCTGCGCGAGCTTCTGGCCGACCATCGCGCGCGCCGCGATCTTCGCGAGCGGCAGGCTGGTCGCCTTCGACACGTACGGCACCGTGCGCGACGCGCGCGGGTTCACTTCCAGCACGTAGATGATGTCCTGCTTCGAGCCGTCCGCCTGCGACACCTGCTGGATCGCGAACTGCACGTTCATCAGGCCGACCACGTTCAGCGCCTTCGCCATCGCGCCCGTCTGGCGCTTCAGCTCGGCCACGGTTTCCTTCGACAGCGAGTACGGCGGCAGCGAGCATGCCGAGTCGCCCGAGTGGACGCCCGCCTGCTCGATGTGCTCCATCACGCCGCCGATGAACACCGCTTCGCCGTCGCAGATGCAGTCGACGTCGCACTCGATCGCGTCGTTCAGGAAGCGGTCGAGCAGCACCGGCGAATCGTTCGACACCTTCACGGCCTCGCGCATGTAGCGCTCGAGATCGCGCGGCTCGTGGACGATTTCCATCGCGCGGCCGCCGAGCACGTACGACGGGCGCACGACCAGCGGATAGCCGATTTCGTCCGCGAGCGCGAGCGCTTCGTCTTCGGCGCGGGCGGTGCGGTTCGGCGGCTGGCGCAGGCCGAGGTCCTGCAGCAGCTTCTGGAAGCGTTCGCGGTCTTCGGCCGCGTCGATCATGTCCGGCGACGTGCCGACGATCGGCACGCCGTGCGCCTCGAGGTCGAGCGCGAGCTTCAGCGGCGTCTGGCCGCCGTACTGGACGATCACGCCGACCGGCTTTTCCTTGTCGACGATCTCGAGCACGTCCTCGAGCGTCAGCGGCTCGAAGTACAGGCGGTCGGACGTGTCGTAGTCGGTCGACACCGTTTCCGGGTTGCAGTTGACCATGATCGTTTCGTAGCCGTCCTCGCGCATCGCGAGCGCTGCGTGCACGCAGCAGTAGTCGAACTCGATGCCCTGGCCGATCCGGTTCGGGCCGCCGCCCAGCACCATGATCTTCTTGTTCGTGGTCGGCTGCGCCTCGCACTCTTCCTCGTAGGTCGAGTACATGTAGGCGGTTTTCGTCGCGAACTCGGCCGCGCACGTGTCGACGCGCTTGTAGACCGGGCGCACGTTCAGTTCGACGCGACGGCGGCGGACGTCTTCCGGCGTCGCGCCGAGCAGCTTCGCGAGGCGGCGGTCGGAGAAGCCGCTCTGCTTCAGGTAGCGCAGCTCGTCGAACGTCAGCGACGCGAGCGTGCGGCCCGACAGCGCCTTTTCCTTCAGGATGATCTGCTCGATCTGCTCGAGGAACCACGGGTCGATCGCGGTTTCCGCGAAGATTTCCTCGGCCGTCATGCCGATGCGGAACGCATCGCCGACGTACCAGATGCGGTCCGGGCCCGGCTCGTGGATCTCGATCGCGATCTCGTCGCGGTTGGTCGACTTCTCGTCGAGGCCGTCGACCCCGACCTCGAGGCCGCGCAGCGCCTTCTGGAACGATTCCTGGAACGTGCGGCCGATCGCCATCACTTCGCCGACCGACTTCATCTGCGTGGTCAGGCGCGAATCGGCTTCGCGGAACTTCTCGAACGCGAAACGCGGGATCTTCGTGACGACGTAGTCGATCGTCGGTTCGAACGACGCCGGCGTCTGGCCGCCGGTGATTTCGTTCTTCAGCTCGTCGAGCGTGTAGCCGACCGCCAGCTTCGCGGCGACCTTCGCGATCGGGAAGCCGGTGGCCTTCGACGCGAGCGCCGACGAACGCGACACGCGCGGATTCATCTCGATGACGACCATGCGGCCGTCCTTCGGGTTGATCGAGAACTGCACGTTCGAGCCGCCCGTGTCGACGCCGATCTCGCGCAGCACCGCGAGCGATGCGTTACGCAGGATCTGGTATTCCTTGTCGGTGAGCGTCTGCGCCGGCGCGACCGTGATCGAGTCGCCGGTGTGCACGCCCATCGGGTCGAGGTTTTCGATCGAGCAGACGATGATGCAGTTGTCGGCGCGGTCGCGCACGACTTCCATCTCGTATTCCTTCCAGCCGAGCAGCGACTCTTCGATCAGCAGCTCGCGCGTGGGCGACAGGTCGAGACCGCGCTTGCAGATCTCCTCGAACTCTTCGCGGTTGTACGCGATGCCGCCGCCCGAGCCGCCGAGCGTGAACGACGGACGGATCACGACCGGGTAGCCGCTGCCGCCGGTGGCCGCCATGATCTCGGCGTGCACCTTGGTCGCTTCTTCCATCGAGTGCGCGATGCCCGACTTCGCGGAGCCGAGACCGATCTTGGTCATCGCGTCCTTGAACTTCTGGCGGTCTTCAGCCTTGTCGATCGCTTCCGGCGACGCGCCGATCAGTTCGACGCCGAACTTCTCGAGCACGCCGTGGTGGTGCAGGTCGAGCGCGCAGTTCAGCGCGGTCTGGCCGCCCATCGTCGGCAGGATCGCATCCGGGCGCTCCTTCTCGATGATGCGTGCGACGACTTCCCACGTGATCGGCTCGATGTAGGTCACGTCGGCCGTGTTCGGGTCGGTCATGATCGTCGCCGGGTTGCTGTTGACGAGAACGACCTTGTAGCCCTCCTCACGCAACGCCTTGCAAGCCTGCGCGCCCGAATAGTCGAACTCGCACGCCTGGCCGATGATGATCGGGCCGGCGCCGATGATGAGGATGCTCTTGATGTCTGTGCGTTTTGGCATGGCTTGTGAATTCAATAAGTAATCGTTGTCGTGGGTCGGCCGGCGGCGCTCAGCTCATGGTCGCGAGCGCCAGCTTCACCGAGAAACCGATGAACAGGCCGCCCACGCTGCTCGCCGCGCCTGCCGCGAGCTTGCGGCGGCGGCGGAAATGCTCGGCGAGCCGCGCGCCCGCGAAGATCAGCGTGCTCAGGTACAGGAAGCTCGCGCATTGCGCGATTGCCCCGAGCACGACGAACGACAGCGCGGGATGCGGGAATGCCGGGTCGACGAACTGGATGAAGAACGAGATGAAGAACAGGATCGCCTTCGGATTCAGCAGGCTCACGATCAGCGCCTTGCGGAACGGACGTTCGCCGTCCACCGCCTGCGGCGCATCGACCGGTGCATCGCCGCGCGCGCGCAGCTTGCTCCACGCGCTGCGCAGCATCCCGGTGCCGATGTACAGCAAGTACGCGGCGCCGCCGTACTTGACGACGGAGAACAGCAGCGGGTTCGCCTTCAGCAGCGACGCGACGCCCGCGGCGGACAGCACCATCAGCACCGTATCGCCGACGAACACGCCGCAGGCCGCGCGATAGCCGGCCTTCACGCCGCGCTGCGCGGCGAGCGACAGCACGTACATCGAGTTCGGCCCCGGCAGCAGGATGATGAAGATCACGCCGAACACGTAGGTCCAGATATCCGTGATGCCGAGTGCGTGGCCGAACATGATGTGAATCTCCCGTCCTTCGGTTGCGTCAGTGACTTAGGCGTTGCGCTGCTTCGCCGCATCCATCAGCGCGGTGAAACGGTCGAACAGGTAGCCGATGTCGTGCGGGCCAGGCGACGCTTCCGGGTGGCCCTGGAAGCAGAACGCCGGCTTGTCGGTCAGCTCGAAACCCTGCAGCGTGCCGTCGAACAGCGACACGTGGGTCACGCGCGCATTGGCCGGCAGCGAATCGGCGTCCACCGCGAAGCCGTGGTTCTGCGACGTGATCACGACCCGGCCGTCGCCGAGGTCCTTCACCGGATGGTTCGCGCCGTGGTGGCCCGTCTTCATCTTGAGCGTCTTCGCGCCGACCGCGAGGCCCATGATCTGGTGGCCGAGGCAGATGCCGAAGGTCGGCACGCCGCGCTCGATGAATGCCTTCGTGGCCGCGATCGCGTAATCGCACGGCTCCGGATCGCCGGGGCCGTTCGACAGGAACACGCCGTCCGGATTCAGCGCGAGCGCATCTTCCGCGCTCGCCTGCGCCGGCAGCACCGTCACATGGCAGCCGCGCTCGGCCAGCATGCGCAGGATGTTGTACTTGACGCCGAAGTCGTACGCGACGACGCGGTACTTCGGCGCTTCCTGCATGCCGTAGCCGCCTTCGAGACGCCATTCCGTCTGCTTCCACTCGAACGGCTTGGTGGTCGACACGACCTTCGCGAGATCCATGCCGGCGAGGCCCGGGAACGAGCGCGCCAGCTCGATCGCCTTCGCTTCGTCGTCGGAGCCCGTCAGGATGCAGCCGTTCTGCGCGCCCTTGTCGCGCAGGATGCGGGTCAGCTTGCGGGTATCGATGCCGGCGATCGCGACGACGCCTTCGTCGCGCAGGTAGTCGCCGAGCGTGCGGTCCATGCGGAAGTTCGATGCGAGCGTCGGCAGATCGCGGATGATCAGGCCGGCGGCATGGACTTTCGTGGCTTCGACGTCCTCGGCGTTGACGCCGACGTTGCCGATATGCGGATAGGTGAGCGTGACGATCTGGCGCGAGTAGCTCGGATCAGTCAGGATTTCCTGATAGCCGGTGATCGCGGTATTGAACACGACTTCGCCGATCGTATGGCCTTCGGCCCCGATCGAATAACCACGAAAGACCGTGCCGTCGGCGAGTGCAAGCAAGGCGGGAGAAAAAGACGGCAACACGGGAGGCTCCTTGGGGAACACCCTGCTGCCGACCTGTTTACCCTGCCGCGCGAGCGCCGCGCTGCGTGGGCGCGCGTGGTCGCTAGCTGGACGCGGCCTGCGTTGTCGAGACGCGAACCCGGCGCGTGGCGCACGAGGCTTCGCGGCATCGCCCGGCAGGCGGCGTGCGGCGGATGAACGGGATGAATGAGGTAGGCGCTAGGGTGCGAGGTTGATCAGCACAAACTTTCAAATTATAGCCTGAAAATGGCCCTATCTTCAATCGATATGGCCGTCCGATCGTACGCGCGCCGCGCCCTGCCGCCCGGCGCGACGTGCTGCGGCCCTGTTTTCGCGGCCGCCCTGCCTGTCAGCGTACCGCCGGATCAGTGCGCTTGGCCAGCGCCGCGCGCGGGCCACACATACCAGACCGCGCTCGCGAGCTGCAGCGCGAGCAGCACGCCCCAGGCGGTGAAGTGCGCGGCGGCCGGATAACGGCCGTCGACCGCCGGCCAGTGCGACAGCACGGCGCCGACGCCGATCTGGAACGCGAAGATCAGCAGGAAGATCACGAGCGTGAGCGTCGTGTTCGCGCGGCCGATCAGATGAGCGGGAAAGTGGCCGGCCATCACCGCGTAGGTCAGGATACCCACGCCGCCGAACACTCCGTAGGCGGCCCACAGCACGGCGGGCGGCAACGGCACGCGCGCGACGATCGCGAATTGCGTCGCGACGAACAGCGCCATGCCGATGCCGCAGGTTGCGTAGACCGACACGCCGCGCCGCTCGAGCACGCGCGCCGTCGCGCCGAAGCCGACGCAGCCGGCCATCATCGCGAAGCCGAGCACCGACACGAGACGCGCGGCATGCGGCGCATCGAACCCGCCGACATCGCGCAGATACGGGCCGACCCACAGCGACTGCATCGCATAGAACACGCCCTGCGTGACGACGGAGAACGACGCGATCTTCCAGAACGCGCGGCTGCTCAGGATGTGCCACGTGCCCTTGAACTGGCTGACGAGCCCGCCCTGATGGCGCGCCTGCTGCGCGTCGGGCGCGCCGAAGCCGATCGATGCCGCGACGACCACCGTCAGCACCGCGAGGCCGAGACAGATCGCGCGCCAGCTCGCCCAGCCGAGCAGCCAGGTCAGCGGCGAACCGACCATCACGCCGCCGAGGCCGCCCACGGCCATCACGAGGCCGTTGACGAGCGGCAGCCGGCCGACGGGGAAATGCTGCGCGAGCGCCTTGAACGCCGCGCCGAGACACACCGATACGCCAACGCCGATCAGCAGCCGGCCGACCATCATCGTGCCGATGCCGTGCGCCGCGCCGAACACGGCCGCGCCGGCCGCCGCGAACAGCAGCATGCCGGCCGTCACGCGGCGCGGGCCGAAGTGGTCGAGCATCACGCCGGCCGGAATCTGCGCCCCCGCGAAACCGAGGAAATAGAGGCTGGTGAGGAGACCGAGATCGGCGGCCGACAGGCCGAGCTCGTGCGTGACGAACGGCGCGAAGCCCAGATTGACGCCGCGGAACACATACGATACGAAATACCCGACCGAAAACAGCGCGAGCACCCTCACCTGTACCGACAACATCGCTCCCCCTTGCCCCATGAAGATGAAGACGCGTGACGTAGCGCCGCCCGCCGCGCACAAACGAAAACGCCGTCACCTCGGTGACGGCGTTTCGTCGAATTCGTCGGATGATAGCGCAATCGTGCCGGCCTGACCGGCCGCCACGCTAGCCGCGCTTACTTCTTCTTGCCCTTGTGCGCGGCGGTCTTGGCCGGCGCGGCTTTCGCGGGAGCGGCCTTCGCCGACTTCGCCGCCGGCCGGGCCGACGACTTGGCGGCGCCGCGCTTGCCGCCGTGCGACTTGCCGCCGACCGCCAGGCTCGCGCGCTCGATGTGCGCACCGCCCGTCGACGTCGCGATCCGCTCCGGACCGGGCTCCGCCGGCACCGAACGGCCGACCGGCACGTGCAGCACGAGCGCCTGCCCCGGCATCACGACATCGCGGTGCGTCCGGTTCCACGCCTTCAACTGGCCGACCGACACGCCGTAGCGGCCGGCGAGCGCCGCCATCGACTGCTTGCGACGCACGCGGATCAGCATCTTGCGCGTATCGGGGACGTCGGGCTCCATCGCGAGTGCGCCGTTTTCGGCGACGTCAGCGCTGATGTCCTCGTCGTCGTCATCGCCGCGCGGCACGACGATCGTCGAGCCCGGCTTCAGGCGCATGCCGGCCGGAATCTTGTTGACCGACATCAGCGTATCGGCGTCGACGCCGATCTTCTCGGCGATCGCAGCCGGACGCGCACGCTCGCTGACCGTATAGGTGGTCCACGACGACAACTGGCCGCTATAGGCTTTCAGGTTCTTCTCGAACGCGGACGCGTTGTCGAACGGCAGCAGGATCTGCGGCTCGGTCGCGCCGAGGATCACGGGCTTCGAGAACGACGGGTTCAGCGAGCGGAACTCGTCGAGCGGCAGGTTCGCGAGCTTCGCGGCCACCGCCACGTCGATGTCGCGCGACGTCGTGACCGTCACGAAATACGGGTGGTTCGGGATATCCGGCAGCGTCAGGCCGTACTGCTGCGGGCTCGCGATGATGTTCTTCACCGCCTGCAGCTTCGGCACGTAGTTGCGCGTCTCGTTCGGCATCCGCAGGCTCTGGTAGTCGGTCGGCAGGCCGGCCGCCTGGTTGCGCGCGATCGCACGCTGCACGTTGCCCTCGCCCCAGTTGTACGCGGCCAGCGCCAGATACCAGTCGCCGAACATGTCGTGCAGACGGGACAGGTAGTCGAGCGCGGCGCTCGTCGACGCGAGCACGTCGCGGCGCTCGTCCTGCCACATGTTGCGCTTCAGGTTGTACGTGCGGCCGGTGCCGGGCATGAACTGCCACATGCCGGCCGCCTTCGCGACCGACAGCGCCTGCGGGTTGTATGCGGACTCGATGAACGGCAGCAGCGCGAGCTCGGTCGGCATGTGACGCGCCTCGAGTTCCTCGACGATGTGATACAGGTACTTCTGCGAGCGCTCGGTCATGCGCTGCACGTAATCGGGACGCTGCGTATACCAGGTCGTCTGCATGTCGACGAGATCGCTCTGCAGATCGGGCATCTGGAAGCCGCGGCGGATGCGCGCCCAGAGATCGGAGTCTGCACTGGTCAGGTCGCCGACGGATTGCTTGTCGACGTCGACAGTTTCTTTGGCGGTGGCTGATTTACGGAGGTAGTTGGACGTCGCCTGCGAATCGGCGGCGTTGTTGGCGACAGGAGGCTGGCTCGCACAAGCGGCGAGTAGCAGCACCACCATCGCACTCAATATAAGTCGCATGAAAATCTCGGCTTCCGACGGCTGGAAATTGCAGGCGATACTACGGAAGTGCGTGCTTCACGTCAATAAAAACACCGAAAACTCAGCGAAATCCTACATTTGGAGCAATTTTTACAGACACCGCTTGAGCTTTGGAGTCCTCCGGAAAACGTCATCGGAACCGGTTTTTCCATTCGCGCATCAGCGTGAATGCCGCCAGACGATCCGTCACCGTTTCGTGCAGCTCGGCCTCGAGCGTCGCGTGGATCGCCGCGCTGTCGGCCCGCATGAACGGGTTAACGGCACGTTCGTGGGCGATCGTAGTGGGCAGCGTCGGCACGCCGCGCGCACGCAGCGCCTGCGCGTCGTCGCGCCACGCGGCGAGCGCCGCATTGCCCGGCTCGCACGCGAGTGCGAAGCGGATGTTCGACAGCGTGTATTCGTGTGCGCAATGCACGCGGGTATCATCCGGCAGCGCCGCGAGCGCGTCGAGCGACGCGAGCATCTGCGCGGGCGTGCCTTCGAACAGGCGGCCGCAGCCACACGAGAACAGCGTGTCGCCGCAGAACACGTGCGGCACCGCGTTGCCGTGGCCGGCCGCGCCTTGGCCGGTCGCGCCTTGGCTGGCCGCCTGAAAATACGCAATGTGGCCGCGCGTATGGCCCGGCACGTCGAGCACGTCGAATGCGACGGCCGGCGCGTCGAGCGTCACGCGATCGCCGCCCGACAGCGGCCGCGTGACCACGTCGATCGCTTCGGCCGCGGGGCCGTAAACGGTGAGCGGAACATCGGCCGGTTGGCTATGCAGCAGCGCGTCGACACCGCCGACGTGGTCGGCGTGGTGGTGCGTGAGTAAAATAGCGGTCAACCGCCAGCCTCGTTCGGCAAGAACCCGGCGTACGGGCGCGGCTTCACCCGGGTCGACGGCGATCGCATCGCGGCCGTCCGAGACGAGCCAGATATAGTTGTCTTCGAATGCCGGAACCGGCACGTATTCCAGCTCGTTCATAGGCGCGCAATCATCGTTATGTCTGACCGTCAAATTATAGACTGGCCCGCCTGGACCGACTCGCCGCCCGGCCGCTACGTGCTGGGCTGGGAGCAGGCGCAGCTCGACCGGATCGTATCCGACGTCTTCGGCTTCCACGCGCTGCAGCTCGGCCTGCCGCAACTCGACGCGCTGCGCGAGAACCGCATGCCGTATCGCGGCCTCGTGCTCGACCCGGCGAGCGGCGCGAGCGCGCCGTACCAGTATCCGTGGGCGCGCGAAGCACACACGGCGGCCCACGCGCCCGCCGATCGCAGCACGACGTGGTGCGACCTGCTCGACCTGCCGTTCGAGTCGCAGAGCGTCGACCTGATCGTGATGCCGCACACGCTCGAATTCACGTCCGACCCGCACCGTCTGCTGCGCGAGGCCGAGCGCGTGCTGATGCCGGAAGGCCAGCTCGTGATCACCGGCTTCAATTCGCTGAGCCTGTGGGGCATGCGGCAGTCGTTCGGGCGCATGGCGAACCGCCCGTTCGTGCCGGCCACGCGCGACCAGATCGCGTTCATCCGGCTCAAGGACTGGATCAAGCTGCTCGGCTTCGACCTCGAACGCGGCCGCTTCGGCTGCTACCGGCCGCCGCTCGCCACCGACAAGTGGCTGGCCCGCTACGGCTTCATGGAGGCCGCCGGCGACCGCTGGTGGCCGATCTTCGGCGCCGTCTACATGGTGACGGCCGTCAAGCGCGTGCGCGGCATGCGCCTCGTCGGCCCGATCAAGATGAAGAAGCCCGTGCTCGCACCGGGCCTGACGCCGGCGGCCTCCCCGACCACCCACCAAGAACGTTCATGACAACCGACACCATCGACATCTATACCGACGGCGCCTGCAAGGGCAACCCCGGCCCCGGCGGCTGGGGCGCCCTGCTGCGCTACGGCAGTCAGGAAAAGGAACTGTTCGGCGGCGAGCCGAACACGACCAACAACCGCATGGAGCTGATGGGCGTGATCGCCGCGCTCGAAGCGCTGAAGCGGCCGTGCCGGGTGATCGTGCATACCGACTCGCAATACGTGCAGAAGGGCATCAGCGAGTGGATCCACGGGTGGAAGAAGAAAGGCTGGGTCACCGCGGCGAAGACGCCCGTGAAGAATGCCGACCTGTGGAAGCGGCTCGACGCGCTCGTCGCGCAGCACGAGATCGAGTGGCGCTGGGTCAGGGGTCACGCGGGCCATCCCGAAAACGAGCGCGCGGACGCGCTCGCGAATCGCGGCGTCGAATCGCTGGCCGCCTGAACCGCGGCCGCCCTCTCCTGTTTTTGTTGCTTTTCCCGATATGCGCCAGATCATTCTCGATACCGAAACCACCGGCCTGAACGCCCGCACGAGCGACCGCCTCATCGAAATCGGCTGCGTCGAGCTGCTGAACCGGCGGCTCACCGGCAACAACCTGCACTTCTACGTGAACCCCGAGCGCGACAGCGATCCGGGCGCACTGGCAGTGCACGGCCTCACGACCGAATTCTTGAGCGACAAGCCGAAATTCGCGGAAGTCGCCCACCAGATCCTCGACTTCGTGAAGGACGCCGAGCTGATCATCCACAACGCGCCGTTCGACCTGGGCTTCCTCGACGCCGAATTCGCGCGGCTCGGCCTGCCGCCGTTCACCGAGCATTGCGGCGGCGTGATCGACACGCTGGTGCAGGCCAAGCAGATGTTCCCCGGCAAGCGCAACTCGCTCGACGCGCTGTGCGACCGCTTCGGCATCAGCAACGCGCACCGCACGCTGCACGGCGCGCTGCTCGACTCGGAGCTGCTCGCCGAGGTGTATCTCGCGATGACGCGCGGCCAGGACAGCCTCGTGATCGACATGCTCGACGACGCGAGCGCCGACGGCGGCGCCGCGAACGGCAAGCGCGTGTCGCTCGCCGCGCTCGACCTGCCTGTAGTGGTCGCAAGCGACGACGAGTTGGCCGCGCACCAGGCTCAGCTCGACGAACTCGACAAGTCGGTCAAGGGCACCTGCGTGTGGCGCCAGCCCGCCGACACGGATACCGCCGAAGCGGCCTGACGCACGCGCCCCGCGCCGCGGCCGCGCTTACGCGCGCGGCTGCAGCGCGATGACGGCCATCCCGCCGAGCGCGAGCACCGCGCCGGCCACGTCCCAGCGGGTCAGCGCGACGCCGTCGACCACCCGCAGCCAGACCAGCGCCACCGCGATGTACACGCCGCCGTACGCGGCATACGTGCGCCCCGCCGCACTGGGGTGCAGCGTCAGCAGCCACGCGAACAGCGCGAGCGACAGCGCGGCCGGCACCAGCAGCCAGGCCGGACGCCCGGCCTTCAGCACGAGCCACGGCAGGTAACAGCCGACGATTTCGGCCAGCGCGGTAGCGGCGAACAGCGCCGCGATCCTGATCAGTTCGGTCATCCGGTTCCTCGCGAATTCAGCCCCGTCGCGACGGGCGGCACGGCCGCGCCGCGCGCCGCCGATCATACCCGAGCGGGGCGCGCCGGAGGCCCCGCCAGACGGGCGACTCCCGGCAATTTGCACGATCGTCCGTCATCGTGCTATCATGTCGCCTGTTTCAACATTCAATCTCTGTCTTTTCGATTTTGAGAGAAGTCCGTCCGCACGCTGCGGGCCGGTGCCTCGATCGAAATTGCATCCACAGGAAAGCCCGCCCGACAGGCCCGCTTTTCTCGTTTCGCTGCCCCTCCGGGGCGTTGCCGGCACGCCGGACACCTCGTCCGCACCGGCATCCGCCGCCTGCATCACGCGGCCCATTCTTCATGAGCGCACTGTCGCGACGGCCCACCGGGCCCGCGTCGAAGCAGCCCCTTGCAGCCCGTTACTGCCTCCTGTGCAGTAAGTGCTTAATGGTCTGCCCCGACGCGCAGCACACGACGCCGCGCTCGCCGGCAAACCGTGTCGGACGGCCCGCCCGTTCCGGCGCTGTCAAAGGAGTGCATGACCTTGACCGCAACACACGTCAGCCCGACCGCTGTCTCTTCCCCCGCTTCGTCGTCCGGCGAGGCCCCGCTCGCCGCGGACGACATCACCGTCGTCGACCAGAGCCTGCTCAAGCGCGCCGTCAGCGCGATGGCCATCGGTAACGCGATGGAATGGTTCGACTTCGGCGTCTACAGCTATATCGCCGTCACGCTCGGCAAGGTGTTCTTCCCGTCCAGCAGCCCGTCCGCGCAGCTGCTCGCGACCTTCGGCACGTTCGCGGCCGCGTTCCTCGTGCGCCCGCTCGGCGGCATGGTGTTCGGCCCGCTCGGCGACCGCATCGGCCGCCAGCGCGTGCTCGCCGCGACGATGATCATGATGGCCGTCGGCACCTTCGCGATCGGCCTGATTCCGAGCTATGCGTCGATCGGCATCATGGCCCCGGTCCTGTTGCTCGTCGCCCGCCTCGTGCAGGGCTTCTCGACCGGCGGCGAATACGGCGGCGCGGCGACCTTCATCGCCGAGTTCTCGACCGACAAGCGCCGTGGCTTCATGGGCAGCTTCCTGGAGTTCGGCACGCTGATCGGCTATGTGCTGGGCGCGGGCGTCGTCGCGCTGCTCACCGCGTCGCTGTCGCAGGAAGCGCTGCTGTCGTGGGGCTGGCGCGTGCCGTTCCTGATCGCCGGCCCGCTCGGCCTGATCGGTCTCTACATCCGGATGAAGCTCGAGGAAACGCCGGCATTCAAGCGCCAGGCCGAAGAGCGCGAAGCGCAGGACAAGGCCGTGCCGAAGGCGCGCTTCCGCGAAACGCTGCTGCGCAACTGGCGTGCACTGCTGCTGTGCGTGGGCCTCGTGCTGATCTTCAACGTGACCGACTACATGGTGCTGTCGTACCTGCCGAGCTTCATGTCGTCGACGCTGCACTTCGACGAATCGCACAGCCTCGTGCTGGTGCTGATCGTGATGGTGCTGATGATGCCGATGACGCTGTACGCCGGCCGCCTGTCGGACAAGGTCGGCCGCAAGCCGGTGATGCTCGCCGGCTGCGTGGGCCTGCTGGCGCTGTCGATCCCGTCGCTGATGCTGATCCATGCGGGCACCACCGCGTCGGTGTTCGGCGGTCTGCTGATCCTCGGCGTGCTGCTGTCGTGCTTCACCGGCGTGATGCCGTCGGCGCTGCCCGCGCTGTTCCCGACCGAGATCCGCTACGGCGCGCTCGCGATCGGCTTCAACGTGTCGGTGTCGCTGTTCGGCGGCACGACGCCGCTGGTCACCGCGTGGCTCGTCGACGTGACGCACAACCTGATGATGCCCGCGTACTACATGATGGGCGCCGCGTTGATCGGCATCGTGTCGGTCGTCGCACTCGCCGAAACCGCGCGCCAGCCGCTGAAGGGCTCGCCGCCGGCCGTCGCGACGCGCCGCGAAGCGCACCAGCTCGCGCGCCAGTTGCGCGAGGAGGACGACGAACCGGAAATCTACGGCGTCGCGACTCCCGCCCGCGCGTGAGCGTCACCCCATGAAAAAGCCCCGGCCGAAGCCGGGGCTCGATCGAAACCGATCCGCCCGACCGGCTTGCGCCGGCCGGGCTTTTTTTCATCCTTCCGATGCGGATGCCTTCACGCGCGCGCTTCGCAATGGCGGCAGAAGATCAGCGCACGCGAGCGCGACACCGCCGCCTGGGCACCGCGCGTGGCCATGATCAACCCGACCTGGCCGAGATTGAAATCGCGCTCGACCATCAGTTGCGTCAGCGCGGCAAGCGGCAACACGACGGACGGGTGGTACAGGCTCGATTCGATCAGGGCTTTCATCATCGGCTCCATCTGGCAATGCGTGATTTGATGGAGTGGATTCTAGGGATCGGTCGGGTCCGGATAAACAGCGCGAATGCGAAGTCACTTGTCAGCCGTTGAGAACAATCGGCCGCGGCTTGCCGGACAAGGCCGCGCGGCCGCCGACAGCGGCGTGCGACAGCCCGGCGCCCCGCTTCGAAGCCTAGACGAGCGGCGTGTCGACGAAGGCCGGCAGCGCTTCCGCCCGCGCGGAATGCGCGGCGAGCGCCGGATAACGGGCCGGATCGATCCGCGCGAGCACCGGATAGTCGGCCGCCATGAACTGCGTGAAGCGCCACGCCACCGCGACGGTCACGTCCGACTGCAGCAATCGCGCACCGCCGAACCAGCCGCGGGTGGCCGCGACCAGTGGTTCCAGCGCGCCGTATGCCCCTTCGAGCTGGCTCAGCACGCGATCGACCCACGGTTCGTGCTGCTTGTCCGACGGGCGCAGCGCCTGCTCGTAGACGACCTGCACGGTTTTCTCGGCCGCGGCCAGCGCGAACCCGATCGGCACCAGCGCGCGCAGCCGGGCCTCGACGGCGTCGGGCAGCAGGCGCCGCTCCGGCGCGGCCAGGTGGTCGAGATAGTCGACGATCAGCGACGAATCGAGCAGCGTCGCGCCGCCGTCGGTCACGAGCGTCGGCGCCTTGACGGCCGGGTTGAGCGTCCTGAACCGCTCGAGATGACGGAACACCGAGATCGACTCGTGTTCGAACGGCAGGTCGAGCAGCTTCGCCGAAATGGCGACGCGGCGCACGAACGGGGAATCCAGCATGCCGATCAGCTTCATCGCGAACGCTCCGCTTCGAGGGAATGGGACTGACGACTGTAGCAGCGGCGCGCGGCAATGCCTAGCGTGCCCGTGCGCTTGATGTGCATCAGCCGGCCGCGCACCGGGCTCCCGCTGCCCGGCCACTGTGACCATAATGGAGATTCACGCTTCTTCCGCCCCAGGGTCCGCCATGTGGTATGCCGTCGTCGAGCAGCAGCGGGAATGGATGCGCGCATGGCGCGCGGCGACGCGCTACGCGTTCGACGCATGGCCCGCAGCGTCGCTGCCGCACGCCGCGTCATCGTGCTACGACGACCTGTTCGAACCGCTGCTCGGGCCGCAGGCCGCGCCGCCGGGCTTCGACCTCGCGTGGCCTGCCGTCAGCGAGCAGATCGTCGCGCACACCCCGTTTTGCGACCTGCGGCGCTTCGCGCACGCCGATGCGCACCGCACGGTGCTGCTGTGCGCGCCGCTCGTCGGGCACGCGGCCGTGATGATGCGCGAAACCGCCGAAACGCTGCTCGCCGATGGCGACGTCTGCGTGACCGACTGGCGCAATGCGCGCGACGTGCCGCTCGCGGCAGGCCGTTTCGGGCTCGACGAATACGTCGCGATGCTCGACGGCTTCGTCAGCACCCTCCAGCACGACGATCGGCCGCTACACGTCGTCGCCGTATGCCAGGCGACCGTACCGGCACTCGGCGCACTCGCGCTGCGCGCCGCGCGCGGCCTTGCGCCGCCCGCGAGTATCACGCTGATCGGCGGTCCGATCGATGCCCGCCTGAACCCGAGCGCGCTCGGCGCCGCGGCCGCCGCCCATTCGCTCGACTGGTGCCGGCGCCACCTGATCGACATCGTGCCGCCCGGCTTCGCGGGGCACGGCCGCCACGTGTTTCCGACCTATCTGCAACAGGGCGAGATCGCGCTCCTGTATCCGCAACGCTTCCTGACGCTGATCGAGACCTACGCGCTGGCGGCTTCCCGCTTCGACATGACCGGGCTTGCCGACGCGCGGCGTGCGCTGCGCGAATACACGGCGCTGCTCGACATGCCGGCCGACTATTTTCTCGACACGGTCGACGTCGTGTTCCAGCGCATGTTGCTCGCGACCGGTGCGTGGCGCGTGCACGGCCGGCGCGTCGACCCGGCGGCGCTGCGCGACGTCGCGCTGCTGACCGTCGAAGGCGCCCGCGACGCGGTTACCGGCGCCGGCCAGACGCATGCGGCGCTCGAGCTGTGCAGCGGCCTGTCGACCGACGAGCGCCATCGCGTCGACATCGACGATTGCGATCACTACGGGTTGTTTACGGGGCCGCGCTGGCACGGCAACGTCCATCCGGCGCTGCAGCGCGTGTTCGCGGCGGCGGAAGCCGGCCGACCGCGCCCGCGCCGGACCACGCGAAACTGATGGCGCGTCAGGGACGGGCCGCGTCGAGCAGCGCGCGCACCTCGTCGTCGCTCGTCTGCTCGAAGCGCGCGTAGAACTGGCTGATCCCGAAGAACCGCAGCGGCTGCGACACCGTGACGAACGCATCGGCCAGCCCGTCGAACGCATGCGCCGCGGCCGCCGGCGCGACCGGCACCGCCGCGACGATGCGCGCCGGGTGGCGCTCGCGCAGCGCCTGCAGCGCAACGCGCATCGATGCGCCGGTCGCGACGCCGTCGTCGACGACGATCGCGATGCGTCCGTCCACCGCCAGCGGCGGCACCGCGCCGCGGTACAGCGCTTCGCGGCGTTGCAGTTCGGCCGTCTCGCGCGCGATCACGTCGGCGAGTTGCGCATCGGATACGTCCATCGCGCGGATCACCGACCGTTGCAGATGCGTCGCGCCGCCCGTCGCGATCGCGCCCATCGCGAGCTCGGGATCGAACGGCACGCCGAGCTTGCGCACGACCAGCACGTCGAGCGGCGCGCGCAGCGCGCATGCGACCGGATACGCGACGGGCACGCCGCCGCGCGGCAACGCGAGCACGACGACATCGCTTCGCCCCGCGTATTCGCGCAACGCATCGGCCAGTTGGCGGCCGGCATCGGCGCGATCGGCAAAACTGCTTTCGGTCACGATCGGCTCCCTGCCGTTGCACCGGACGAGCGAAAGCCGCGTCGGCGCCTGTCAACGAGGATGGTTCATCGGTCGCGCCGATGCAAGCAGGGTCATACCGGCGCACGGGTCGCCGCAGGAAAGGGTCAGAGGCCGCCGGCCTGCCGGTACAGCCGCCAGAACGACTGCGCGTAGGACTGCGCGAGTTCGGGCGCGCGCCGGAACACGTTCACCGTGTCGGCCTGCGCGGCCGCGCCGTCGGACAGCGTCGTCAGCGCGACGCTGTCGTCGACGATCAAGAAGCGCGACGCGGGGCCGCCATGCCGCGAATCGATCGCGACGTCGATACCGGCGGATTTGAGATAACCGGCGCCGCTGTACTTCCCCGCGCGCGGCGGGCGCACCAGCACGACGCGTACCTCGATCCCCCGCGCGCGGGCCGCGCGCAGCGCGCTCGCGACAGCCGGCGGCACCTGCGCATAGCCGGCCAGCAGCACGCGGCGCTGGGCCTGTTCGATCAGATCGACGGTCGCGTCGGCCGCCGCGTTGTCATACGAAAAGTACGTGCCGACCGATGCAGCGTCGGACGGAATCTGGCTGGCGTGGACGCTCGTCGTGCAGCAAAGCGCGGCGAGAAAGAAGGCGGCTGGTCTCATGGCGGGCGCCATTGTAGCGGCGCCAATTCGCGTGACAAGGGGCGGCTGCGACGCTGCTGCGCCGGCGCAACACACCGGGCAAAACAAGGGCGCGGCGACCGGGTTTCACGCCGGTTTCACCCCGTCGATCAGCCGGCTGCGACGCGCGCGAGCCAACTCGTCACGCCGTCGACCGAACGGAAATCCGCGAGGCTGCGCGCCGGCAACGCGGGATACGCGCCGCCCGCCATCTCGGCCAGCGCGCGCCCCGGGCCGAGTTCGAGAAACGCGGTGGCGCCGGCTTCCACGCACGCGGCGAGGCAGGCTGCCCACTCGACCGGCTCCGCGATCTGCCGCGCGAGCTTGTCGAGGCCCGTATCGACATCAAGCACCGACGCGCCGTCGATTCCCGAGAACAGCCGCGTGCCGGGCAGCGGCCGGCGCACGCGCGTCGCGGCCAGCGTCGCGCGGAATGCCGGCACGGCGGCGGCCAGCCGGCGCGTGTGCGACGCGATCCGCACGCAGACGGGCGCGACGCGCAGCGCGCCGGCGCGCTGCGCGTCGTCGGCCACGGCATCGACATCGGCATGCCGCCCGGCGACCACGAACGCATCGCCGGGGTTCGCGATCGCGATGGCCGCGTCGCGACCGTCGCACAACTGCGCCAGTTGCACGCGCGTCAGGCCGCGCACGAACACCATCCGCTCGTCGCCGCTGCTCGCGGCATCCATCGCGCGCGCCCGCGCATCGGTCAGGTCGAGCGCGTCGTGCGGCCCGATCATCCCCGCGACGCTCCACGAGCCGACCTCGCCGACGCTGTAGCCGGCGACACAGCGTCGGCGCGGCCACACCGCGTCGAGCAGCGCGGCCGCCGCGAGTGCCTGGACCGTGCAGAGGATCTGCGCGGCACGGTTGTCCCGCAGCGCATCGGGCCCGGCCTGCCGGACCCACATGCGCGGATCGTCGCCGAGCAGCCGGCCCGCATGCGCGAACAGTGCATCGGCCTGCGGCGCCGACCCAGTGAGGTCGAACATGTCGGCGCGCTGCGCGCCTTGGCCCGAGCACAGGATGGCCAGCGTCATCGCGCGTCCCGTTCGGCTTCGAGCGCATCGACGAACACGCTCATCGCGAGCAGGTCGGCCGCCCCGCCCGGGCTCAGCCGGCGCGCCACGAACGCACGATGCGCGGCCGTCGCGCGCAGCCGCCAGTTGCGCGCCCGCACGCCGCCGCACGCGACGAACGCACGGGCAGTCACGCGGGCGAAATCGAGGCCGTCCTGCCCGCCCCGGTGCAGCAGATTCGTGTCGTCGAGCGCGGCGATCAGCGCGAAACACGCGGCGACCCGCGCGGCTTCCGGATCGTCCGGCAGGTCGCGCCGGGCGCGGCGCAGCGCCGGCAATCCGACCGCGTACACGGTCGGAAAGCCGTCGGCCGCCTCACGACGCGCACCGCCGACACCGTAGCGCCGGCTCGCGCGCTCGCCGTGGCTGTCCGGCAAACGCGGGCCGCCGAGGATCTCGACGCCCCACCGGCGCGACACGAACGCGCCAAGCGTCGTCCCGGCCGGCACCGCGCCCGGCATCGCGCGCCGGCCGGCGGCCGCGCACAGCAGCCCGAGCCCGAAGATCGCGCCGCGATGCGTATTGACGCCGCCGGTCGCGGCGAGCATCGCGTGCTCGGCGCGCAGGCCGATCTTCCGCAGCACGGCCATGTCGGCGTCGCGCGCACCCGCGTCGGCGAGTTCCGCGAAGTACGGCCGCAGCACGGCGGCGCTGCGCGCGAACGTCGCGGCATCCATGTCCGTGTGACTGCCGGTGTCGACGTGGCTGACGAGGCCCGGCTTCGGATAGGTGTCGATCTCGAGCACGAGGCTGCGCTCGGCCAGCGCCGCGATGCGTTCGGCATCGGACGGCGCCGCTACGCGGCAGGCAGCCCGTGCGGTCATCGCGGGCCTCCGGTGAAGGCGTCGGCGCGCATCAATTCGACCTCAATCGCGGTCTTCACCGCGACTTCGGGCAACCGCGCGTGCAGTTCGCGCCAGTTGACGCCCGCGCCGTCGGCGCGCAGCAGTTCGCCGTCGATGCGCATCGGTGCGCGCGCGTCGATCGCCGCGAGGCCGTCGAGCAACGGGGCGAGCGATGCGGGATCCGGCAGCCGAAACACGATATCGAGATCGGACGAGGCGCCGAGGTAAGGCTCGCCCGTCAGCGCCTGCCAGGCGAGGCTGCCGAACACGCGACCCTGCACGCCGCAGCGTGCGCCGAGCGCCGCGAGCTCGTGCAGCGGCGCATGCCATGCCGCGGGCGCGGCGGCGAGTACGTCCGTCAAGGTCGGCAGCGGGCCGATCGTCGCGAGCGCGCCGGCGGCCGCGTTCAGCGCGATGCGCCGCTTGCCCGCCGACGGCGGCAACGGCAGGCCGAGCGGCACGCGGCCGGCATCGGCTTCATCCGGCGACGCGCGACGCACGATCAGCGGCCAGCCGCGTTCGGCCCATGCACGCACGAGCGGATCACCGGCGAGCGCGGGGTCGCGGGCGAATGCCGCGCCCCACCCGGCCGCCGTCAGCGTGACGAGCGTGTGGCGGCGCAGCGGCAGCTCAGCGTGCGGCACGCGCGAGTGCCTCGACGCGGGCGGCGACGTCCGTCGCGACCGGCCGGCCGCGCGCCGCGCGCCGGTCGATGCGCTCGGCCGGCTTGCCGAGCCATCCGCCGACCTGCGCGTCGAGCGCGCGGGACGGATCGAGCACGGCGTCGACGGCGCCCATCTTTACGAGGTTGTCGAGCCCCGGCGCGAATACCGGTGTCGAACGCGCCATCTCCTTCAGCACGTCGATCGGCAGCTTGGTCACGCGCGACATCGACGGCAGGTCCATCACCTCCGGCTCGGCGCCCGGCACCGCGAGCAGCGTGCGCGTCGCGAGCGCGGTCGCGATGAACGCGCCGGCGGCCGTGTGGCCGTACAGCACGCCGATCGTCCGGTGCCCGGCGAGATCCGCATGCATCAGGCACTTCGCGAGATGCGACAGCCCTTCGTTCAGGCCGAGCAGTTCGTCGCGCTTGCTCATCCGCTGACTGTCGCTGTCGACCAGCACGAGGATCGGCGTGTCGCCGCCACGCGCGATCGTGTCGAGCACGCACGACGCGAGCGTCAGCGCCTCGTCGATGCCGAACGGCAGGCGGTCGGCCACGCCGATCACGTCGACGCGCGTGCCGGCCAATGCCGCGTGGCCCGTCAGCAAGCCGCCATTGCGCGCAATCGAATGGCCGGCGGGAAACAGCGAGTTCAGTACTTCATCGAGCGTCATGCTGGGGCTCCTGCAGTTGATCGGCCAGCTTCGCGAATTCATCGTCGGACATTCCGGGAATCGCTTCCGGCCGACCGGCCCCGAGCGCACGCCACACGTCGAGCGCATCGTTGCAGCCGCCGAACCGTTCGACCCGCGCTTCGAGACGCGCCTGTTCCGCGCGCAGCATCGCCGCATCGAACGGCGGCGCGCGGCCGATCAGATCGAGCGCGGCCGCGCGAAACGCGTCCGGCGTATCGGCCACGTAGCGATCGGCGCCGCCGATCAAGCGCCGATGCTTGCCGCCCATCGTGCGCCAGATCAGCGCGCGATCCTTCGAGTCGAATTCCTCGACGCCGCGATTGGTCTCGATCACTTCGGGACCCGACACGCTGATGCGCCCCTGCTCCGACACCACGAGCGCCGAACAGCACGCGGCGAGCAATCCGCCGCCGCCGTAGCAGCCCGCGCGCCCGCCGATCAGCCCGATCACCGGCACGCCGGCGGCCCGCGCGTCGACGAGCGCGCGCATGATCTCGGCGATCGCGAGCTCGCCCGCATTCGCTTCCTGCAACCGCACGCCGCCCGTATCGAACAGGATCAGCACCGGCTTGCCGACTTCGCGCGCGGCGCGCAGCAACCCGGTGAGTTTCGCGCCGTGCACTTCGCCGAACGCGCCGCCCATGAAACGGCCCTCCTGCGCGGCGACGAACACGGGCCGGCCGTCGAGCCGGCCGTGCCCGACCACCATCCCGTCGTCGAACTGCTGCGGCAGCGCGAACAGCGGCAGGTGCGGGCTCGTCACGCGCTCGGCCGGCCCGAGGAACTCCGTGAAACTGCCTGCGTCGAGCAGCCCGTCGATGCGCTGTCGCGCCGACGCTTCGTACCAGCTCGCCGCGTTTGCGACGAACGCCGGTGCGTCGTGGATCACGTCGTTCGTCATGCGTCCCCCTCGATCGCGCGCACGGCCTGCGCGAGCCGCAGCGACACCATGTCGGGCCGCGCGCCGCCGTCGTTGATCGACAGCTTCAGGCCGCCCGGCGTACGCCGTTCGACGAAATCCGATACGACCGCCTGCCAGACCGCGCCGAAACCGACGGCCGCGGTGCGGATGTCGATCTCGCATTCGTTGCCCGGCAGCACGCGCTCGACGAGCACCTCGAGATTGCCGGACGCGACCACGCCGACGAGCGCCGCGGCCTGCTCGCCCTTCGCGCGTTCGCGCGCGGTGAAGCGATAGTTCAACTGTTCCATGCCCTCTTCCTCACCAGTTGCGGAACCGGGCCGGCGGCGCATAGAGCCCGCCCGACCAGTGCACCAGATCCTTGATCGACCGCGCGGCGAGCCAGCGGCGGTCGGCGTCGAGCGGATCGATGCCGAGATCCTCCGGGCGGCGGATCACGCCGCGCTCGCGCAGCCGCTCGACCATCTTCCGGTCGCGGCCGCGGCCGACGTCGGTATAGCCGGCGACGCCGCGGATCGCGTGCTCGCGTTCGTCCTTGTCGCGGCACATCAGCAGGTTCGCGATCCCTTCCTCGGTGACGATGTGCGTGACGTCGTCGCCATAGACCATGATCGGCGCGAGGTCGAGCTGCAGCTTGTCCGCGAGCTTCAGCGCGTCGAGCTTCTCGACGAACATCGGCACGTTCTTGTCGCCGAACGTCTCGCCGATCTGCACGACCAGCTTGCGGCCGCGCCGCAGCGCCGCCGGCGTGTCGGGGTCGGCTTCCGCGCCGGCCTTCAGCCACGGCTCGCTCGGATGGCGCCGGCCGCGCGCGTCGCTGCCCATGTTCGGCGCGCCGCCGAAGCCGGCGATCCGCTCGGCCGTGACCGTCGACGAGTGGCCGGACAGGTCGATCTGCAGCGTCGAGCCGATGAACATGTCGCACGCATAGAGGCCGGCCGTCTGGCAGAACGCGCGGTTCGAGCGCAGCGACCCGTCGGGGCCCGTGAACCACACGTCGGAGCGCGCGCGGATGTAGTCGTCCATCCCGACCTCGGAGCCGAAGCAGTGGATCTGCTCGACCCAGCCCGATTCGATCGCGGGAATCAGCGTCGGATGCGGGTTGAGCGCCCAGTGCGTGCAGACCTTGCCCTTCAGCCCGAGCTTTTCGCCGTAGGTCGGCAGCAGCAGCTCGATCGCGGCCGTGTTGAAGCCGATCCCGTGGTTCAGGCGCCTGATCCCGTACGGCTCGTAGATGCCCTTGATCGCGAGCATCGCGGTGAGGATCTGCGTTTCGGTGATCGCGGCCGGATCGCGCGTGAACAGCGGCTCGACGTAGAACGGCCGGCCGGCCTCGACGACGAAATGCACGCGATCGCCCGGGATGTCGACGCGCGGCACCTTGTCGACGATGCGGTCGACCTGCGCGATCACGATGCCGTCCTTGAAGGCGGTGGCCTCGACGACGGTCGGCGTGTCCTCGGTGTTCGGGCCGGTGTACAGGTTGCCGTCGCGATCGGCGCTCACGGCGGCGATCAACGCGACCTGCGGCGTGAGGTCGATGAAGTAGCGGGCGAACAGTTCGAGATAGGTATGCACCGCGCCGAGCGCGATCTTGCCGCCGAACAGCAGCTTCGCGATGCGTTGCGACTGCGGGCCCGAATACGCGAAGTCGAGCCGCTTCGCGATGCCGCGCTCGAACACGTCGAGATGCTCGGGCAGCACGACGCCCGACTGCACCATGTGCAGGTCGTGGATCTTCGCGCTGTCGACGTCGGCGAGCGCCGTCGCGAGCAGGTCGGCCTGCTTCTGGTTGTCGCCTTCGAGGCACACGCGGTCGCCGGGCCGCAGCACCGCTTCGAGCAGCGCGACGGTGTCGCGCGCATCGACCCGCTTGCCTTGCGCGTAAGCCGCGCCGGCCGCGAGGCGTGCATCGCGCGCCTGCCGCGCGTGATTCCATCCCGTCATGAACAGTTCTCCGCTTCGAGGGTTCAGCGGCATTCTAAGCCTGGCGCCGCTGTCGATTGATGAAGTTGCAGAATGCGACTCAGAGGACGCCGCGATGGATGGGCGGCCCGCACGCGGGCCGCGTCGCATCGCCCTACCCGCCGACCAGCGCGCGCGTCGTGAAGAACAGCAGCGACGGCCCGAGCAGGCAGCCGATGCCGGTATGGAACGTGGCGACCAGCGCGCCGTACGGGACGAGCCGGCGATCCGTCGCGGCAAGGCCCGCGCTCACACCGCTGACGGTGCCGGCCAGCCCGCCGAAGATCATCGCGGAGCGCGGCGTCTTCAGGCCCATGAAGTTGGCCGCGACCGGCGTGCCGACCATCACGATGATCGCCTTCACGAGCCCGGTCGCGATGCTGAGCGCGATCACGTCGGAACTCGCGCCGATCGCCGCGCCGGTGACGGGCCCGACGATGTAGGTGACGGCGCCCGCGCCGATCGTCGTCATGCTGACCGCGTCGGTGTAGCCGAATGCGCGCGCGATGCAGGCGCCGACGATGAACGGCAGCACGGTGCCGAGCAGCAGCGACACGACGCCGACGAGCCCGGCCTTGCGCGCCTCGGTCGGCTGCACTTCGAACGCGGTCGCGACGATCGCGAAATCGCGCAGCATCGCGCCGCCCATCAGGCCGATGCCGGCGAACAGCTTGACGTCGGCCAGCCCCTTCTCGCCGCCGGTAAATGCGCCGCCGACGTAGGCGAGCACGAGACCGATGACGATCGCGATCGCCGAGCCGTGCACGCGGCCGAACGTGAGCTTGCGCGACGCGATCGACGACAGCCACATGATCAGGCCGACCAGCGCGAACGACGCGACGAGCCCGTTGTGGGCGACGACTTTTTCGAGCATCTGCAGCATGGCGGCCTCCGTCACTGTTCTTCGAATTGCGGCACGCCCGAGAAGGCCGTGTCGTCGCGCCCCATGCGCACGAGTACCGCGATGCAGCAGGCGCAGATCGCGACCGCGCCGACGGCGGCCAGCAGCGCGACCGGGCCGCCCTTCAACGCGGCGACGACGTTCTGGTTCGCGGCCATCGCGACGACGACCGGGATGTACATCGCGCCCCAGAAACCGACGCCGGCCTCGGTCTCCTTCGGCAGCCAGCCGCGCCGGTGCAGCCACAAGCGCAGGCAGATCAGCAGCAGCATCGCGATGCCGACGCCGCCGACGTTGGTCTTCACGCCGATCGCGCTGCCGAGCAGGTCGCCGAGGAACAGTCCGGCCAGGTGGCAGAACGCCAGCAGCGCGGTTCCGTAGATGATCATGAGTCGTCTCCAGTCTCTTCGTGACGGGCGCCTGACGCGTGCGGGAGTCAGGCCCGCACGCCGATCCCGGGCGGACTGTCTGTCTCCTGCGGCAGGGCGCCGCGGCCCGGCGGCTCGTCGTGCGAGCACGTTCTCGGGGTCGATGGGATGATGCGGTTTCGGGCCGGACGCCGGATGGCTTAGACTGACCGAAGCAGCCGGCGGCGCGACACGGGCTACGCGCCCGGCGCCCTCGTTCGCGGAGGCCGCACTGGCGCGTGATCCGATACTAGCGCCGCAAAATCCGGCCATTTATGAAGTTGTCGAAACCGATTCAGTGGATTTAGCAATGCGTCCGTTACCGCCCGAGCTGCTGCGCAGTTTCGTCGCCGTCGCCCAGTCCGGCAGCTTCACCGCCGCGTCCGAGCGCGTGAACCTGTCGCAATCGACCGTCAGCCAGCATATCCGCCGCCTCGAGGAGCTGCTCGACCGGCCGCTGTTCGAGCGCGACACGCGCAACGTGCACCTGTCGCAGCACGGCGACGCGCTGTTCCGCTACGCGGTGCGCATCCTCGAACTGATGGACGAGGCCGTCACGTCGGTATGCGGGCCGCCGCTGTCGGGCAAGGTGCGGCTCGCGATGTCGGAGGATTTCGCGTCGGCGCACCTGACGGCCGCGCTCGCGAGCTTCGTGCAGCGCAACCCGGACGTCGAGCTCGCGATCTCGACCGGGCTGTCGGGCGACCTGTTCGACGCGCTCGACGAAGGCCGGCACGATCTCGTGTTCGCGAAACGCATCGCCGGCAGCCGGCGCGGCCGCGTGATCCGCAGCGAACCGCTGTACTGGTGCACCGGCCCCGATTCGCGGATCACCGGCCACGAGGCCGTGCTGCCGCTCGCGATGCATCCGGAGCCGAGCGTGTCGCGCCGCCGCGTGCTCGAATCGCTCGAGGCCGTCGGGCGACCGTACCGGATCGCCGTCGTGAGCAGCAGCATCGCGGTATTGCGGGCGGCCGCGAGCGCGGGGCTCGGCGTCAGCGCGTTCGCCGGCTACGTGATCCCGGCCGGGCTCGCGCGGCTCGAGGCGGGGCTGCCGGAACTCGGCGAACTCGAATACGTGATCGACCGCCCGGCGGCCGCGTCGCGTTCGACGCTCGCGCTCGAAGCCACGCTGATCACCGCGGCGGCCGAGTTGTAGCGGCGCCGCGCGCACCGCACGGGTGCGCCCGCCGCACCTGACAGCTTTGCCCGGAACGCGTCATCGTCCGCGCAGCACCCGCTCGCGACAATGGGCTCCATCGGAACGCACGGTATCGCGCCGCGCGCCACCGGTACCCGTCCCCTTGATCGGAGCCCGCCATGAAGAACGTCCTGCGATTCGCCGTCGCGACCGCTGCAGCCGCGCTGCTGTCCCCCGCCTTTGCCCAGACCGATGCGGCGGCCCCCACACCGGGCCTGACGCGCGCGGAAGTCATCGACCAGCTCAAGCAGGCCTATCTCGACGGCGAACTGCCGACGAACGACGGCAACTACCCGCCGAACGCCGCGACCCGCGCGCGCAACCGCGAACTCGTGCAGGCCACGAACCCCGGCTGGCTGGCGCAGACACCGCCCGCTCCGCAATCGACGTCGCAGCAATAGCCGGCGCGCCGGATCAGGGCAGGAAGCTGCGGCGCCGCGCGTCGATCAGTTCGACGAGCAACCGGTCGCGCTCCGTCGCCAGTTCCTGCATCGAGCGCTCGCCCTGGATCGCGCGCAGCTCGTCGTTCAGCTTGCGATCGACCTCCGGATCGAACGACGGCGCGCCGAGGTCGTCCCACCAGCTCGTGATCGGCCCCGACAGGTGTTCGAGGAAGTGCGCGATCCCGCCCGCGCCGCCGCCGAGGTGATAGGTCAGGCACTGCCCCATCAGCCCCCAGCGCAGGCCGGGGCCCCACGCGACCGCCTTGTCCGCATCGGCGACGCTCACGACGCCTTCGCCGACGAGGTGATACACCTCGCGGAACAACGCGGCCGCGAGCCGGTTCGCGACGTGGCCCGTCATCTCCTTGTTGAGGACGATGGTCTGCTTGCCGAGCGCATCGTAGAACTGCTTCACGCGCGCGATCACGTCCTGGCCGGTCGCATCGCCGCCGACCAGCTCGACGAGCGGGATCAGATGCGGCGGATTGAACGGATGCGCGATCAGGCAGCGTTCCGGATGCTTCGCGCACGCGGTCTGGATGTCGGACATCTTCAGGCCCGACGAGCTCGACGCGATCGGCACGTGCGCGGGCAGCACGTCGTCCATCTGGCGATAGAGCGCACGCTTCAGGTCGAGTCGCTCGGGGCCGTTCTCCTGCACGAAGTCGACGCCGTCGAGCGCCCGCACGAGATCGGCGTCGAACGACAGCCGCGCGGCAAGTTCGGCGGCCCGCTCGCCGAGGAACGCGGCCAGCGCGTCGCGCAGCCGCGCGTCGGCTTGCGGCGCCGGGTCGGTCACGACGACGTCGAAACCCTGCGTCAGGTAGAAAGCGGTCCAGCTCGCGCCAATCACGCCGGCGCCGACGATCGCGATACGTCGAATGTCCATGGTTGTCCCGTGTCGTTGGTCTGCAGATATGCCGCAGCGATTGTCGCATCGAATCCCGCTCACCTGCGTCGACGCCGATTGCGGATGCCCTCTTGAAATGCGCGACGGCGGCCACTAATTAAGCGTCGTCGGGCAGTGCCGACTACCACGCACCGCCCCCGTATCGACCCAGTGGAGCCACCCGTCGCGCCCGCCGCAGGCGTCGCGCCGTCACGTCTCCCGCGTTCCCTGTTCAGGAGGACCAACATGAGCGGTATCCATTTCGGCCACGATCTGTTCGACGAATTCGCCCGCGTGCAGCGGCAGATGGCGAGCCTGCTCGGCGAACGCCCGTCCGGCATCCGCGCGGTGCGTCCCGGCGCGTTTCCCGCGCTCAACGTCGGCGCCACCGACGACGCGATCGAGATCGTCGCGTTCGCGCCCGGCATGGCCGCGGCCGACTTCGACGTGTCGATCGACAAGGATCTGCTGACGATCAGCGGCGAACGCAAGCCGGCGCCGCGCGAAGGCGACGACGTGCGCACGTATGCGCAGGAGCGCTTTCACGGCGCGTTCCGCCGTGTGGTCGAACTGCCGCGCGACGCGGACCCCGACCAGGTCAGCGCCCGCTATGAAAACGGCTGCCTGCTGATTCGCGTCGGCCGGCGCGAAGCGGCGAAGCCGCGCGCGATCACCATTCAGTAATCTTCAGGATATCGACATGAACACGAACCCGACCCTGGCCGAACGCCAAACCGACACCGTTCACCCCGCGGCTGCCGAAGCCGCGCGCCGGCCCGCGATCATCCCGTCCGTCGACATCGTCGAGGATCAACGCGGCGTCACGCTGCGCGCCGACCTGCCGGGCGTGCCGCGCGAGAATCTCGACGTGAAGGTGCACGACACGACGCTGACGATCGAAGCCACGACGCACATCGACACACCGGCCGACCTGCGCGTGCGACATGCGGAAGTGCGCGCGACGCGCTATGCGCGATCCTTCGTGCTGAGCGCCGACCTCGACACGTCGCGGATCGACGCGAACCTGCGCGACGGCGTGCTGACGCTGACGATCCCGCGCCGCGAGCAAACGCGTCCGCGCCGCATCGACGTGACGGCCGGCAACGCGTAAGTGCCGATGCGCGCCCTGACGCGACGCGCATGAAAAAGCCCCGTCCGGCGCGCTGCCGGCGGGGCTTTCTTGTATCGGGCCGCACGCGTTCACGCGCGCGGACGCCCGCTTCAATCGAAATCGAACAGGTCGAACACCGACTTCTTGCGACGCCGGCCGTCATGCCGGTCACGCTCGTCGTACGAACGACCATCGCGCCCCCAGCCATCGTCACGGCCGCGCTGCGCATGCGTATCGTGTTGTGCGGGCGCGGCGTCGCGACGTACCGGCGCGTCGCCGGTTTCCCGGGCGATCAGCTTGTCGAGTTCGCCGCGATCGAGCCACACGCCGCGGCAGGTCGGACAGTAGTCGATCTCGATCGACTGGCGCTCGGCCATCAGCAGGTCGGGCGTCTTGCAGACAGGACATTTCATCGCGCTTCTCCTTTCCGTGCGAATTTCATCCGGATTCCGTATGAGGCGCGCGAACCGGCCGCCGCAGCGGCCGGCGTCACGCGCGCCGGCTCAGTCGCGTGCCGCGTGCGCCGCCCGCTTCGCCTTCGCGCGCCGCGCCAGCATGTTCATGCCCTCGACGAACGCCGAGAACGCCATCGCCGCATAGATGTAGCCCTTCGGCACGTGCGACCCGAACCCTTCGGCGATCAGCGTCATGCCGATCACGACCAGGAACGACAGCGCGAGCATCACGATCGTCGGGTTGCGGTCGATGAAGCGCGCGAGCGGCTGCGCGGCGAACAGCATCACGGTCACGGCGACGATCACGGCGACGAACATGATCGGAACGTGCTCGGTCATGCCGATCGCGGTCACGATGCTGTCGATCGAGAACACGATGTCGAGCATCACGATCTGGCCGATCGCGGCCCACACCGTCAGGCCGGCCGCGCCGGCCGCCCCGCCCGCGGCGTCGCCGTCGTGCGACACGTGGTGATGGATTTCGGTGGTCGCCTTCCACACGAGGAACAGGCCGCCCGACAGCAGGATCATGTCGCGCCACGAGAACGCATGGTCGAACAGCGTGAACACGGGTTCGGTCAGGCTCGCGATCCACGCGACGCTGCCCAGCAGCGCCAGGCGCATCACCAGCGCGAGCCCGATGCCGAGGCGCTGCGTGCGTGCGCGCTGCGCTTCGGGCAGCTTGTTGCTGAGGATCGAGATGAAGATCAGGTTGTCGATGCCGAGCACGACTTCCATCACGACGAGCGTCAGGAGCGCGGCCCAGACGGCGGGGTCGGTGGCAAGCGTCAGCAGGTAGTCCATGGGAGGGCCGATACGAAAGTGGAAAGCCTGATGATATGCCGCCCCACACTTCGAAAAAATCAGAGAGAATCTGATTTCAGGTTCGGTTTTTTCGATATGTCCCCACTGCGATGCTGAATTTTCGACATCTGTACTATTTCTGGGTCGTCGTGAAGGAAGGCGGCTTCGCACGCGCCGCCGCCCGGCTGGACATGGCCGTGCAGACGATCAGCGCGCAGGTGCGCGAGCTGGAGAAATCGCTCGGGCACCAGTTGTTGCGCCCGGCCGGGCGCGGCGTGGCGATGACCGACGCCGGGCAGGCCGCGTTCGCGCGCGCGGAAGTCATCTTCGAGATGGGCCGGCTGATTCCCGACGACGTGCGCGCGGCGGCCAGCCAGCCGACCGTGCGGCTCGCGGTCGGCCTCGCGGACGGCATCTCCAAGCTCGCCGCGCACGCGCTCCTGGCCCCGGTGCTCGATACGCCGACGCTGCGGCTGCTGTGCCACGAGGGCGAGCACGACGCGCTGCTCGCGGAGCTCGCGCTGCATCATCTGGATCTCGTGCTGGCCGGCCAGGGCGCGCCGTCCGGGTCGAACCTGCGCGTGACGAGCGAGCGGCTCGTGGCGTCGCCAGTCGACTGGTACGGGCCCGCGGCACTCGTCACGCCGGCCGCGCGGCAGCGCTTTCCGCAGTGCCTCGCCGAGCTGCCCGTGCTGCTGCCGACCGCGCATTCCGCGTTGCGCGCGCGCCTCGACGGGTGGCTGGAAAGCGAGCGGATCGTGCCGCGCGTGGCCGGCGAGTTCGAGGACAGCGCGCTGATGGCCGTGTTCGCGGCGCGCGGCCTCGGCGTGTTTGCGCTGAGCGAACTCGGCGCGAACGATGCGTCGCTGCTGCGCGGGCTCAGGCGGCTCGGGCGCGCGGGCGACGTGACCGAGGAGATCCACGCGATCCGCTCCCGGCGCGGCGAACACCATCCGCTGACGGCGCAATTGCTGGCCGCGGCACGCGGCGCGCCGGCCGGCTGAAGCGAGCGCGACATCAAACGAAACTATAATGTCGCCCCGGCCATACGAGATGTGCACGCGCGCGCCATCCAGGCACCGCCCTTGCGCCGCCTCTCGCCGAGCCTTCTGAAAGACGCCATGCACAACCGATTTCGCCTGTTTTCCGTTTCGTGCGCGCTCGCGGCCGCGACCGTGCTGGCGGCATGCTCGTCGCCGCCCAAGCCGATCTACCAGCAGGAACAGTTCGACGCGACGAGCAGCCCGTATGCGCATACGTTCCACTCGAAATCCGACGCGGCCTGCGAGGCCGCGCGGCGCGCGCTGCTGAGCCAGGGCTACGTGGTGTCGTCGTCGCGCAACGACGCGGTCGACGGCAGCAAGAATTTCCAGCCGAGCAACGACATGCACGTCGTGATCGAGTTTCACGTCGTGTGCGCGGACGCGAACGCGGACGGCTCGTCGAGCATCGCGTACGTGAACGCGGTGCAGGACCGCTACACGCTGAAGAAGTCGAATACGTCGGCCAGCGTCGGCCTCAGCGTGTTCGGCTCGCTGTCGCTGCCGATCGGCTCGAGCGACGATGCGCTCGTCAAGACCGCCAGCGAGACGATTCCCGCCGGCGTGTTCTACGAGCGGTTCTTCAATCTCGTCGAGCATTTCCTGAAGATCGACCCGGCGCGGCGCGACCGCGCGACCGTGAAGGCCGCCGAGAAGGAGCCCGTCGCGCCGCTGCCCGAACCCGCGCCGACGCCGCAAGGCGAACCGATGAAAATGACGACGCCGGTCGTGCCGACGCCGCCCGCGGCGCCGGTGCCGCTTTCGGTGCCGGGTGTCACGCCCGGGTCGGGCGCGAATGCCGTGCCGGCCGCGGCATCGGCCGTCGCGGTGCCGGCGGCGATGCGCGCTGCCGCGCCGGCGGCGTCCGGGCCGGTGCCGGCGCCTGCGGCGGCTTCCGCACCTGCGCCGGCTTCGGCTACGGGCTCGGCGCCTGTATCGGCTCCGGCTCCCGCGTCGGCTGCGGCACCGGCTTCGGCGCCCGTGCCGCCTTCGGGTCCGGCCACCGCGCCGGCACCCTCGTCGACCTCCGGCTCGACGGCCGCGCCGGTTTCCGCGCCCGCGTCTGCTGCGGGTCCGGCCGCACGGCCAGCCACCGCCACTCCGTCATCCACTGCGTCCGCGCCTTCGTCGGCGGCATCGGCACCCGCCTCCGCGTCCGCACCGGCACCGGCACCGGCACCATCGAGCGCATCGCCTGCGCCGGCTGCCGCCAACCCGGTCGCATCGTCCACACCGTCCGGCGCGAGCGCACCCGCCGCGAACTGACTACGCGCCCCAACCGTCGCGCCTGCCCATAGGCGGCGGAGCGCGCCGGTACGTCCCCGCCGCATCCTTCCCGGAAGTCGTTCCCGCCTATCCAGCCGTGCGCAGGCCGACACGTGGCCGCGCGAGATTGACGGGCACGCAACGTCGACGCGTCGCGGTTGACCACGCGCGCCCAAACCCGCAGCCACCAAACGCGAAATCTCGGGCGACCCGCCGTCTCGCGACTGCATTGCTTGCCGGCGCCCTCACCTACCGCAACGTCGCGCGCAGCGTCTGCAGATGCTCGACGGTCGCGGTCACGCCGCCGCAGACGATCACGGCGAGGTCGGACGCCGACGCAAGCACCGGCACCGGCCGCTCCAGCGCGGCCAACGCCGCGCCGCACGCGGGCTCGACGACGATCCGGTGTTCATCGACAAACCGCAGCGACGCGGCCACCGCGTCGGCATCGGACACGACGACCGGATGGATCGCGTGACGCGTCGCCCATTCGACCGCCGCGTCACACGGCCGCTTCGCGCCCAACGACGTCGCGATGCTCGCGATGGCCGGCAATTCGACTGGACGCCCCTGCGCGACCGAGCGCGCATAGCAGTCGGCACCTGCCGTTTCAGCCGCGACGACGGGCACGTCGTGCCAGCCGTTGCGCACCAGCCCTTCCAGCACGCCGCACAGCAGACCGCCGCCGCCGACCGCGAGCACGATCGCGTCGGGCTTCGGGCCGACGGCCGCCATCTCGTCGATCATCGTCGCGTGCCCCTGCCACAGCACGCGGTCGTCGAACGGATGCACGAACGCGTCGTGCTCGTCGAGCGTCGACTGCGCGAACGCATTCGCCTCGGCCCAGCTTGCCCCGTGCACGACGAGTTCCGCGCCTTCGACGCGGATCAGCTCGCGCGCCCGGGCCGACGCGCTTTCCGGTACGACGACGCGCACCGGCACGCCGAGCTCGCGGCCGCAATACGCGACCGCGATGCCCGCGTTCCCGCCCGACGACGACACGAACCGCCGGGCGCCATCTGCATGACGCGCCTCGCAGACGGCGCCGATGCCGCGCAGCTTGAACGAGCCCGACGGCTGCAACGCATCGAGCTTCAGCCGGATGGTTTTGCCGAGCCGGCGGGACGCGATGTGCGAACGGATATAGGGGGTCGGGATATGAAGCGGCATGGGACGGAACGCAGTGGGAAAGAAGGAAACGCATGCGGCGCGCGACGAAGCGCGGGAGCAACGAAGGTCATCGTACGGCAGGCCGGTCATGCTTTCCAATACCATCGAATGGCGTCTGCTATGCTTCACAGGCATATCTACCCGACCGCACCGACACCACATGCGCCAGATCGAACTGCGTCACCTGCGCTACTTCGTCGCCGTCGCCCAAGCCGGCAGCGTGATGGCCGGCGCCCGCGCGGCCGGCATCGTGCAGCCCGCGCTGTCGCGGCAGATCCGCGAGCTCGAGGATGCGATCGGCACGCCGCTGCTGATCCGTCGCGCGACCGGCGTCACGCTCACGGCGGCCGGCACGAGCTTCCTGCAGGATGCGACCGGCCTGCTCGCCATGCTGCAGGACAGCCGCGAACGTGCGTTGCGCAGCGCGGCCGGCCAGCTCGGCGAACTGCGGCTCGGCGCGCTGCCGAACTGCCTGCCGTTGCCGATCGTCGCGAACGTCCTCAAGACGTTTCGCGATGCGTGCCCGGACGTGAAACTGTCGATCGCGCCGATGCTGTCGGCCGAACAGGCGAGCGCGCTGATGCGCGGTCAGCTCGACGCCGGGATCATGGCGTGGCGTCGCGAGGAAGCGCCGCACCTGACGGGTGTGCGGCTGCTGAGCGACCGCTTCGTGCTCGCGATGCCCGCGCCGCCGGGCGGCCGCTTCGTCGCGCCGCGCACGCTGGCCGATGTCGCCGACGCCCCGTTCGTGTGGTTCGATGCGCAGCGCTCCGCCGCGCACCACCGGTTCCTGATGACGCAGTGCCAGCAGGCCGGCTTCACGCCGCGCATCGCGCAGGTCGGCAGCGACATCCCGACGCTGATCGGCCTCGTCGCGGCCGGCATGGGCTGCGCGTTCGTGCCGGAAAGCGCGTCGCCGACCTGCCCGCGCACGGTCCGGCTCGTCGCGCTCGACGAGCTTGCGAGCCGCTTCGACATCGAGTTCGTGTTCGACGGCGCGGCGGCGGCGCCGTCGCCCGTCGTCGCGCGGTTTCTCGCGGCGGTCCGCGATGCGGCCGGCGAACCGGGCTGAACGCGGGCCGGACGCAGCGGCGCAGAGTCGGTCGATGCGCGACTGGCGCCGCCAAACGCGACGTACGGAAAATCCGCTCCGCGATCTCGTCGGTTTCGATGCTTTTGCACACGGAATGACACCGCCGTGTCATCGAAGAATCTTTCAGAACACCGACAGCCGACGCGACGACATCGCAATCTTCAAATTGACACCAAAAACGGCCGTTTAACACCGGTTCGAATCGTCATGGCCCGAAATATACTGCGCGCGCATCCAACCCTCGTGCCAAAGAGAGGATGCGTTTCCGCCCCGGCCATGGTCCCCCTGTGGTCGGGGCTTTTTTGTCGATGCGCGTTGTAGCGAAGCGTTTCCGGCCATTTCGCGACGCGGGCTGCACGCCATCCTCTATCTCGAAGCCATGCGTGCCGACCACGCAGCCGCATGTCGCCGCCCCAGCCGCCGGACGCCTTCCCGAGCGTCGCGCAGGCCAACTCGCCCGGCGACGACGAAGCGCCCGAGCCACCGCTGCCTGTCCGGAAATCGCGGTCTCATGCTTGACGAAGATCTTTCGAAAAATCCCCGCCGTTCGCCTGTCCCGCCGAAGCCCCGCTCACGCGTCACGCCACGCGCATCGCGCCGCCGCTGCATTGTTGACATGAAATCAAGATAATTTCGTCCGGATGCGGCTTTTTCCGCAAAAGTAATGCAGGCACACTTCGCGCTGTCCTCAATGGCTTCGTGCCGTTGTTCCCCGCTTACAAGGAGCCCACTGCGTGAACACCACGACTTCCTCTCCGTCCCGCCCCGGCGGCAGCGCCACGCTGCCGCTGCTGGCGCTCGCCGCCGGCGCGTTCGGCATCGGCACGACCGAGTTCTCGCCGATGGGCCTGCTGCCCGTGATCGCCGACGGCGTGCACGTATCGATTCCGCAAGCCGGCATGCTGATCAGCGCGTATGCGATCGGCGTGATGGTCGGCGCGCCGCTGATGACGCTGCTGCTCGCGCGCTGGTCGCGCCGCTCCGCGCTGATCGCGCTGATGTCGATCTTCACGATCGGCAACCTGCTGTCGGCCGTCGCACCGGACTACACGACGCTGCTGCTCGCCCGCCTCGTGACGAGCCTCAACCACGGCGCGTTCTTCGGGCTCGGCTCGGTGGTCGCGGCAAGCCTCGTGCCGCGCGAAAAGCAGGCCAGCGCGGTCGCGACGATGTTCATGGGCCTGACGATCGCGAACGTCGGCGGCGTGCCGGCCGCGACCTGGCTCGGCCAGATCATCGGCTGGCGCATGTCGTTCGCGGCGACTGCCGGCCTTGGCCTGATCGCGATCGCCGGCCTGTTCGCCGCGCTGCCGAAGGGCGAAGCCGGCAAGATGCCCGACCTGCGTGCCGAGCTGTCCGTGCTGACGCGCCCGGTCGTGCTCGGCGCGCTCGGGACGACGGTGCTCGGCGCCGGCGCGATGTTCACGCTCTATACGTACGTCGCACCGACGCTCGAACACCTGACGGGCGCGACGCCCGGCTTCGTGACCGCGATGCTGGTGCTGATCGGCGTCGGCTTCTCGATCGGCAACATCGCGGGCGGCCGTCTGGCCGACCGCTCGCTCGACGGCACGCTGATCGGCTTCCTGTTGCTGCTGATCGCGACGATGGCCGCGTTCCCGCTGCTCGCCACCACCCATGCGGGCGCCGGCGTCACGCTGCTGGTCTGGGGGATCGCGACGTTCGCGGTCGTGCCGCCGCTGCAGATGCGCGTGATGCGTGCGGCCCACGAAGCGCCGGGCCTCGCGTCGGCCGTCAACATCGGCGCGTTCAACCTCGGCAACGCGGTCGGCGCCGCCGCCGGCGGGGCGGCGATCTCGGCCGGGTTCGGCTACGCGGCGGTGCCGCTCGTCGGCGCGCTGATCGCCGCCGCCGGGCTCGCACTCGTGATGCTGCAGGTCACGCAGCGCCGCCGCTCGCCGGCCGCCGCGAATTCATAAGGGCACGCAACGCCCGGACTGCCCGGGCTCGTTCCGCATGCATTTTTACGGCCGCGCAATGCGGCCGTTGTCATTTTCAGCGTGCAATCCGGTTCCGACGGTTCAGTCAGCGCCCCGCGGCAAACCCGCCGAAAAACGCGCGCGCGTTCGCGTCGAGACTCGCGAGGTGATAACCGCCCTCCTGCACGATCACCGTCGGCAACCCGAGCGCGCCGATCGCACCGCCGAGCCGTCCGAACCCGTCGGTCGTGACCGCTACCTGCGACTGCGGGTCGTCCTTGTAGATGTCGAAGCCGAGCGCGAGCACGAGCGCATCGGGCTGGAACCGGTCGAGCGCGCGCAGCGCGTCGTCGAGCCGCTCGAAGAACGCCGACTCGGGCGCGCCGTGCGGCATCGGCAGGTTGAGGTTGAAGCCGTCGCCGGCGCCCGCCCCCGTCTCTTCCTCGTAACCGGCGACGACCGGGTAGAAGTTGGTCGGGTCGCCGTGGATCGACACGTACAGCACATCGTCGCGGCCGTAGAAAATCTCCTGCACGCCCTGCCCGTGATGCATGTCGGTATCGAGGATCGCGACGCGGCGATGGCGGCCGAGCAGCGCCTGCGCGGCAATCGCCGCGTTGTTCAGGTAGCAGAAGCCGCCCGCCGCGTCGCGGCGCGCATGATGGCCGGGCGGCCGGCACAGCGCATAGGCTTCGCGGGCGCCGTCGTTGACGTCGGCCGCGGCCGCCAGCGCGCCCTGCGCGGACCAGTACGCCGCGCGCCACGTGTTCGCGCCCACCGGGCAACTGCCGTCGGCGAGATAACGCGCGGCTTTCGCGAGCACGCCGCGCAGCGGGTTCGGATCGCGCACGAACACGTTCGACATCACTTCGTCGCCCCAGTCGTCGGGCATCTGCTTCCAGTCGCGGTGCGCGTCCTCGAGAAAGCGCAGGTAGTTCATGTCGTGCACGGCCGCGATCGGCGCGGTGCCGCGGTCGGCCGGCTCGCGCACGTCGAAGTCGAGCGACCGGACGGCCGCGACGAGCCGCGCCGCGCGCTCGGGCACTTCCTGCGGTTCGCGCATCTGGCCGCGCGACAGGTAGCTGCGCGGATGGTGCAGCAGTTGTTCGGGATGGAAATAGGTTTTCATGGGATCCTCGTCGATTCGCCGGATCAGGCGCCGTGCGCGGCAGCCGCCGCGTCGACGCGCGCCGCGATGCCGGCCCGCGCCAGCACCGCATGGAGCAGCACGTTCGTGCCGCGCGTCACGTCGTCGGGCAACGCATCCTCGGCTTCGTTGTGCGACAGGCCGTCGACGCACGGAATGAACACCATCGCGGCCGGGAAGCGGCGTGCGAGCAGGATCGCGTCGTGGCCGGCGCCGCTCACGATCCGTTCGTGCGTGTAGCCGAATGCGGCGGCCGCCTGCGCGACCAGCCCGACGCAAGCGCGGTCGAACGGCGTCGCCGGGCTGCGCCAGCAGGTCTCGACCGCCACCTGCACGCCGCGCGCGGCGGCGACGCGTGCGCAGGCGTCGCGCAGGTCGCGCTCCATCGCATCGACTTCCGCATCGTCGTGATGACGCAGGTCGACCGTGAACGTCAGGTCGCCGGCAATCGTGTTGCGCGACGCATTGCGGATGCCGACCTGGCCGATCGTCGCGAGCCCGCGCGGCGCATAAGCGGCGACGATCCGTTCGAGTTCGAGCGCGATCTGCGCGCTCGCGAAATACGCGTCCTTGCGATACGGCATCGGCGTCGTGCCCGCGTGCGCGGCCACGCCCGTCACCGTCACGTCGAGCCAGCGGATCGCCTGGCCGCCCGTGACGATGCCGATCGTCGTGCCGTTCGCCTCGAGCACGGGGCCCTGTTCGATATGCGCCTCGAAATACGCGTCGACCGCACCGCCCGTCGCACGCGTGCCGCGATAGCCGCACGCGTCGAGCGCCGCGCCGAGCGTGACGCCGTCGGCGTCCTGCTTCGCGAGCGCGTCGTCGAGCGGCAACGCGCCCGTGAACACCGCCGAACCGAGCATCGCGGGCGCGAAGCGCGCCCCTTCCTCGTTGGTCCACGACACGATCTCGAGCGGCTTGTCGGTCCCGATGCCGGCGTCGTTCAGCGTGCGCACGAGTTCGAGCGCGGCGAGCACGCCATAGACGCCGTCGAAGCGGCCGCCTTCGGGCTGCGTGTCGAGATGGCTGCCGATCAGCACCGGCGCGGCGTGCGCATCGGCGCCGTCACGCCGGGCGAACAGGTTGCCGACCGTGTCGACGCTCACCGTCATCCCCGCGTCGCGGCACCATTGCGCGAACAGGTCGCGCCCGCGCCGGTCGTCATCGGTGAGGGCGAGACGCCGCACGCCGCCGCGCGGCGTCGCGCCGACGCGCGCCATGTCGGCCAGGCTCTGCCACAGGCGGGCGCCGTCGATTTCCAGCAGATCGTTCATATGCATTCCGGATCAATTCGTTCGTTGAGGGTCAATGCGAGCCGAGCGCTTCGGCGGCAGCCGGCTGCGCGGCGCGGCGCGCATCGAGCGCGACGATGCAGAGCAGCGAAATGCCGGCGAGACACGTGTAGAACACCGCGAGCGGCCACCACTGGCCCGCGAAGCGATGCGCGAGCCACGTGCCGACGAGCGGCGTCAGGCCACCCGCGATCGCGCCGCAAATCTGATAGGCGAGCGAGATCGCCGAATAACGCACGTGCGCGGGAAACACGTCGCTGACGAAGCCCGCGATCACCGAATAGAAGCCCGCCATGCACACCACGGCGAGCGCGATGCCGGCGACCAGCGACGCGGACGTGCCGCCCTGCACGAGCATGAACATCGGATACGGCGACAGCATCGCGAGCAGCGCCGCGAGCTTGAGGAAGCGCGCGCCGCCGATACGCTCGGCGATCCAGGCCGCGAGCGGCTGCGCGAAGAACTGGATGATCGCGACCGCGAACAGGCTGTCGAGGATCAGCGAACGCGAGACGCCGACGTACTGCGTCGTGTACGCGATCATGAACGTGTTCGTGAAATAGACGCCCGCGATGCCGATCGTGTTCGCGCCGATGCAGAGCAGCACGAGCCCCGACGCGGAACGGAACACTTCCGCGACCGGCAGCTTCACCGTGCGGTTGGCTTCCTTCACCCGCGCGAATTCCGGCGACTCGTTCACGCCGAGCCGGATCAGGATGCCGACCACGAGCAGCACCGAACTCGCGAGAAACGGCAGGCGCCAGCCCCATGCGAGGAAATCGGCCTTGTCCATCGACGTGACCGCGCGGAACGCGATCAACGACAGGATCAACCCGGCCGGACTGCCGAGCTGCGCGAACGACGCGAAAAACGTGCGGCGCCCCTGCGGCGCATGCTCGCCCGCCATCAGCACCGCGCCGCCCCATTCGCCGCCGACCGCGATCCCCTGCACGACGCGCAGCGCGACGAGCAACACCGGCGCGAGGATGCCGACCTTCGAATAATCGGGCAGCAGCCCGACGCACACGGTCGCGACGCCCATCATCATCAGCGTCGTCATCAGCGCCTTCTTGCGGCCGATGCGGTCGCCGAGATGGCCGAAGATCACGCCGCCGAGCGGACGCGCGAAGAAACCGACCGCGAACGTCGCGAACGACGCCATCGTGCTGACGAAGCGGTCATGCGACGGGAAATACAGTTCGCCGAACACGAGCGCGGCGGCGGTCGCGTAGATGTAGAAGTCGTACCACTCGATCATCGTGCCGATGAACGCGGCCGTCGCGGCGCGTCCCGGCTGGCGGGCGGAAGGAAGGGACTGGGTCATGCGGGCTCCTGACGCGCGCCGCGGCGGGGCGGCGCGCAATATCGTGATGACGGCCGTCTGTCGCGGCCTCGCGCCGCACGCTGCGGCGCCCCTCCTTTATCGGTGACCGCAAATCATTAGTCAAATTTCAAGTTATTATTCGCCGTATAAATTCAACTAATGCCCTACCCGCCGCCCGTCCGGAGACCCGATGCGCCCCGACCTCGCCCCGTTCCTGAACGACCGTCTCGACTGGAACCTGCTGCGCACTTACCTGGTGATCATGCAGGAGCGCAGCGTGAGCCGCGCGGCCGCCCGCCTGCACGTCACGCAGCCGGCCGTGAGCCAGGCGTTGCGGCGGCTCGAGGAGACGCTCGAGCGCCGGCTGATCGAGCGGCGCGGCGCGCACTTCGCGCCGACGCCGGCGGGCGAGGCCGTGTACCGGATCGCGAGCGACATCTACGGCGGCATCTCGCGCCTCGAAACCGAAATCGACGACAGCACGGCCGATCTGACCGGTTCGATCCGGCTGCTGACCGTGAGCCGCATCGAATCGCCCGTCTACGACGAGTTCCTCGCGGATTTCCATCGCGCGTATCCGCGTATCGACCTGCAGATCGAGGTGATGCGTTCGTCGGACATCCTGTCGTCGCTGCTGCAGAAGACGGCCACGGCCGGGCTCGGCCTGTGCCGCACGCCGCACGACAAGCTGGAAATGCGCTGCTTCCTGCGCCAGCGCTATGCGATCTACTGCGGCCGCCATCACCGGTTGTTCGGGCAGACACAGTTACGGATGGACGACCTGCTCGCGGAAAATTTCGTGTCGTTCACGAGCGACCAGATCGGCGACAGCCTGTCGCCACTCACCGTGTTCCGCGACCAGAAGGGTTTCACGGGGCGCATCGTCGCGTCGTCGCCGAGCCTGGAGGAAGTGCGGCGGCTGATCTTCGCGGGCTACGGGATCGGCTGCCTGCCCGAGCACATCGTGCGCGACGACATCGCGCAGCAACGGCTGTGGCGGCTGCCGCCCGACGACGGGCTCGTCGACGTCGACGTGTTCCTGCTGTGGCATCGCGACCGCAAGATGAATGCGGCCGAGCACGCGTTTCTCGACGCGATGGAGCGCTGCATGCAGCGCTACTCGCTCGCGGAGCGGCTCGGCAAATGACGGCGCGGGTGCGCCCGGTGCACGCGCCGGGCACACGCGGCCCGGCGCGTTGCGTGCGTCAGAAGCGATGCACGATGCCGAGCTGCACGCCGCGCGCATTCGCGCCCGGGTACGCGAGCGGCAGGCCGGGGTTCGCCGCACCGGCGAGCGTGTAGCCGGCCTGGTTGCGGTTGCGCAGGTACGACAGCGCGCCGTAGAAGCTCGTGCGCTTCGACAGGTCGTATTCGTACATCAGCCCGAGCTGGTCCGCATGATTGCCTTGCGACGACTGGTCGTGCAGGTACGCATAACCGAGCGCGATGATGTTGGCAGGATTGAACTGATACTTGACCGACACTCCGTATACGCGCGAATCGATCCCGAGGTCGGCCCGCTTCACCGCGGAAAAACCGCCATACACGGTGGCCTTGCCGATCGCGTACGACGCGCCGGCCATGATCGTGCGATCGGTCGTGGTGGCCGCGGCGTTCTTCAACCACTGCCCCGCGACGAATGCGCCGAACGGGCCGTGTTCGTAGGTCAGGTCGAACTGCCGGCTGGAGCCGGCCGAGCGCACGCCGCCCGCCTCGCCGAACCCGACGTACAGCCCGCCCTGGAAACCGGCGATCTCCGGGCTCTGGTACGACAGCGTATTGCTCGTGCGGAAGGCGAACACGGTCAGGTTGTCCATGCCGGACGCCTGCGTGACGCCGCCGAACGCATCCTGCCCGCCCTGGTCGTTGAACAGCGGCGAGTTCTGCCGGCCCGCGCGCACCTTACCCCACTGCCCCGCGATGCCGACCCACGCCTGCCGGTTGAACATCGTGCCGGCACTCGCGAGCGAGCCGTCGTTCGGGTTGAAGCCGTTTTCCAGCGCGAACTCGATCTTCTGCCCGCCGCCGATATCCTCGCCGCCCTTCAAGCCGAACCGGCTGCCCCACTGCCCGCCCGAGTCGATCGCCGCCGTATAGCCGGTGCCCGTATTCACGACCTGCGCGAATTCGTCGATCACGCCATACAGCGTGACGCCATCCTGCGCGAGCGCAGCGCCCGAACCGGCGAGGCAGGCGACCGCCACCGTGAAGCGAAGACCGGCGTGCGCCGGCCGCGCGCGGCAACCGCTGCCGTGCGCTTCGTTTTTCTTAGTCATACTATTCAATAGATCGAGATTGAAACGATGCCGGACGCGGCGTGCAGGCCGCTCCGGTATCGCGGGATACGGAATCGTGTTGACGGAGCCGGCGCAGGCCGCGCCCGGCTCGGCGCTCAGGCCGGCGGCTTGCCGGCCCGATGCGCGAGACGTGTGGTCAGTGGTGAACTTCGCCGCGTTCGAGCGGCAGGATCAGGCGTTCCGGAATGCTGCGTCGCGACGCGCGGGCACCGACGTAATACAGCACGGCCGGCACGACGAGGCCGAGAATCCACGAGATGTCGGTGCCGCCGAGCGCGTCGACGAGCGGCCCGGTGTAGATGTGCGTCGACATGAACGGCAGTTGCACCAGGATGCCGACCACGTAGATCGTGATGGCCATCACGTTCCAGCGGCCATAGCGGCCGTCCGGATCGGACAGCGCCGGCACGTCGTAGCGCGAACGCGTGAAGCAGTAATAATCGACCAGGTTGATCGCGCTCCACGGCGTGAAGAACGCGAGCAGGAACAGGATGAACGCGGTGAATTCCTTCAGGAACGAATGACGGCCCGCGAGTGCGATCAGCGTCGACACGCAGATCATCCCGAAGATGTACACGAGGCGGCTCTTCGACGATACCGCGCCCTTGCCGCGAAAGCCGCTGACGATCGTCGCCATCGACATGAAGCTGCCGTACGCGTTGAGCGCCGTCACCGTCACCTTGCCGAACGCGATGCTGAAATACAGGAGCGCGGCCACGGCGCCCGTCGAACCCAGGCCGACGATGTACGACACCTCATGGTGCGCGAACTGGCTGCCGGCCAACGCGGCCGCGAACACGCCGAACACCATCGCCGCCTGTGCGCCGATCACCGAGCCGAGGCCGACCGCGACAAACGTCGCGACCGACGACGTCGAGCGCGGCAGGTAGCGCGAATAGTCGGCCACGTACGGGCCGAACGCGATCTGCCACGACGCGGACAGCGACATCGCGAGCAGGAAGCTCGCCAGCGAGAAATGCCGGTTCGCGAGCAGCGCGCCGATGTCGTGGTTCGCGAACAACTGCGCGAACATGTAGACGAACGCGACGATGCCGATCACGCTCGCGATCCGGCCGACGAAATGGATCGCGCGATAGCCGAACACGGTCAGCACGACGATCACGGCAGCGAACAGCAGGATGCCGGCCGCGTCGTCGACGTGCAGCAGTTGCGCGACGGCCTGCCCGGCCAGCACCGAGCCGCTGGCGGAAAAGCCGATGTACATCAGGCACACCAGCACGATCGGGATCATCGCGCCGTACACGCCGAACTGCACGCGGCTCGAGATCATCTGCGGCAACCCGAGCTGCGGCCCCTGCGCGCCGTGCAGCGCCATCACCGCGCCGCCGACGAACTGGCCGAGCAGCAGCGCGACCAGCGACCAGAACACGTCGCCGCCGAGCACGACCGCGAGCGCGCCCGTGACGATGGCCGTGATCTGCATGTTGGCCGACAGCCACAGCGTGAACTGGCTCAGCAGGCCGCCGTGGCGCTCGGCGTCGGGAATGAAGTCGATCGAGCGTACCTCGATCAGTCCGCCGGCTTTTCCACTGGAATTCGTTGACACGGGTCAATCTCCAAAATACTCAGGACCACATATGGTTTGAACGGGACAGGAAGCTGCGAGCCGCTCTTTCGGCTCTGCGGGTGCGGGGCGCCGTGGATCGCCGGCATGCGCCACGCACGCACGGTCTGCACGCTGGCGCGCAACCGGCACGACGCGTGCCGACATTGCCAGCGGATGATCTTGTATATACAACTTGCGAGATATCGGTGATTACCCGGTATCGATCGACTTTCGAAATTGTCCGAGCAATCGCGGTACACCCGCGCAGTATTGCCGCAAGCCGGATGTCGGAAAAATGAAAGCCCGATCGGCGAAAGTCGCCGATCGGGCGTAGACGTCATGGCGTCGGCGGAGGGAGCCCGGCCGGTATGCGCGGCCTCGATGTCGACACGCAGCGTCACGACGTCGCGTCGTCGGCGCGTATGCTGCAATGCCGCGCGTGCGTGGTCTGGCCAGGCAGTCGTCCGGACCGGGCAGACGCCGAGATCCGAACCACACATGCGATCAACCGCGCTGCCCGACCTGAAACGTGAGAATCTCGTCCCCCGCGTCGTCCAGTTCCCCGGTCGGTATCCAGCCGAGATGGCGATAAAACCCGTACGAACGCGATGCGGGATCGGTCGAGCAGCCGAGAAACAGCGACGTGAAGCCGTTCGCCGCGAAATCGTCGATCACGCGCCGCAGCAGCCGCTTGCCGATCCCCGCTCCTTCATACTCGGGCAGCATCGCGAGCACGACGATCTCGCCGGAACCGGTGTCGCCGAAGCAGTAGCCGACCATGCGTCCGCGCACGCAGCAGACATGGCCCGAGAACAGGCCGTCGCGGATACCGTCGTCCCAGCTTTCGACGGTGATGCCGAGCGCGCGCAACTGCGCTTCGGTGAACGCGTTCTCGCGCGTGCGCGCCCGCAGCGCGATGCATTCGGCCGCGTCGCCGGGAACGGCCTTGCGCCAGGTGAGGTCATCCATCGATCGACGCTTCCTTTTTCTGCCGCCGGCGCGACGCATACAGGCAGATCAGTTCCAGCGCGATCGTCGCACCGGCCAGCGACGTGATTTCCGCATGATCGTACGGCGGCGACACTTCGACCACGTCCATGCCGACCAGGTTGATGCCGTCGAGGTGGCGCAGGATCTCGAACGCCTGATGGCTCGACAGGCCGCCCGAGACCGGCGTCCCGGTGCCCGGCGCGAACGCCGGATCGAGACAGTCGATATCGAACGTCAGGTACACCGGGTGATCGCCGACGCGCTCGCGAATGCGCGCGGCGACCGCGGCGGGCGTCGACCCATGCACGTGGCGCGCATCCTGGATGTCGAAGCCCATCGGATCGTCGTTGGTCGTGCGAATGCCGATCTGGGCGGATCGTTCGGGCACGACCCACCCTTCCCGCGCCGCGTGATAGAACATCGTCCCGTGATCGATGCGCTTCACGTCGCGGTCGGGCCACGTATCGGTGTGCGCGTCGAAATGCACGAGCGACAGCGGCCCGTGCACCTTCGCATGCGCCTTGAGCAGCGGATACGTGATGAAGTGATCGCCGCCGAGCGTCAGCATCGCGCAGCCGCGCGCGAGGATCGCATCGGCATGCCGCTCGATCGCGCCCGGCACCGCTTCGGGCTGCCCGAGATCGAACGCGCAATCGCCGTAGTCGACCGCGGCCAGCACATCGAACGGATCGAACGACCACGGCCACGGGCGCTCCCACGCGATGCCCGTCGACGCGATCCGCAACCCGCGCGGGCCGAACCGCGTGCCGGGCCGGTGCGAGGCGGCGGAATCGAACGGCACGCCGGTGATCGCGAGGTCGACGCCGTCGAGATCACGGCTGAAACGCCGGCGCATGAAGCTCGTCGCGCCCGCGAAACTGGGTTCGGCCTGGGTGCCGTAGAGGCTGTCGCGCGTGAACGCGAAATCGTTCTGGCTCATCGTCGGATTCCTGTCTGAAGAGGACACGGTCGCACGGCCGGCGACCTCGTGCCCGATTCTGCCGCCGCCGCACGCAACGAAAAATATGAACTAACATAAGCCAACTTCACAAACTGCGATGTATCGCCATGCTGACCCGACTCAGAGACATGGATGTGCAGTTGCTGCGGCTCTTTCTGACGATCGTCGAAAGCGGCGGCTTCAGCGCCGCCCAGGGCACGCTCGGCATGGCGCCGTCGACGATCAGCACGCACATGGCCAAGCTCGAGACGCGGCTCGGATTCCGGCTGTGCGATCGCGGCAAAAGCGGCTTCCGGTTGACGCCGAAGGGGGAACGCGTGCTGCAGTCGACGCGCCGCCTCCTGCACGCGATGGACGTGTTCACGCGCGACACGCAGCACGTATCAGGCACGTTGCTCGGCGAATTGCGCATCGGCCTGTCCGAGCGGCTCTCGCCGGACGTCGTCGAGTCGATCGCGGCGGCCGTCGGCCGCTTTCGCGAGCGCGCGCCGGACGTGCTGATCGAAATGATCGCGGTGCCGCCCGACGAGCTGGAGCGCCGGCTGCTGAAAGGCGAACTGCAACTCGCGATCGGCTATTTCTCCGGCCATCAGGCCGGCCTGCACTACGCGCCGCTGTTCGTCGAGCACCAGTCGCTGCATTGCGGCGCCCGCCATCCGCTGTTCGCGAAGAAAACCGTGTCGGTCAACGACATCGCACGCGCGAGCAACGTCGCGCGGCTCTACAAGACGAATACGTCGGGGGCGGCGCTGCGCAATGCGCAGCCGACCGCGTTTTCGGAAAACGTCGATGCCGACGTGATCTTCATCCTGTCGGGCGCGCATGTCGGCTTCCTGCCCGACCACGTCGCGGCGCCGTGGGTCGCTGCCGGGAAGATGCGTCGGCTGCTGGCGAGCAAGCTGAGCCACACGGTCGAGTTCCAGCTCGCGACGCCGCGGAATTCCGACGGCAGCGAAGCGCTGGAGGCGTTCACGGCGGCGCTCGCCGAGCAGTTCGGCGTGCTCGACGCGAACGCGGACGAATAGCCTGGCGGGCGCGCCGCCCGCGCGGCGTCAGACGAGCTGGTCGGACGCGACGACCTGCACACCCGGCCGTGCGTCGATCGCCGCGTCGAGCATCGCACGCGCAATCCGCGACGCGGGATTCACGCGCCATTTCGCCGGCAGCACCGGCCCGACGGCGCTCAGCGCGAACACGAACAGCCGCTCGCCGAACCGGAACTCGTCGCGGCTGCCGCCGATCAGGCCCGGTCGCACGTACGTGAGCGAATCGAAGCCGACACCGGCGAGCGCCTGTTCGACCTCGCCCTTCACACGGTTGTAGAAGATGCGCGACGCGGCGTCCGCGCCGAGGGCGGAATTCAGCACGTAGGTCGGCGTGCCGTGCCGGTGCGCGCGCCGCGCGACCGCGAGCGGATAGTCGTGATCGACGCGCCGAAAGGCCGCTTGCGAGCCGGCCGCCCGCATCGTGGTGCCGAGCGTGCAGATCACGGCGTCCGCGCGCCACCAGTCGGCCGCATCGGGCAACTGGTCGAAGTCGACTTCCAGCGCACGCATCTTCGGATGCGGCGACAACGGCCGGCGCGCGAGGACGATCACCTGATCGACCCGCGCATCGGCCAGCGCGACGTCGAGAACGTGGCGCCCGACGAGCCCGGTCGCGCCGACGAGCAGCAGTTTCATGTCCGGTTCTTCCGTATGGAGCCTGCGTTGGCGGGCCCGAGGCGGCCCGGTTTCCGGCTATCGACATGATCGCCGGCCAACGCGGCGCCGACAACCCTCCGCTCGTCTCGAAAAATTACGGCCTTGTCAGGTGGGTTCCGGGCGATTCGATGCACGGCCCGGCCGCGCCATGCCGTCGCGCCCGTTCCGCACGAGCATGCGGAACGTCGGCATTGCATCATTCCGGATCGAATGAAACGACATGACGTACCTCCGCCGCCGCAAGCGCCGCCGATGCGCGCATCCCGCACCGGCGGCGCCCTGTCGGGCTCGCACGTCAGACATGCAGCGCGTGTCCGAGCGCGCGCAACGCCGCTTCCTGAAGCGCTTCGCCGAGCGTCGGATGCGCGTGGATCGTGCCGCCGATGTCTTCCAGCCGCGCGCCCATCTCCAGCGACTGCGAGAACGCCGCGGCCAGCTCCGACACGCCGCGCCCGACCGCCTGCCAGCCGACGATCAGGTGATTGTCGCGCCGCGCGACGACGCGCACGAATCCGTCGGTCACCTGCAACGTCATCGCGCGACCGTTCGCCGCGAACGGGAACGATGCGCTCAGACAATCGACGCCGGCCGCGTGTGCATCGTCCGGCGACCAGCCGGCCGTCACGATCTCGGGATCGGTGAAGCACACGGCCGGAATCGCCGCGGGCATGAACTGGCGGCGCCGGCCGGCGATCAGCTCGGCCACCATCTCGCCCTGCGCCATCGCGCGATGCGCGAGCATCGGCTCGCCCGCGACGTCGCCGATCGCCCAGACGTTGCGCATCGAGGTCCGGCATGTGTCGTCGATCCGCAGCGCGCGGCCGTTGCGATCGAGCATCAGCGTCTCGAGCCCGAAGCCGTCGACGCGCGGCCGGCGGCCGACGGCAACCAGCACGCGATCGGCCGGCAGCGTCTGCTCGGCGCCGTCGGCCGCCTGCACGCGCACCGCGCCATGCTTGTCGAGCCCGAGCACCTTGTGGCCGAGCCACAGCCGCACGCCGAGCCGCGCCAGCGAATCGGCAACCGGCCGCACGAGTTCGGCATCGTACGCAGGCAATACGCGCTCGGCCGCTTCGACGACGCTGACGTCGACGCCGAGCTTGCGATAGACGATCCCGAGTTCGAGCCCGATATACCCGGCCCCGACGACGACCAGCCGCTTCGGCAGCGTCGCGGGCGACAGCGCGTCGGTGGACGACACGACGTGCCCGCCGAACGGCATCGACGGCAATTCGACCGGTTCGGAACCGGTCGCGAGCAACAGGTGTTCGCAACCGATCCGCACCGCGTGGCCGGCGCTGACGACTTCGACGGTCTTGCCGTCGATCACGCGCGCTTCGCCGTGCAGCACGCGCACGCCGCTCTTCTTGAGCAGTGCGCCGACGCCGCGCGTCAGCCGGTCGACGATGCCGTCCTTCCACGCGACGCTTTTCGCGATGTCGATCTCGGGCGCGCGCACGCGGATCCCGAGCGCGCCTTCGCCGGCATGGCCGCACGCCTGTTCGAATGCGTCGGCCACATGGATCAACGCCTTCGAAGGAATGCAGCCGATGTTCAGGCAGGTGCCGCCGAGCCGGTCGCGTTCGACGAGCACGGTCGGAATGCCGAGCTGGCCGGCGCGGATCGCGGCGACGTAGCCGCCCGGGCCGCCGCCGATGACGAGCAGTGTGGTGTGTTCGTTCTTCATCGGCTCACTCCACGAACAGCAGTGCCGGGCGTTCGAGCACCGCGCGCACGGCCTGGATGAATTCGGCCGCATCCGCGCCGTCGACGACGCGATGATCGAACGACGACGACAGGTTCATCATCTTGCGCGCGACGATCGCGCCGTCGCGAATCATCGGCCGCTCGACGATCCGGTTGACGCCGACGATGCCCACCTCCGGATGATTGATCACCGGCGTCGACACGATGCCGCCGAGCGCGCCGAGGCTCGAGATCGTGATCGTCGACCCGCTCAGCTCGTCGCGCTGCGCCCGGTTCGCGCGCACCGCGTCGGCAAGCCGCGCGATTTCCGCCGAGATCGACCACACGTCACGCGCTTCCGCATGACGCAGCACGGGCACCGTGAGGCCGCCGTCCGTCTGCGTCGCGACGCCCATGTGCACCGCGCCGTAGCGCGTGACGACGCCCGCTTCGTCGTCGAACCGCGCGTTGATCTGCGGGAAGTCGCGCAGCGCGATCACCATCGCGCGGATCAGCAGCGGCAGCGGCGTGAGCTTGCCGCGCGTGTCGCCGTGGCGGCGGTTCAGCTCCGTGCGCAACGATTCGAGCTCGGTGACGTCGATTTCCTCGACGTAGCTGAAGTGCGGGATGCGGCGCTTCGCTTCCTGCATCTTGCGCGCGATCGCGCGCCGCAAGCCGATCACCGGCACTTCGGTTTCGTCGTGGCGTTCGTCGTAGCCGCGCGGTTGCGCCCCGTGCGCCGAGCCGCCGCCGGTGCGCGCATATGCATCGAGATCCGCATGCAGGATCCGCCCGGCTTCACCGGTGCCGCGCACGTAGCGCAGCTCGATGCCCATGTCCCACGCACGCTGACGCACGGCCGGCGACGCGAGCGGCCGTTCGCCCGGTGCCAGCGCCGCGCGCGGCTGCGCGACCGGTTCCTCGCGGCGCGGTTTCGCCGGTGCACGAGGCGCCGCCGGCTGCGCAGACGACCCGGCCGATGCGTCGGCTACCGGTTTCGACGGTGCCGCCACCGCGACCGGTGCGGTTTCTACCTTTGTTTCCCGCACCGGTGCCCCGGCCTTCAGGTTGCCGTCGCCTTCGACTTCCAGCCGAATCAGCTCGCTGCCGACCGCCATCATCTCGCCGATCCGGCCGCCCAGCTCGATCACCTTGCCCGTCACCGGCGACGGAATCTCGACCGCCGCCTTGTCGGTCATCACGTCGGCGAGCGGCTGGTCTTCCTTGATCGTCTGCCCGACTTCCACATGCCAGGCCACCAGCTCGACCTCGGCGATCCCTTCGCCGATATCCGGCATCTTGATGACATGAATCCCCATCTCACGCCTCCATCACGCGTCGCAACGCTTCACCGACCCGGGTCGGCCCCGGAAAATACGCCCATTCCTGCGCATGCGGATACGGCGTGTCCCAGCCCGTCGTGCGCTCGACCGGCGCCTCGAGGTGGTAGAAGCAGTGTTCCTGGACCAGCGACACGAGCTCCGCGCCATAGCCGCAGGTGCGCGTCGCCTCGTGCACCACGACGCAGCGCCCGGTCTTGCGCACCGACGCGACGATCGTGTCGAGGTCGAGCGGCCACAGCGTGCGCAGGTCGATCACTTCCGCGTCGATGCCGGTCTCCTCGGCGGCGGCGAGCGATACGTGCACCGTCGTGCCGTACGTGAGCACCGTCACGTCGTTGCCGGGCCGCACGACGGCGGCCGTATCGAGCGGCACCGTGTAGTAGCCTTCGGGCACCGCGCTCGCCGGATGCTTGAGCCACGACGTGACGGGCCGTTCGTGATGGCCGTCGAACGGGCCGTTGTACAGCCGTTTCGGTTCGAGGAAGATCACCGGATCGTCGTTCTCGATCGACGCGATCAGCAGCCCTTTCGCGTCGTACGGATTCGACGGCATCACCGTGCGCAGCCCGCACACCTGCGTGAACATCGCCTCCGGGCTCTGGCTGTGCGTCTGCCCGCCGTAGATGCCGCCGCCGCACGGCATCCGGATCGTCATCGGCGCGGTGAACTGGCCGGCCGAGCGGTAGCGCAGCCGCGCGCCTTCCGACACGATCTGGTCGGATGCCGGATAGAAATAGTCGGCGAACTGGATCTCGCAGACCGGCCGCAACCCGTAGGCGCCCATCCCGACCGCCGCGCCGACGATCCCGCCTTCCGAGATCGGCGCATCGAACACGCGCGACTTGCCGTACTTGTTCTGCAGTCCTTCGGTACAGCGGAACACGCCGCCGAAATAGCCGACGTCCTGCCCGAACACGACCACGTCGCTGTCGCGCCCGAGCATCACGTCCATCGCGGAGCGCAGCGCCTGGATCATCGTCATCGGCTGCGTCGCCGTCCCTGTCTCGTGTTGCGCCATGATCACGCTCCCAGTTCCTGGCGCTGACGGCGCAGGTGCGCGGGCAGCTCCTTGTACACGTCGTCGAACATCGAGGCCGGCGACGGAATCCGGTCGTCGGCGAGCGTCCCGTACTTCTCCGCTTCCTTCTGCGCGGCGATCACCTCGGCCTCGAGCTCGGCCGTCAACGCGTCGTGCGCGCTGTCCGACCAGATGCCCTTCACGATCAGGTGGCGCTTGAAGCGCTCGATCGGATCGCCGAGCGGGAAATGGGACCAGTCATCGCTCGGCCGGTACTTGGTCGGATCGTCCGACGTCGAATGCGCGCCCGCGCGGTAGGTCACCCACTCGATCAGCGTCGGGCCGAGATTGCGGCGTGCGCGTTCGGCCGCCCAGCTCGACGCCGCGTAGATCGCAAGGAAGTCGTTGCCGTCGACGCGCAGCGATGCGATCCCGCAGCCGACGCCGCGCCCGGCGAAGGTCGTGCCCTCGCCGCCCGCGATCGCCTGGAACGTCGAGATCGCCCACTGGTTGTTGACGACGTTCAGCACGACCGGCGCGCGGTACACGTGCGCGAACGTGAGCGCGGTGTGGAAATCGGCTTCGGCCGTCGCGCCGTCGCCGATCCACGCGGACGCGATCTTCGTGTCGCCCTTGATCGCCGACGCCATCGCCCAGCCGACCGCCTGGATGAACTGCGTCGCGAGGTTGCCGGAAATGGAGAAGAAGCCGGCTTCGCGGTCCGAGTACATCACCGGGAGCTGGCGGCCCTTCAGCGGATCGCCTTCGTTCGACATCAGTTGGCAGATCATCCGCTCGAGCGGCACGTCGCGCGCGATCAGGATGCTCTGCTGTCGGTAGGTCGGAAAGCACATGTCGCCGTCGCGCAGCGCCATCGCGTGCGCGGTGCCGATCGCCTCTTCGCCGAGGCTCAACATGTAGAAGGAGATTTTCTTCTGGCGCTGCGCGATCATCATGCGCGCGTCGAAAATGCGGGTCCTGAGCATCGCGCGCAGCCCGGCGATCAGTCGCGCATCGTCGAGATCGGGCGCCCACGGGCCAACGGCCTTGCCGTTGTCGTCGAGCACGCGCACGAGGCTGCGGGCGAGATCGGCGGTGTCCGCCGCGGCAACGTCGATCGGCGGGCGGCGAACGGCGCCGGCCGGCGATAGATGCAGATAGGAAAAGTCCGTCTTGCAGCCCGGGCGCCCGGTGGGCTCCGGCACATGCAGACGCAATGGCTCTGACAGGCTCATCGTGTCGTCTCCACGCTCGATTGTGTCTCACGCTGTTTGGGAACGCGCGGGCCGGTTGCCGGCCTGCGCGCGAGCTGACGCGCGGATAAGCACGTCAACCTTGGAAATTTATGCCTGGCAGCGACGGGCGTCGATGCCCAAGCCGCTCGTTCGTGGTGAGCAGATTTGCCATGGCGGAGGGAGGCGGCGTGTGAGTGCGGCGCACGGTGGCGGCGCGGGAGAGGTCTGCTGCGGTGCGGGGTCGCCGAGCCAGCGGCGATCGGGCATCGGGGGACGGACGAACGGCGCGCCCGCTTCCTCTGAGGGTACGAAGCAAAAGACCCCGCGAAATCCTCGATCTCCGCGGGGTCTTTTCGGATTCGGGCGCTTCCGCGCCGATTGCCGGCCTACTGCGGCGCGCGATCGATCATGCGTCGGGCCGGAAGATGTCGAAGCGGCTGTCGGGCGTCACGTGCGCATAGGCCGACGGGCCACCCGCACGAAGAATGATGCCCGCGCCGAACGTGTCGAACACGCCGTCCTTCAGCAGGTCATGGCGGATATGGACCGCGACGACCTCGCCCAGCACCAGCGTGGCCGGCGTCTCGACGCCGCGATGATCGCGCAGCCGGATCACGTCGGTCACCTTGCATTCGAAGTTGACGCCGCTTTCCGCGACGCGCGGCACGTCGACGAGGCGCGACGGCACGGCGGTCAAGCCGCCGAGTTCGAATTCGTTCACGTCGTACGGCACGGCGGCGCAGGTCTGGTTCATCCGCTCGGCGAGATCGCGCGTCGCGAGGTTCCACACGAACTCGCCGGTTTCCTGCACGTTGCGCAGGCTGTCCTTCGCGGCGGTGCTCGAAAAGCCGATGATCGGCGGGCGATAGTTGAACGCGTTGAAGAAGCTGTACGGCGCGAGGTTCAGCGTGCCGTCGCTGCCGCGGGATGAAATCCAGCCGATCGGGCGCGGGCCGATGATCGCGTTCAACGGGTCGTGCGGCAGGCCGTGGCCTTGCGACGGTTCGTAATAGTGGTGGGTCGAGTCGGTCATGACGGGTGGTCTTGCGAGAGGCGAACGATTACGGAAGCGGTCGGCGGCACGCGTTTGCCGGGGGCGACGAAGGTGTCCGCTGCGACGTGCGTGCCAGTATCACATGGCGCCGTTTTCGGCGCAGTGAAGCGCAGAGACGGTGCAGCGCTTCAGGCCTCCAGTTCGCCCGGACGCGTCAGATGGTCGATCAGCCACTGCGTCGCGGGCCCGCTCGCGCGATCGGCCCGCCGGATCAACGACATGCCGTATCGAAACACATCGCGATCCGACAAGCGCACGACGGCCAGTCGGCCTTGCCGCAGATCGTCCTCGATCAAATGCATCGGCATCGAACCCCAGCCGAGCCCTTCGAGCAACAGTCGATGCTTCGCGCCGAGGTCCGCGGTCCTCCATGTGCGCGTCGCATACACGCCGAACGACTGCCCTTCGGTCAGTTTGCTTCGGTCGGTCAGCACGAGCTGCGTATATTCGCGCGCGTCGGACAGCGGCACACGCCCGCGGCGCTGCGCGAGCGGATGCGTGGGCGCGGCGACGGTGACCAGTTCGATCGCGCCCATGGACGTCGCATCGATCACGTCCGGCCAGTTTTGCACGGGCCCGCTGATGCCGAGCGCGCAGCCGCCGTCGACCACCAGCTTCATCACCCCGCCGAGCGCTTCGATGGTCAGGTTGAGCGCGACCGTGGGAAATTCGTCGGCGAACGCACGCAGCCCCTCGACGAGTCTGGCCAGCGGAAACATCACGTCCACCGCCAGCGACAGCTCGGCTTCCACCCCGCCGCGCAGCCCGGCGGTTTTCGCCAGCAACTGGCCCGTCAGCATGTCGAGCCGCCGTGCGTCGGCCAGGACGATTTCGCCGGCCGCCGTCAGCGTCGGCCGCCGTTTGCCCCGTTCGAAAAGCGGCACGCCCAGCAACGACTCCAGATTGGCGATCGCGTAGCTGACGACGGATTGCGCGCGCTCGAGCCGCCGTGCCGCGCCGGAAAAGCTGCCGGCTTCGACCACCGCGATGAACGCGCGCAGTTGCTCCAGATTGGGGCTTCGCTCCATGATCCATCAAGAAAATCGATTTTAACGATCCATTTTAGACGATTGTTTCGATCACGGCATTCTCCTAAATTCGTGTTCAGCAGCGTTCGACGCGTGCACGCCGGGCATCCCGGCTCGCGCGTCGACGACCCATGAACACGACAGGAAAATGGAATCATGACGATCGACCACGCTTCACCCGACCGGGCGGCATCGACCCGCGCCACGTTGTTCGACCCGCTCGAATTCGGCGGGATCACACTCGGCAACCGCATCGTGATGGCGCCGATGACGCGCAGCCGGGCCGGCGCCGGCGATGCACCGGGCGCGATCAACGCCACCTACTACGCCCAACGCGCGTCGGCTGGCCTGATCGTCACGGAGGGCACGCAGATCTCGCCGCTCGGCAAGGGCTATCCGTTCACGCCGGGGATCTACAGCGATGCGCAAATCGACGGCTGGAAACGCGTGACCGATGCCGTGCATCGCGCAGGCGGCCGGATTTTCGTCCAACTCGCGCACGTCGGCCGCATCGGCCATCCCGATCTGCAGCCCGACGGCGCGCTGCCCGTCGCGCCGTCGGCCATTCAGCCTGACGGGCAGGCATTCACGCCGGACGGGCCGAAGCCGCACCCCGTGCCGCGCGCACTCGACACCGATGAAATCCCCGGCATCGTCGAGCAATACGCGCATGCGGCGCAGGCCGCGTTGCAGGCCGGTTTCGACGGTGTCGAGATTCACGCGGGGAACGGCTATCTGCTCGATCAGTTCCTGCGCGACGGTACCAACCGGCGCACCGACCCGTACGGCGGAGAGATCGACAACCGGATCCGGCTGCCGCTCGACGTCGTGCGGGCGGTCGGACGCGTCGTGAGTCCCGCGCGCGTGGGCGTCCGCATTTCGCCGGTCACGCCGCATTTCGGCGGCATCGCGGACAGCCAGCCGCAGGCGCTGTTCGAGCGGTTCGCCGACCGGCTGACCGGGCTCGCCACCTATCTTCACGTCGTCGAAGGCATTCCGCAGGTCGCGGCCGATCAGGCGCCGCCGTTCGACTACCGCGCATTGCGCCGTGCCTTCGGCGGGTTCTACATCGCGAACGGCGGCTACACGAAAGCACGCGCGCAACAGGCACTCGCCGACGGCCATGCCGACCTCGTGTCGTTTGGCTACCCGTTCATCGCGAACCCCGATTTCGTCACGCGCATTCGACACGATCGCCCGCTCGCGCACGCGGACATGTCCACCGCTTACGGCGGCGGTGAAGCCGGCTACACCGACTACCCGACGCTCGACGCGTAAGCAGACCGTCACCCGGCCGGCTCGACCGCCCGCCCACTCATTCATTATGGATTCCCAATGATCAATTCGATCAACCGCGCACTGTACAAGACGACCGTGCGGACGCCCGTCGTCAACCTCGTGCTGTCCGTCCTCGTGCGCCTCCTCATCGCCGGCGTGTATCTCGGCGCCGGGATCAGCAAGATCTTCAACTATGCGGGCACCCGGCAGTACATGGAACACATGGGCGTATCGGGCGCGCTGCTTCCGCTCGTGATCGTCGTCGAGATCGCCGGCGGCCTGGCGTTGATCACCGGTTTCATGACGCGGCTCGCGGCGCTCGGGCTCGCGATCTTCTCGATCATCGCCGCGGTGATCTTCCACGGCGGCGGCGACCAGACGCAGCAGACGTTCTTCATGATGAACCTGTCGATGGCAGGCGGCCTGCTCGCGCTGTTCCTGCATGGCGCCGGCCGTCTCGCGCTCGACCGCGCGCAACCGGACTGATCCGTCACGTCTGCGGCAACACCCCCACTTGCGCGGCCGCATCGCGTCCGCGCTTCATTCATCCCCCCGGGGCGAACGCCCCCTTTTCAAGCGAGATGTTTCCATGAGCAGCATGCATGCCATCCAGATCGAGCGGGTCGGCGATCCTTCCGTCCTGCGTCCCGTCGTGATCGAGCGTCCGACGCCTGCCGCCGACGAGGTCCTCGTCCGCGTCACGCGCGTCGGGCTGAATTTCGCGGAAACGCTGCAACGCGCCGGCACCTATCCGGGCCCGGCGCTGACGCTGCCCGCGGTGCCCGGCTCGGAAGTCGTCGGCACCGTCGCCGCGGTGGGCGCGAACGTCCGCGACATCCGGATCGGCGCACGCGTCGCGGCGCCGCTGTTCGGCGCGATGCGCGCGACCGGCGGCTACGCCGAATACGTGACGCTCGGCGCCGCGCTGATTACCGCGATTCCCGACGAAGTCTCCGACGACGATGCGGTCGCCGTGATGCTGCAGGGGCTGGTGGCCCGCGTGCTGCTGCGCGAGACGCCGGTGGCCGCACGCACGGTCGCGATCACCGCCGCGGCCGGCGGTGTCGGGTCGATGCTGATCCAGCTGGCGAGACTCGACGGAGCGCGCTCGATCACGGGCCTCGCCGGCGCGCCGGCCAAACTGCATGCGGTGCGAACGCTGGGCGCCGATCGGGCCATCAGCTATCGCGACGCGCACTGGGCCGATCAATTGAGCGATGCCACCGGCCGGGAGGGCCCGGACGTCGTGTTCGATTCGATCGGCGGGACGGTCGCGCGCACATTGGTATCGGGCCTTGCGATATACGGCCGGTTCGTCAGCTACGGTGCCGCGAGCGGTCAACTCCTGACGGTCGACGACGCGCTGATGAATGCGTTGATCTTCGGCTGCCGATCGGTGTCCGGCTTCGCGCTGCACGCGTTCCTCAACGACGACGTCGTGCGCCGGACACTCGGCGAACTGTTCGGACTGCTCGCGACCGGCAAGCTGAAGCCGCTGATCGGCGGCAGCTACGGATTCGACGCGATTGCCGACGCGCATCACGCGCTCGAAACCGGCCAGACGACCGGCAAGCTGATCCTGCGCGTCGAATGAACGCGATGTACCGGCGCGTGACGGCACCGTCGTCGCGCGCCGACGATTTCGCCGGCCGTACGGCGATCATCCACTTTCGCGCGGACGGCACGGAACGCGACGCGCGATTTCGCTCACGGAGCATCTGTTGAAAGACGACGATAACGAAGCAGGCATGCGCGTGTCGCGCCGACAGGTCATCGGCAATCTTGGCGCACTGGCCGCGATGTCCGCACTCGGCCCGTCCACCGCGCATGCCGTCGACGCGCCGCCCGCCGCGCAGGGCCTGACGAATCCGGTCGATCTGTACCCGAAGCCGCCGTTCCCGCATCAGGTCCAGGCGCCGCCGGGACTCGCGAGCCGGATGCAGCCGCGCCCCGACCACGGCGAGCAAAGCTATCGCGGCCGTGGCCGGCTCGTCGGCCGCAAGGCGCTCGTCACCGGCGGCGACTCCGGCATCGGCCGGGCAGCGGCCATCGCGTTCGCACGCGAAGGGGCGGATGTCGCGATCGGCTACCTGCCTGTGGAGGAATCCGACGCGCGGGAAGTCGTTGCGCTGATCCGGGCAGCGGGACGCCAAGCCGTCGCGCTGCCGGGCGACATCCGCGACGAAACGTTCTGCCAGCGACTGGTCGCACGCGCGGCGGAAGCACTCGGCGGCCTCGACATTCTCGTCAACAACGCCGCCCGACAACAGGCGCTCGATTCGATCGGCGAGATGACGACCGAGCACTTCGATGCGACGGTCAAGACCAATCTTTACGGGATGTTCTGGATCACGAAGGCGGCGATCCCGCATCTTCCGCCCGGCGCGTCGATCATCAACACCACGTCGGTCCAGGCGGTCAGGGCGAGCGCCAACCTGCTCGACTATGCGACGACGAAAGCCGGCATCATCGCGTTCACGCGATCGCTCGCGAAACAGCTCGGGCCGCGCGGCATTCGCGTCAATGCGGTCGCGCCCGGCCCTTACTGGACGCCGCTGCAATCGAGCGGCGGTCAGCCACCGGAGACGGTCGTCAACTATGCGGCGGGCTCGCCGTACGGCAGGCCCGGGCAACCGGCGGAAATCGCCCCGCTGTATGTCGCGCTCGCGGCGTCGGAAACGAGCTATGCGAACGGGCAGGTCTGGGGCGCGGACGGCGGGCTGGGGATTTTCTGACACGCGACAAGCGGCGACATTCTTCACGTCCCGGCCAGCGGCGCAGCCCTGCGTCGATGGCGACGTCGGACCAATAAAAAACCCGCGAGCGCTGTATTTCTCGCGGGTTTTTCACACCTTCATCGAATCGAATCGCATCAACGCAATCGATGGTGCCGGGGACCGGACTCGAACCGGCAAGCCAGTTAAGGCGGCGGATTTTCGTCACACTGCTTCTTTCAAAGCCGGCGTCGCGTGCGCGAACCGTTCGTGCGCTGGACTATGCCTTCACCGTCGCGCGCGGGCGTGACCGCTGCCCGTGCGCCTTAGGCGCCCCCCGTCTAGTCTCTACACCTTCCTCGCGGAGGCCGCGAGGCTTGGCTCGGCGTTGCCTCGATGCGCACATCAGGGGTTTCGCCGAATTTGAAGGGTTCTGCACCGACCGTTTCCGACCGGGCACTCAATCGTTTAAGTCCGCTATGTTTACCAATTTCATCACCCCGGCAAGAGGGCGGACGCGATTCTACCATTGCTTGCGCATGCGTTCCCTCATTCCGCCGCGCCGCATCGCGACACCGCTCATCGTCGCATTGCGTCTACCCGCGCATTCGACACCGATACGACACGGCCGACGATTTCGTCCCGCGCCGCAACATCCCCCGATACAATCGACCGCGCGTCGTCCGACGGCCCCAACCGTCTGACGTTTGTGTCGTGCTTGTCGCGAAACAAGCGTCGCGTGCGTCATCGCGAAGTCACAAACGTTTTCGATAATTCCCCGGCCGAAAACGTTTACATCGCGTTATTTCATGACCTCGACCATCAAGGACGTCGCTGCCCTCGCGGGCTTCTCGATCGCCACCGTCTCGCGTGCGATCAACGCGCCGCATACCGTCAGCCCCGCCACGCTGCAGACGATCCGCACCGCGATCGATACGCTGCAGTTCCGCCCGAGCCCGCTCGGCCGGCAACTGCGCGGCGAGCGCACGCGGCTCGTCGGCGTCGTCGTGCCGACGCTGTCGAACCCGGTGTTCGCCGACTGCCTGCAAGGCATCGACGCGCTCGCGACCGCGGCCGGTTTCAAGCTGATCCTGATGACGACCGAATACGACGCGGCGCGCGAGCGTCATGCGATCGAGACGCTGCGCGAGCAGCGCGTCGAAGGGCTGATCCTCACCGTCGCCGATGCAGACACACACCCGCTGCTCGACATGCTCGACCGCGACGGCTCGCACTACGTGCTGATGCACAACGACACGCAGCGCCGTCCGTCGGTGTCGGTCGACAACCGCCGCGCCGCGTACGACGGCGTGCAGCTGCTGACCGCGCGCGGCCATCGCCGCGTGCTGATGCTGGCCGGTTCGCTCGCCGCGTCGGATCGCGCCCGCCAGCGCCATCTCGGTTATGCGCAGGCACTCGAGGAAAGCGGCGTGGCCACGCTGCCGCCCGTCGAAGTCGACTTCAACGCGCCCGAGTTGCCCGATGCGGTGCTCGCGCATCTCACCGCGCACGCCACGCGGCCGACCGCCCTGTTCTGCAGCAACGACCTGCTCGCGATGGTCGTGATGCGCGGCCTGCGCCGCGCGGGCTTCTCGATCCCCGACGACCTGTCGGTGCTCGGCTTCGACGGCATCGCGATCGGCGAGTTGCTCGCGCCGCCGCTCGCGAGCGTCGCGACGCCGAACCGCGACATCGGCCGCCACGCATGGCAGCGTCTCGTCGAATCCATCGGCGGCGCGGCGATCGAGCGCACGTCGATGATCCTGCCGCACGCGGTGCGCGACGGTGCGACGATCGCACCGCCGGCCACCGAGCTGCAACTGCGCAAGGCGTGATCGCAGAACGCACGCGTCACGCCCGCCGATCACCCCGCTACCCCAGCGCTACCCCACTCGTCCGGAGACCCACCGTGTCCTTTCGCCTGACCTCGCTGCTGCGCGCGCTCGCCGCGCCGCTCGCCGTTGCCGCGCTCGTCGCCGGCGCCCCCGCGGCCCACGCCGACGAAACGGCGATCTGCTACAACTGCCCGCCCGAATGGGCCGACTGGGCCGCGCAGATCGCGGCGATCAAGCAGAAGACCGGCATCCGCGTGCCGTTCGACAACAAGAACTCCGGCCAGTCGATCGCGCAGCTGATCGCCGAGCAGAAAAGCCCGGTGGCCGACGTCGTCTACCTCGGCGTGTCGTCGGCGTTCCAGGCGAAGGACAAGGGCGTGATCGCGCCGTACAAGCCCGCGCACTGGAACGACATTCCCGCGAACCTGAAGGACCCGCAAGGCTACTGGTTCGCGATCCACTCGGGCACGCTCGGCTTCTTCGTGAACAAGGACGCACTGGACGGCAAGCCGGTGCCGCGCTCGTGGGCCGATCTGCTGAAGCCCGAATACAAGGGCATGGTCGGCTATCTCGATCCGTCGAGCGCGTTCGTCGGCTACGCGGGCGCGGTCGCCGTCAACCAGGCGCTCGGCGGCAGTCTCGACAACTTCAAGCCGGCGCTCGACTGGTTCCGCAAGCTGAAGGCGAACGCGCCGATCGTGCCGAAGCAGACGGCCTATGCGCGCGTGCTGTCCGGCGAGATTCCGATCCTGCTCGACTACGACTTCGACGCGTATCGCGCGAAATACAAGGACAACGCGAACGTCGAGTTCGTGATTCCGAAGGAAGGCACGATCGCGGTGCCGTACGTGATGAGCCTCGTGAAGGGTGCGCCGCACGATGCGAACGGCAAGAAGGTGCTCGATTTCGTGCTGTCCGACGAAGGCCAGAAGCTGTGGGCCAACGCGTACCTGCGTCCGGTGCGCGCACAGACGCTCGGCGCCGACGTCGCCGCGAAGTTCCTGCCGGCGAGCGAATACGCGCGGGCGAAGTCGGTCGACTTCGGCAAGATGGCGGCCGGGCAGCAGGCGTTCGGCCAGCAATACCTGCAGGTGATGCAGTAAGCGGCCGGCCCCACGTCATGCTCGACCTGACTTTTCCGCTGCGCTGGCGCGTCGCGCTCGTCGCGCCGGCGCTGGCGGTATTCGTCGCGTTCTGGCTGTTGCCGATGGCGTCGCTCGTGCAAGTGTCCGCCGACGGCGCGTTCTTCTCGCACTATGCGGCGCTGCTCGGCAATGCCCGCTACATGAAGAGCCTCGGCGAGACGGTCGCGCTGTCCGCGGGCGTCACGCTCGCGACGCTCGCGCTGTCGACGATCTCGGGCCTGCTGCTCGCGCGCCGCGAATTCGCCGGCAAGCGCGTGCTGCTCGCGCTGCTCACGTTTCCGCTCGCGTTCCCGGGTGTCGTCGTCGGCTTCATGGTGATCATGCTCGCCGGGCGCCAGGGGCTGATCGGCATGCTGTCGGCGAAGCTCACCGGCGACAAGTGGGTCTTCGCGTATTCGGTGGCGGGCCTGTTCATCGGCTACCTGTACTTCTCGATCCCGCGCGTGATCGTCACCGTGATCGCGGCCGCGTCGAAGCTCGACGCGTCGCTCGAGGAAGCCGCGCGTTCGCTCGGCGCGTCGCCGTGGCGCATCTTCGTCGACATCGTGCTGCCGGCGCTCGCGCCGGGCCTGATCGCGGCCGGCGCGATCTGCTTCGCGACCGCGATGGGCGCGTTCGGCACGGCGTTTACGCTCGCCACCGACCTGAACGTGTTGCCGATGACGATCTATACCGAATTCACGCTGAACGCGAACATCGCGACGGCGGCCGGGCTGTCGATCGTGCTCGGCATCGTCACCTGGGCCGTGCTCGCGCTCGCGCGGCGCTTCACCGGCCATACCGCCGCCGCCGCGGCCTGAGGATTTCCGCATGCCATCGCTTTCCGGCTCGTCCGCGCCCGCCCCGGCCCCTGTTCCGGCTTCCTTGCCCGCGAAGCCTGCCGCCCGGCACGCACCGCGCGTCGCGGGAGCACGCGCGATCGCCGCGCTGCAATGGGGCGTCACGCTGCTGCTGTGCGCGTTCCTGATCGTGCCCGTCGTGATGTCGGTGCTCGCGGGGCTGACCGTCAACTATTTCCGCGGCCTGTCGAGCGGCCTCACGCTGCGCTGGCTCGAGCAGGTGTGGCAGCAGTATCACGGCTCGGTCGCGCTGTCGCTCTACGTCGCGTTCGCGACGCTCGCGATCGTGCTCGCGGTCGGCGTGCCGGCCGGCTATGCGCTCGCGCGCAGCAAGCACCGCATCGCGCGTGCGATCGAGGAAGCGCTGGTGCTGCCGGTCGCGCTGCCGGGGCTGGCTTCGGCGCTCGCGCTGCTGGTCGTGTACGGCGGCTTCACCGCGTTCCGGATGAGCCTGTGGTTCATCGTCGTCGGCCACGTCGTGTTCACGCTGCCGTTCATGGTGCGCGCGGTCGCGGCCGTCGCGGCCGGCGCCGACCTGCGCACGCTCGAGGAAGGCGCGGCGAGCCTCGGCGCGCCGTTCGTCACGCGCTTCGTCACGATCGTGCTGCCGAACCTGCGGCCCGGCATCGTCGCGGGCGCGCTCGCGGTGCTCACGCTGTCGATCGGCGAATTCAACCTCACGTGGATGCTGCACACGCCCGACACCAAGACGCTGCCGGTCGGGCTCGCCGATACGTATGCGTCGCTGCGGCTCGAAGTCGGCAGCGCGTACACGATCCTGTTCCTGCTGATGACGCTGCCGCTGCTCGTCGCGATGCAGTGGCTCGGCGTCGATCCGTCCGGTACGCGCGCGCCGAAGCAACGCCCGCGCTGATTTTTTCGCAGACATGAAACTCGATTCCACTCCCATCACCCTGACCGGCTGCGCGAAGACCTTCTGCGGCACACGCGTGCTCGAACCGCTCGACCTGTCGATCGGCGCCGGCGAAACGCTCGTGCTGCTCGGGCCGTCGGGCTGCGGCAAGACGACCACGCTGCGCCTGATCGCGGGCCTCGACACACCCGATGCCGGCGGCACCATCGCGTTCGGCGACGACGACGTCACCCTGCTTCCGATCGAGCGCCGGCAGGTCGGCATGGTGTTCCAGAACTACGCGCTGTTTCCGAACCTGACGGTGCGCGGCAACGTCGGCTACGGGCTGAAGATCCGCAAGACCGAGCCGCGTGCGTTGCGCGAACGCGTCGACGAGCTGCTCGCGATGATGCGACTCGACGCGCACGCGGACAAACCGGTCGATCAACTGTCGGGCGGCCAGCGTCAGCGCGTCGCGCTGGCGCGCGCGCTCGCGGTGCGGCCGCGCGTGCTGCTGCTCGACGAACCGCTGACCGCGCTCGACGCGAAGCTGCGCGACGTGCTGCGCCGCGACATGAACACGCTGCTGCGCACGCTCGGCGTGACGACCGTCTACGTGACGCACGACCAGGCCGAAGCGATGGAACTCGGCGACCGGATCGTCGTGATGGGTGCGGGCCGCATCGAGCAGATCGGCACGCCGCGCGAGATCTACTACCGCCCCGCGAACCGCACGGTCGCACAGTTCATCGGCACGCTGAACCGGCTGGCGGGCCAGTGGCGCGACGGCGCGCTCGAAACGACCGGCGGCGCGATCGTCACGCCGCATGCGGCCGACGAATGGTTCTTCCGCCCCGAGGACGCGCAGCTCGCCGATCCCGCGCATGCGCCGCTGCGCGGCGCGGTCGGCGCGTGCGCGTTCCTCGGCGAGCGCACGCGCCTCACGATCGAGCATGCGGCACCCGACGCGCTCGTGATCGACGTGCCGGGCCGCATCGCGCTCGCACGCGGCACGGCGGTCGGCCTCGCGATCGCGCCGGAAGGTCTGATCGCGCTCGGCGCGTAAGGCGTCGATCGGGCATCATTCATGCAGCACCCCACGGCGGCGCACACCGCCGCGACAACAACCAGACGATTCCGAGGAACGACGATGCTGCTTGCTCAAATCAGCGATCTCCACATCAAGCGTCCGGGCCAGCTCGCGTACCGGCGCGTCGACACGGCGGCCGCGCTCGCGCGCTGCATCGCGAAGCTGAATGCGCTCGTGCCGCGGCCCGACGCCGTGCTCGTCACCGGCGACCTGACCGACTTCGGCCATGACGACGAATACGGCAACCTGCGCGGGCTGCTCGCGGCGCTCGAGATCCCGTACTACCTGATGATCGGCAATCACGACGACCGCGCCGGATTGCGCCGCGCGTTCGCCGATCGCGCCGAGTTGCAGGACGGCGAATTCGTCCAGTACGCGCTCGACGTCGGCGCGGTGCGCGTGCTCGCGCTCGATTCGCAGGTGCCGGGCGCGAGCCATGGCGACCTGTGCGACGCACGGCTCGCGTGGCTTGCCGCACAGCTCGACGCCGCACGCGAGCGGCCGGTGATCGTCGCGCTGCATCACCCGCCGTTCGTGTCGGGCATCGGCCACATGGACAAGCTGCGTCTCGCGCCCGCCGCCACCGCGAAACTCGACGCGCTGCTGCGCGGTCATCCGAACGTCGAGCGCGTACTGTGCGGTCACGTGCACCGCACGATGTTCACGCGCTTCGGCGGCACGCTCGCGTCCGCGGTGCCGTCGCCCGCGCACCAGGTCGCCTTCGACCTGCGGGCCGATGGGCCATCCGCGTTCCGGCTCGAACCGCCGGCGTTCGCGGTCCACCACCACGCACCCGATACGGGAATGACGTCGCATCACGTCTATGTGGACGAAGGCGCGGGGCCGTTTCCGTTCTACGAGCCGACGGGCGAGCTGGTCGACTGACCACGGGACGCGCGGCGCGTGCCGTGACGGGCGGTAGCTGTCCCGTCGCGCCGGCTGCCGCCGGCAGGATTCACGTCGCTCCGGTATGATCGGCAGCCTCGACCGGCGCCCGGCTCGCCGGCGCACCTGATGCGTGCGCCGCCTGCCGGGCCGCCCAACTCCGTGCCTGCCGCCATGTCCACTTCCTCCACCGACCGTCCGACCGACGCCGCCTCGCCCCACTACTCGCGCAGCCTGCTGTTGCTGCTCGCGACGATCGCGGGCGTATCGGTCGCGAACATCTACTACAACCAGCCGCTGCTCGACAGCTTCCGTTCGGCCTTTCCGGACGGCGCATCGTGGATCGGCGCGGTACCGACCGCGACGCAGCTGGGTTACGCGGCCGGCATGTTCCTGCTCGCGCCGCTCGGCGACCGTTTCGATCGCCGCGGGCTGATCCTGCTGCAGATCGCCGGGCTCTCGATCGCGCTGATCGTGGCGGCCGCCGCGCCGTCGCTGGCCGTGCTCGCGGTCGCCAGCCTCGCGATCGGCATCCTCGCGACCATCGCGCAGCAGGCCGTGCCGTTCGCCGCCGAAATCGCGCCGCCGGCCGAACGCGGCCACGCGGTCGGCACCGTGATGAGCGGCCTGCTGCTCGGCATCCTGCTCGCGCGTACCGCCGCCGGCTTCGTCGCCGAGTATTTCGGCTGGCGCGCGGTGTTCGCCGCGTCGGTCGCGGCGCTCGTCGCGCTCGCCGTCGTGATCGTGCTGCGGCTGCCGCGCAGCTCGCCGACGTCGACGCTGTCGTACGGCAAGCTGCTCGGCTCGATGTGGCATCTGGCCGTCGAACTGCGCGGGCTGCGCGAGGCGTCGCTGACGGGCGCCGCGCTGTTCGCGGCGTTCAGCGCGTTCTGGCCGGTGCTCACGCTGCTGCTCGCCGGCGCGCCGTTCCATCTCGGCCCGCAGGCGGCCGGCCTGTTCGGGATCGTCGGCGCCGCGGGCGCGCTCGCCGCGCCGTATGCGGGCCGCTTCGCGGACCGGCGCGGCCCGCGCGCGATCATCTCGCTCGCGATCGCGCTGCTCGCGCTGTCGTTCGTGATCTTCGCGCTGTCGGGATCGAGCCTCGTCGGGCTCGTGATCGGCGTGATCGTGCTGGACGTGGGCGTACAGGCCGCGCAGATCTCGAACCAGTCGCGCATCTATGCGCTGAAGCCCGAGGCGCGCAGCCGCGTCAACACGGTGTACATGGTGTGCTATTTCATCGGCGGCGCGCTCGGCTCGTCGGCCGGCGTCGCCGCATGGCGCGCGTTCGGCTGGACCGGCATGTGCGCGGCCGGCCTGCTGTTTACGGCGCTCGCCGGCTGGTTCCACCATCGCGGCGGCCGGCGCGGCTGAGCGCGACCGGCCACGGCGGCGTCACGCGTCGGTGCGCGACGCCGCCGGCTCGACGGCGGCGGGCGGCGGCGCGAACGCCGGGGCCGGATCGATCACCGCGGCGGGATCCATCACCGCTGCGGGCGTCGGCACCGCGAGCGGAACAGCGGAAGGCGCGAGGATCGGCGCCGCCTCCGGCGCGGCGATCGGCTCGGCGACGGGCGAAGCGTCCGCCGTCGGCGCCTGCTCGGCCGCCACGGCCGGCGAACTGGTCGCCGCCGCCGCGGGCCGGCGCGCCGGATCGAACAAGAACGACAACCCGACGCTGCCGAGGATCGCGACGGTCGCGACCACGGTCGCCATCGTCACCGGCTCGCCCAGCAGCAGCGCGCCGAGCGCGACCGCGACGATCGGGTTCACGTACATGCAGCTGCTCGCGATGATCGGGCTCGTGTGGCGGATCAGGTAGCCGTACGCGACGTACGCGGCCATCGTGCAGAACACCATCAGGTACGCGAACGCGAACACGGGCCCGACGGCCAGTTGCTCGACGCGTTCGCCGAGCAGCCACGCGACGATCGTCGACATCAGCCCGCCGAGGCCAATCTGCAGCGACGTCGACAGGAACAGGTCGGACGGCAGCTTGAGGCGCGTCGCGAGATGCGCGCCGCCCGCCCAGAACAGTGCGCCGGCCAGCACGCAGATCGTGCCGAGCGCCGAATTCGCGGCGGCCGCGCCGCCCGAATTCAGCACGACGATGCCGACCATCCCGAGCGCGACGGCCGCCCATTCGCCCTTCGTCACCGGCCGCCCCGCCACCGCCGCGATCACGGTCGCGAACAGCGGCACCGTGGCCACCATCACCGCGGCCGAACCGCTGCTGACCGTGCGCATGCCGAGCGCGATCGTGCCGGACGACAGCGCGACGAGCATCGTGCCGACGATCGCCGAGTTGCGGATTTCCAGCAGCGTCGGCCATTCGGGCTTGCGCCGCAGCGCGAAGATGAACAGGCCGATCCCGCCGAGCAGGTTGCGCAGCCCCGACAGCAGCAGCGGCGGGAACGACTGCAGCGCGAAATGCAGCCCGCTGTAGGTCGAGCCCCAGACGAAATAGATGAAGACGAGCGCGAGCGCCACGCGGCCGCCGCGGCTTTGCGGCAGGCGGATCCGGAACGAAAAGCGGGCAAGGAAATCGAGGAGGCGGTCGAGCGGCGTCATCGAGCCACCTGCCCGCACGTCACGCCGCGTGCTCCGCTGAAAGACGCCGGCGATGCCGGCAAACGGTCCACGCGGGACCGGGAAGGCAGAGCGAACGTGCGGAACGACATGGCAGTGCGAACGGCGACGAAAGAGAACCGGCAAGCGGCGGCAAAGGGACAAAAACGGGCAAAAAAAACGTGCGCACCCGCGTCGGCTGCACACGCTCGGCATTATGGCATCAAGGATTCGAAAGCATCGTCGGACCTGTCTGAAAGCCTATCGACTGATGTTTCGGCGCGACATTTTTCGCGCGGCGGTGCGGCGAAATCCGGGGCCGGATACGCAAGGCGCGGAGCGCCGGCGCCGCCATTCGCCCCCCTTGATCCAGCATCGGCCTGACGACCAGTTTGTGCGCCGGCGCGTCGTGACGCGCCTATCGTGACGGACGGCGCGCGCTCCTGGTGGCGCCCGCGGCTTCTTTCCGACACCTGCATAAGACCATACAAAATTTTGTATAATCCAGACATTCTTCCGCCGAGGCCCGTCGTTTTCGTCGGCAGCGCGCTGGCCGATCTCCGCGGCTTTCCGTTGCCTGCGCGACGCGAAGCCGGCCACCCGATCGATCAGGTGCAGCGCGGCCTCGCACCCGACGACTGGAAACCGATGCGCACGATCGGCGTCGGCGTGCGGGAAATTCGCCTGCGCGATGCAAGCGGCGCATTCCGGATCGTCTACGTCGCGACTTTCACCGAGGCCGTCTACGTCCTGCACCGCTTGCGCAAGCAATCGACGCGCACGAACAAGACCGATATCGACCTCGCCGCCCGCCGCTATCGGACGCTGACGATGGAGTTGAAACGATGACCGATGAACGTTACGCGAACGTCTGGGACGCAATCGAGCGCGAGCCGGCGGAAGCCGCGAACATGAAGCTGCGCTCCGAACTGATGATCGCGCTCAAGCAGCGCATCGCGCGGCTCGAACTGAGTCAGGCCGAGGCCGCGAAGCAGCTGGGCGTCACGCAGCCGCGCGTCTCCGACCTGATGCGCGGCAAGATCAACCTGTTCGGGCTCGACGCGCTCGTGAACATGGCCTCGGCAGTCGGCCTGCGCGTCGATCTGCAGGTGCGCGATTCCGCGTGACGCATACGCACGCGGTGCACGCCGCGCGCACCGCTCACGATCCGCCGAACCAGTTGTAGCCCTGATCGACCCAGTAGCCGCCCGGGAACGTATCGGTCACGAAGATTTCCATGATGTGCTTCGGGTTCTTGTAGCCGAGCTTGGTCGGCATCCGCAGCTTCATCGGGAAACCGTATTCGGGCGGCAGCCGACGGCCGTCGTAATCGAACGCGAGCAGCGTCTGCGGATGCAGCGCGGTCGGCATGTCGATGCTTTCGTAGTAGTCGTCCGCGCACTTGAAGCCGACGTATTTCGCCTGCGTGTCGGCGCCGGCGCGCGCGAGGAATGCGCCGAACGGCGTGCCGCCCCAGCGGCCGATCGCACTCCACCCTTCCACGCAGATGTGCCGCGTGATCTGTTCCGCGTGCGGCAGCGCGCGAAGCTCGTCGAGCGTCCACACGCGCTTGCCCGTTACACGGCCGGACAACACGAGCCGATACGTCGATTCGTCGACGTGCGGCACGTCGTCGATCCCGTAGTACGCGTTGAACGGAAACGGTCGCGTGATGTCGGCTTCGGCATAGGTCGGCGCGAGCCGGTCGGGATTGAACAGCCACGCCTGCACGCGATCGTTCATGCGCGACACTTTCTCGAGGAACGTGTTGACCGACGCGTCGTCCTGCAGCGTGCAGCCGGTCAGCATCGCGAGGCCGCCGAGCGTCAGCACGCGCCGGTTGAAGAGGCGTCGCGACGGCATCTCGAGCGTGCGGCGCACGTCGAGTTCGAGCGATTGCCGATCGAGCGTCCAGCGCGGCGCGCTCCGGTTTTTTTCGGATTCCGACATGATGATTTCCTTCGCCCGCGACGCGCGGGTCAGCGGCCGCGCAGCATCGCGAGCAGCGAGCGCGGCACCAGCAACGCCATCGCGACGTGGACGACCACGAATGCGACCAGCAGCCCCATCGCCCAGAAGTGCACGATGCGCGCGTTGTCGTAACCGCCGAACAATTCGCGCAACAGCGGAAACTGCACGGACTTCCAGATCGTGAGCCCCGACAGCACCAGCACGACGAGATCGACGATCGCGGTCAGGTACGCGGCACGCTGCACCGCGTTGTAGACGCTCAGGTCGTCGTGCGACAGCCGCCCGCCGAGCGCGGCGCGTACGTCGCGCCACACCGACGCGGGCGTCACGGGCAGCAACTTGCGCGCGAAGCGCCCGGTCGCGATCGACATCGCGAGATAGAACAGCCCGTTGCCGAACAGCAGCCACATCGCCGCGAAATGCCATTGCAGCGCACCGCCGAGCCAGCCGCCCAGCGTGATGCCGTGCGCGAACGTGAACGACGGATAGATCGGCGACGCGTCGTAGATGCGCCAGCCGGACAACGCCATCAGGACCGCCGCGAGCGCGTTGAGCCAATGGCTCGCGCGCACCCAGCGTGGATGGATCGTCGGCGCGGGCGGCGGCGCGCCCGCGCGATCCGTGACAGGAACCGTTTGCATGATGAAGACTCCCGGGATGATGCAGCGGGACGCGACGCGCGCCGGTAACCGGGCGGCCGCGCCCCGCCCGCATTCGTCAGTTCGACGGGCTCATCGCGTCCTTCTTCATCGCGTCGCCCTTCTTCATCGCGTCGTGGCCCATCGCATCCTTCTTCATCGCATGCTTCTTCATGCCGTCCTTCTTCATCGCGCCGTCCTTCGCCATCGCGTCGTGGCCCATCGCGTCCTTCGACATCGACATGCCGTCCTTCGACATCGCATCGTTCTGCGCGTAGGCCCCCGTGGCAATCGTAGCGAGTGCGGCGACACAGGCGGCGACGAATACGTTTTTCATGACATCTCTCCGATACATGGGTTTAGGAGCCGAATAGACGGAGCACGCGGCCGGAAATGACAGCGCTTGCGAAAATTTTTTCGAAGCCGGGAATAAGGGAAGGAAATGCTGCACTGCGCGCCGCTTGTGTCCGGGGCCGCGTGGCGGGTCGACGGCAACGCTTGCTGCGGCGCACCGTGCGCACGGCGGCGGCCACGAGCGGGCCATCGCCCGGCGGCATCCGCGCCGCACCCGGTTGAAACCGCCGCCAAGCCGGTGTATCGTGTGCCCTTGCTAACGCGGGGGTCCTGCAATGCGTTCGGTCAAACAACCGGCATTGCGGGTGAGAAATACCCTTTGAACCTGATCTGGATAATGCCAGCGCAGGGAAGCGTACGGATTTCGCCGCCATCCCTCTGACGAAACCCGCCGCCTCACGAATCTCGTCTCCTGCTTAGCTAGCGCCCCACATCAGGAGATTGCATGAACGCCAATCCGAAGTTTCTGTCCGCCGACGCCCACGTCGATGCCGCTGCTGTCGCGCCGCTGCCCAATTCGCGCAAGGTGTATGTGACCGGTTCGCAACCCGACATCCGCGTGCCGATGCGCGAAATCACGCAGGCCGACACGCCGACCGGCTTCGGCGGCGAGAAGAATCCGCCGATCTACGTGTACGACACGTCGGGCCCGTACACCGATCCGGACGCGAAGATCGACATCCGCGCGGGCCTGCCGGCGCTGCGCCAGCGCTGGATCGAAGCGCGCGGCGACACCGAAGTGCTCCCCGGCCTGTCGAGCCAGTACGGCCTCGAGCGCGCGGCCGATCCGGCCACGGCCGAGCTGCGTTTCCCGGGCCTGCACCGCAACCCGCGCCGCGCGCAGGCCGGCAAGAACGTCACGCAGATGCACTATGCGCGCCAGGGCATCATCACGCCGGAAATGGAATACATCGCGATCCGCGAGAACCAGCGCCGCGCCGAGTACATCGAGAGCCTGAAGTCGAGCGGCCCGAACGGCGCGAAGCTCGCCGCGATGATGGGCCGCCAGCATCCGGGCCAGGCGTTCGGCGCCGCGGCCTTCGGCGCGAACGCGCTGGCCGAGATCACGCCGGAATTCGTGCGCGACGAAGTCGCGCGCGGCCGCGCGATCATCCCGGCGAACATCAACCATCCGGAATCCGAGCCGATGATCATCGGCCGCAACTTCCTCGTGAAGATCAACGCGAACATCGGCAACTCGGCCGTCACGTCGTCGATCGGCGAGGAAGTCGACAAGATGACGTGGGCGATCCGCTGGGGCGGCGACACGGTGATGGACCTGTCGACCGGCAAGCACATCCATGAAACGCGCGAGTGGATCATCCGCAACAGCCCGGTGCCGATCGGCACGGTGCCGATCTACCAGGCGCTCGAAAAGGTCAACGGCAAGGCCGAAGATCTCACCTGGGAAATCTTCCGCGACACGCTGATCGAGCAGGCCGAGCAAGGCGTCGACTACTTCACGATCCATGCGGGCGTGCGCCTGCAGTACGTGCCGCTCACCGCGAACCGGATGACGGGCATCGTGTCGCGCGGCGGCTCGATCATGGCGAAGTGGTGTCTCGCGCATCACAAGGAAAGCTTCCTGTACGAACACTTCGAAGAGATCTGCGAGATCATGAAGGCGTACGACGTGAGCTTCTCGCTTGGCGACGGCCTGCGTCCCGGCTCGATCTACGACGCGAACGACGAAGCGCAGCTCGGCGAACTGAAGACGCTCGGCGAACTCACGCAGATCGCGTGGAAGCACGACGTGCAGGTGATGATCGAAGGCCCCGGCCATGTGCCGATGCAGTTGATCAAGGAGAACATGGATCTCCAGCTCGACTGGTGCAAGGAAGCGCCGTTCTACACGCTCGGGCCGCTCACCACCGACATCGCGCCGGGTTACGACCACATCACGTCCGGCATCGGCGCCGCGATGATCGGCTGGTTCGGCACCGCGATGCTGTGCTACGTGACGCCGAAGGAACACCTCGGCCTGCCGAACAAGGACGACGTGAAGGAAGGCATCATCACGTACAAGCTCGCCGCGCACGCCGCCGACCTCGCGAAGGGTCACCCGGGCGCGCAGGTGCGCGACAACGCGCTGTCGAAGGCGCGCTTCGAGTTCCGCTGGGAAGACCAGTTCAACATCGGTCTCGACCCGGACAAGGCGCGCGAATTCCACGACGAGACGCTGCCGAAGGATTCGGCCAAGGTCGCGCACTTCTGCTCGATGTGCGGCCCGCATTTCTGCTCGATGAAGATCACGCAGGACGTGCGCGAATTCGCGGCGCAGCAGGGCGTGTCGGAAACCGAAGCGCTGAAGAAGGGGATGGAGGTCAAGGCGGTCGAGTTCGTGAAGACCGGCGCCGAGATCTACCACCGTCAGTAAGCGCGCGCGGCGAGCCGCACCGGCTTGCATCGCGATGCACGGAGCCCGCTTTCGAGCGGGCTTTTTTGCGCATGTCGTTTGCGCATGCCGTGTGCCTGCGGGGCCGTGCGAAACAATTGATTACGAAACCGCGCGAGCCTTAACAAGTCCTTACAGCAGCGTCATGGGACGGCGCGTAGATTGGAGACATGCGCGGCCGCCAGCCGGTCGTGCGCCTTCCGTTCACTACCACAAGGACAACGATCATGAACTCGATTCGGCGTTTTGGGGTATGCGCGCTGCTCGTCGCGACCGTGGCCAGCCTGTCGGCTTGCGATTCGATGTCGCGACGCCAGCGCGATACGGCAATCGGTGCGGGTGTCGGCGGCGTCGCCGGCGCGGCGATCGGCGGCAACGCGCTGTCGACGCTGGGCGGTGCGGCGGCCGGCGGCATCATCGGTAACCAGGTCGGCAAGTAACCAGCACGACATCGGCCGGTTGGGCGTCGCCCAGCTGCAGGCCGGTCGGTTCAACGGCGTTTCCGCAGAGCGGAAGCGCCGTTTTCGCATGCGTGCCGCAACAGGCGCGGCCGCGCCGCCCGGAAATGATCGGTTACCGTTTTTCATACCGTGTCATCGGTACGCGGCCTAAGCTTGAAGCATCTGCCGATGGCCGGCTTCCGCCGGAGACACATCATGAACAGGACCTTCGTCGCCGCGGCGCTTGCCTGCACGACGCTTGCCGGCTGCTACTACCCCTACGGCTACTATCCGGGCGGCTATTACACGGCGGCGCCGGTGCCGGTCCAGCCCGCGCCCGTGTATGTCGATCCGGCCCCCGCCTATTACTATCCGGCGCCAGCGTATGCGCCTGCATGGGGCGGTTATTGGGGGCCGGCGCTGTCGCTCAATTTCGGTTTCGGCGGACGCGGCGGCTGGCGTCATCACTGATCTGATCGGCCGCGCCACGCGCGGCCGGCTATCCGCCCCCCCGGGAAGCGGCGAAATTCCCGTTTCTTGTCGTTTCATCCGATCGTGAAACGACGATGCGGTAACGCGGTGTAAGATTCCTCGCATCCCGTCCCCGCCCCGCCGATCGATGTCGCCCAAGAACGCTTTCCTGCTGACCGTGCTCGCCGCCCTGTGGGGCGCCTCCTTCCTGTTCATCCGGATCGGCGTGGTCGATTTCGGCGTCGCGCCGCTGATGGCACTGCGCGTGGGTATCGGCGCGCTGTTTCTCGCGGGCTTCGCGCTGACGCGCTTCAAACCGGCCGATCTCGGCGCCCGGTTGCGCCGCCATGCGTGGCCGCTGTTTGTCGTCGGCGCGCTGAATTCCGGCATCCCGTTCTGCCTGTTTGCGTTCGCCGAACTGACGCTGTCGGCTGGCGTCACGTCGGTGATCAACGCGACCACGCCGCTGTGGGGCGCGCTCGTCGCCTACCTGTGGCTGAAGGACAAGCTGTCTCTGCCGCGCGCGCTCGGTCTCGTCATCGGGTTTGCGGGCGTGCTCACGCTCGTGTGGAACCAGATCGCGAATGCGCACGGCGACACGGGCGCCGGCGCGACCGCGCTCGCCGCCGCGGCCGCCCTCGGCGCGACGCTGCTGTACGGCATCGCGGCCAACTATACGAAACGCAAGCTCAGCGGCGTCGATCCGCTCGTCAACGCGGCCGGCAGCATGATCGGCTCGACCATCCTGCTGCTGCCGTTCGCGATCGCGACGTGGCCGGCCGCGCCGGTCGGCGTGCACGCATGGAGCGCGGTGCTCGCCCTCGGCGTCGCATGCACGGGCATCGCATATTTCATCTTCTTCTACCTGATCGCGCATATCGGGCCGGCCCGCGCGATTACCGTGACGTTCGTGATCCCCGTGTTCGGGCTGCTGTGGGGGGCGCTGTTCCTCGGCGAACACGTGTCGGCCGTGATGATCGAAGGCTGTGCGATCGTGCTCGTCGGCACCGCGCTCGCAACCGGCGTGATCAAGCGGATCCCCGGCGTGCGCCCGCGCGGCGGCGAAGCGGCCTGACGATCGGCGCGCCGGGCGCACGAACTGCCGCCGGCCGCCCGTCACGCGGTAATGCCGGCGGCGAAGCGACGCGGGTGTGCCGACGGGCTGCGAATCGCATCGTGACGCGCGGGCATTCGCCCCATTCGTCTGACGGCGGCGGCCACCGCCGGGATTTCCCGCATCAGCCTGCGCGTCGCGCCGCGGCGACGCACGGTCATGCCGAGGCCCTGTCGCGAGATTGTCATCTGCCGCTGCGGCGCGCTTCGTTTCGCGACGGTCATGCACCGCGCGCATGCACGCGGCGCCCCTCGCTGCACCGCCGGGCACGGGCCGGAATCGCGGTGTACCGTTTGCGTCTGGAGTTACCCTGATACGCGCGCCGCGGCAATCCCGTTACACTCGGAAAACTCATCCGCAGAAGGCGGTCTCGATGCCCCACGTTCTTTTGCGTCCGCCTGCGCATGCGGCTGCATCGGCGTGGCGATGCGCCGCCGCCCCGCCGTCCGCTCCCGGGCACCGTTGACATGAAGTCCACCCGCGACCTGTCGCTCGACGCCCTGCTCGAACGCCTCACGCCGACACCCCAGGGCTGGCTCGCCACCTATCGCACCACGACCTTGCGCAGCGTGTTCCAGCCCGTGCTGTCGATCACGCACAAGCGCGTCGTCGGCTACGAGGCGCTGCTGCGCGTCGTCGACGGGAACGGCACGCTGGTGTCGCCCACCGCGCTGTTCGACAAGACGCGCGGCGACGCCGACGCGCTGCTGCTCGACCGGCTCGCGCGCTGCCTGCACACGGCCAACTTCGTCGCGCAAGGCATCGGCGACGGCTGGCTGTTCCTGAACGTGACGCCGCGCGTGCTCGATACGGGCCTCGTGCAGCGCGAGTTCGTCGAAGCGCTATGCCGGCATTTCGCGCTGCCGCCGAATCGCATCGTGCTGGAAGTGGTCGAGCAGCCGGCGCGCGACGAAGCCGCGCTCGCCCGCACGATCGACATGATCCAGCATCGCGATTTCCTGATCGCGATCGACGACTTCGGCACCGGCTTCTCGAACTTCGACCGCGTGTGGCGCGCACGGCCCGACATCGTGAAGCTCGACCGCTCGCTGGTCGAGCGTTCGACCGGCTCGGCCGACGATCGCCGCATCATGCATCACCTCGTGTCGATGCTGCACCAGGCCGGCGCGATGGTGCTGGCCGAAGGCGTCGAAAGCGACGACGCACTGCAGGCGCTGATGGAAGCCGACATCGATTTCGTGCAGGGTTTCCAGTTCGGCCAGCCCGACGCGTCGATCGCGCACGCGAGCGCGGCGGCGCCCGCGATGCTCGACGCCGCGTGGCGACGCTTCATCGCGCGCCGGCACACGCCGGCGGTCGCCGAACAGCCCGGCTTCGACGCGATCGAACGGCTGGTGCTCGGCGGCGCAGCCGCGTTTTCGGCAAGCGGCAACCTGCACGACGCCGCGCAACGCGTATTCGCGGTGCCGGCCGCGCGCCGCGTGTTCGTCACGGACGAGACCGGCGAACAGTTCCTGCCGTCGATCGGCGCCCCGCTCGACGACAGCCAGGCGAGCGTCACCCGTCTCGCGCCGCTGTTCCCGGAAACCCACAGCAACTGGTCGCGGCGCCCGTATTTCCAGCGTGCAATCGCCGCGCCCGGGCGCGTCGCGCTGATGGGCCCGCACTTCTCGCTGACGGAAGGCCGCGACTGCTATACGGCCGCCGTCGCGATCCGCGCGCAGAGCCGGCTCGTCGTGTTCTGCGTCGATTTCGTGCTCGACAGCGCGGGAACCGTGATGCGCTAGCCGGCGCACTTAGCGCGCGCGTCGCAGGTTCGCCGGCGACCGGCACCGGCCCCTCGCTCGTCAGTCGATCACCTTCCCGCGTCCCGACTTCACCACGCTGCGGCGTGACTTGTGCTCGAGCCGCCGCTCCTTCGACGCACGCGTCGGCCGCGTGGCGACCCGGGCGCGCGGCGTGTACGCGACGCTGCCGATCAGCGTATCGAGCCGGGCCAGCGCGGCCTCGCGGTTTTTCTCCTGGGTCCGGTATTCCTGCGACTTGATCACGACGATGCCATCGCGGGTGATGCGCTGGTCGGACAGCGCGAGCAACCGCTCCTTGAGGACCGGCGGCAGCGACGACGCGCGAATGTCGAAGCGCAGGTGAATCGCGCTCGATACCTTGTTCACGTTCTGGCCGCCCGCGCCCTGCGCGCGCACGGCCGTCCATTCGACCTCGGCCGGATCGAGCGTGTAGCGGATCATCATCGCGAAGCCTCCGTGCGGCGCCGGGCGAGCGCCTCGTCGACGCGGGCCGCGAGCCCCGAATCGCGCTGCGTGCGCGTCGCGACCGCCTGCGCCAGCACGCGCCGCGGCCCGATTACCTGCACGCGCGTGCGGGCGCGCGTGACGGCCGTATAGACCAGCTCGCGCGTGAGCACCCGGCCGAACGACGCGGGCAACACGAGCGCCGCTTCGTCGAATTCCGAGCCCTGCGACTTGTGCACCGTCAGCGCGAACGCCGTTTCGTGCGGCGGCAGCGCGGCCGGCGACACCGCGCGCGCGGTGCCGTCCGCGCGCCGGAACCACACGCGCAGCACACCATCTGCGTCGGGCAATGCAATGCCGATGTCGCCGTTGAACAGCCCGAGCGCATAGTCGTTGCGCGTGACCATGATCGGCCGCCCGGTGAACCAGTGCGCACCGACCGCGAGCGGCACGCGCGCCGCATGCCTGACGTGCGCGGCCACCAGCGCATTGACGTGCTCCGCGCCGCGTGAACCGCTGCGGGTCGCGCACAGGATCCGGAACCGGTTGAGCGCGTCGAACAGCGGCAACGGATCGGGCACCGGTGCGGCCAGCGCGTCGCGCAATGCGTCGAGGTATGCGCCGAAGCGCCGGGCGAGCCGCTCGACCGTCGACGACGCCAGCGTGTCGCCCGCATCGTCGTGAAACGATGCGGCCGCCGAATCGTCGGCGGGCAGCGCATCGAGCGCCGCCTGCACGTCGCCGCGGCGGATCGCGAGCGACAGCCGTCCGATCGGCGAATCGAGCCCGAAGCGGTAATTGCGTTCGAGCCACACGACGCAGTCCGCGAGCGGCGCCGCAGCGGGCGCGATGGCGGACGCGGCAGCCGCGGCGGCTTCACCTGCCGACGGCGATGCAGCAGTCACCGATGCGAGCGCCGCGTCGCCCGCATCGAACGGCGGCAGCTCGACGGCGTCGAGCCACGCGAGTTCGTCGGCCTCGATCCAGGCGGGCGTATCGTCCGATGCGCTGGCATCGAGGAGCGGTGCCGACTCGGTGGGTGGCGGCGGCGCGATGTCGGTCGACGACACTTCATCGTCCTGCGGTTCGTCGTCGAACAGCGATGCCTGCCGCGTATCGACTTTCGACCGAGATGCCGATCTGCGCGAAACAGGAGCGGATGCCGATGGCGGCGCCGGTGCCCGTGCGGCAGCGGGCACCGGATTCGCAACGGGAACCGCTGCCGGCGCCGCTTCGTCCGGCACCGGCAACGCGGCGACGAACGCCGCCTCGTCGACGCCCAGCGCCTGCGCGATGCGCGTGCGCGCCGTGGCGGTGAACGCCGGCCGCGCGCTCAGCTCCGCGAATACGGCGCCGGCCTCGACCGCGGCCAGTTGGTCCTTGTCGCCCAGCAATACGAGCCGCGCACCCGGCGCGAGCGCGTCGAGCAGATGCGCGGCGAGCGCGACGTCGATCATCGACGCCTCGTCGACGACGATCAGGTCGTACGGCAACGGATTGTCGCGATGATGCCGGAAGCTGGCCGCCCCGCCGCCGCCCAACAACCGATGCAGCGTGTACGACGTGTCGGGCAGGCGCGCCGCGAGCTCGGGTGGCAGATCGCCCGCACGCGCGTGCAGCGCCTCCTGCATCCGCTGCGCGGCCTTGCCGGTCGGTGCGGCCAGCGCGATGCGCAGCTCCGGATGCGCGTCGAGCAGACAGGCGAGCACGCCGACGACGGTCGTCGTCTTGCCCGTGCCCGGCCCGCCGCTGACGATCGTCACGCGGCCGGTCAGCGCGACGATCGCCGCGACGCGCTGCCAGTCGACTTCGCCGGTAGCCGGCCCGAAGTAACGGGCGAGACTGTCGCGCAACCGGTCGGGCGACAGGCCTTCGTCCGGCGCGGCGACGCCCGCCTGCGCGACGAGCGCATCGGCGAGCCGCCGTTCGTAGTCGAAATAGCGCGACAGGTACAGATGATCGTGCCGGTCGACGATCAGCGGTCGTTCGTCGCCGCGTGCCAGCGTGCCGAACGCGACCACGCCGCTCGCGGCAAGCGCCGCGCGGACCTCGTCGAGCGGCGCTTCGTAACGCTGCGCGAGCGCAGCAAGCGCGACGCACACGTGGCCACCGGCGGTCGCGCGGCTCGTCGCGAACGCGGCGCGCGCCGCCCAGCGTGCCGATGCGGACGGCGCACCGGCACGCCGCGCGAGATCGCCGATGCGGCGCGCGAAGCCTTCCGCGAGCGCGATGCCGAAATCGGCCGGCTCGGGCAACCGCGCGACGAGGCCGCCGGTAAATTCGAGCATGTCGTCGGATGCGGTCATGCGCGGCCCCCTTCCATCATCCGGTCGAGTGCGTCGACCAGCCCGCGGGCGGGCCGCCGTGCATGCACGCCCGCCGGTTCGCCGCCGCTGCGCCAGCCGGGCCGCACGCCGCGCACGAACAGGTACAGGTAACCCGCGATGTGCGTGTCGTAGTCGTAATCGGGCAGCCGGCCGCGCAGGTAGCGATGCAGCGCGACCGTATAGAGCAGCGCCTGCAGGTGATACGCGTGATCGGCCATCGCAATGTCGAGCGCGCGCGGGCCATAGGCGTCCGGCGTCGTGCCGAGGTGGTTCGACTTCCAGTCGACGATCCAGAAACGGCCGTCGTGTTCGACGATCATGTCGATGAAACCCTTGATGAAACCGGCGAGCGTGCCCGCCTCCAGTGCAACGTCCGGATAGCCGTGCGCGACCAGCAGCCGGCGCAGCGCCATCAGGTCGAGCGACGGCGCCGGAAACAGGAAACCCATTTCGTCGAGCCGCTTCGCCGGATCGAGATCGACGAGCCGCATGCCCGGCACCAGCTCGGTGTGCACGACGTCGTCGACGAGCCGCGCCATCATCGCCGGCAGGCGCGCGGCAAGCGCCGGCTCGGCCTCGACCGGCCGGTCGTGCAGCGCGCCGAGCGCGGCCTTGTGCCACGACTCGGGCTCCGTGAACCGGCTGAGCTCGAACAGGCGGTGCAGGCATTCGCCGGCCGCCGCGCCGCGCGGGAACACGAGGATGTCGTCATCCGGCGGCTCGGCCGCGACCGTATCGGCCAATATCAGTTCGCCGTCCGGCGTCACCGCGGCCAGCGCATCGTGATCGGGCCGCAGTTCGTCGTCGGGCACGGCCGCGACGCCCGCCTCCTCGCGCGCCATCGATGCGGTCAACGAACTGAAGCTCGCCATCCGCCACGCATCGCGCAGCACGCGCGTCGCATGACGCGCGGCGAGCGTCTGCGATGCGTCGTGCCCGGCCGCGACACGCTCGCGGCGCGCCGGCACGGGTAGCGGCGCGACGCACACGGGGCCGCCGGCGAGCGCGCGCCATGCCGCCTCGAGCGCGGCTTCGTCGGGCGGCTCGTCGAGCCACGCGTCGAACGCATGGCCGGCACCGGCGACGAGCCAGTTGAGCACGCTGCGCCGCGCTTCGCGCGTCGAGCGCGACGACAGGTAAGGCCCGGCGACGACATAGCAGCGATACACGGCGCGCGTGAGCGCGACGTAGACCAGCCGTGCGCGTTCCGCGGCCTGCTCGCGCAATGCCTGCCGCGCCGCGTGCGCGGCCGCTTCGTCATCGCACCCGTAATGCAGCACCGCATCGCCCGCCTCGTCGTGATACTCGCGCGCATCGGGCAACGCGGACGACGGCGGCTCACGCAGCGCACCGTCGTTCAGGAACGGACAGAACACGATCGCGTACTCGAGCCCCTTCGACTTGTGCACCGTGACGATCTGCACGAGATTGCGATCGGATTCGAGCCGCAATTGCGCTTCCTCGCCGCCGCCGTCGAGCCGTTGCGCGGCGAGCCAGCGCAGCGTCGGTGCGATGCCGGGCTGCGCGGACGCACGCGCCTGCGTCAACTCGGCCAGATGGTTGATGTCGGTCACGCGGCGCTCGCCGTCCGCGCCGGCCATCAGCCGTTCGGCGATCCGCAGCTCGCGCGTGAACGTGCGCCACATCACCGCGAAGCCGCGTTCGCGCCACAGCAACCGATACCGCGAGAAGCGCTCGACCCAGCTCATCGCATCGGCACTGTCGGCCGCCGACGCGCCGGGTGGCGCGCCGCCGTCGCCCTGCTCCATGCGCCACAGCGCACCGGCATCGAGGCCGAACCAGTCGGAGGCGAGCGCCGCGCGCAAACGCCGCAGGTCGCCCGGCGCATCGATCGCCGCCAGCACGCGTTCGAGCTGCTCGGCGTCGCCGGTCGAGAACACCGACGCCTGCGCGAGCTCGACGCTGCCGATGCCCCACGTCGCCAGCACGCGCTTCACGAGGCTACCCTGCCGGTGCGTCTGCACGAGCACTGCGATATCGCCCGGCGACAACGGCGTGTCGCCCAACCGCACGCGCCCTTCGCGTGCGCCGCGCATCAGCCGCGCGATCTCGGCCGCGCAAGCCTGCGCGGCCTGCGCCTGCGCTTCGCGCTTGAGCAGCGTGCCTTCGCCGCCCGGCAGCGCCCACACCCGGAAATCGCCGGCCGGGCCCGGATCGGTTTCGTCGACGAACGGCGCGCGCACGCGCGTGCCGGCGCGCACCGCGTAGTAGTCGAGCCCGTCGAGCACGAACGCGCGCGGATTCGACAGGAAGAAGCGGTTGCACCCATCGACGATCGCAGGCGTCGAGCGCTGGTTGACCGCGAGCGTGTAGCACGCGCTCGCCCGTGCGCGCGCGGCGAGATAGGTGTGCAGATCGGCCGCGCGGAAACTGTAGATCGCCTGCTTCGGATCGCCGACGAGGAACAGCGGGCCGCCCGGCGCGAAGATCCGGTCGAAGATCGCGAACTGCAACGGATCGGTATCCTGGAACTCGTCGATCAGCGCGGCCGGATAGCGCGCGCGCAGCGTCTCGGCAAGCCACGGATGCGCGTGCAGCGCGTGATACAGGTTCGCGAGCAGATCGTCGAACGACACGACGCGTCGCGTGCGCTTGCGCTCGGCCAGCTCGGCCGGCGCCATGTCGAGCCATTCGGCGATCAGCGCGAGCCAGCGGGCGCGCTGCGCGGCCTCGGCTGCGGCCACGGCCGCTTCGAGCGCGTCGGCCACGTCGAAGAACGCGTGCGCGGGCGTCGTGCCGCCTTTCTTGGTCGCCTTCGTCAGCGCGGTTTGCGTGAGCTTCAGCGCGGCCTTCGGCAGCGCGGCCGTCGCGTCGCCCTGCTCGAAATGCACCGTCCATGCGGCGAGCGCGTCAGCGACCGCGTCCGGCTTGTGCGAGCGTTGATTCAGCACGGGCTGCGCGGCGCGCAGCAACGCATCGATCGCGTCACGCTCGGCCGCCCACATCCGCGCGGCCTCCGCGAAGCATTCGGCTGCGGCCGCTTCCGCCGCTTCGTCCGGCTCGGCCACGCCGTCCCAGCGCAGCGCGGCGAGCGGCTTCTTCAGCCGGCGTGCGAGCTGCGCATCGAGCGCGGCCGGGCCGGCCCCCGATTCGACGAGCCAGGTCGCGAAGCCCGGCCAGCGCGCGGCCGCCGGTTCGACACGCGTGCGCCAGAAATCCGCCGCGAGCTCGAAGCGCAGCGACGCATCGTCGGCCTCCATGTCGAACGCGAACGGCATCGCCGCCGCGAACGGCGCTTCCTGCAGCGCGCGCTGGCAGAACGCGTGGATCGTATGGATCGCGGCCTGGTCGAACGCCCGCAACGCGCGCCGGATTCGCTTCACGGCCGTCTCGGGATCGAGCGCGCCGCCGTCGCCGAGCGTGGTCTCGAGCAGGCGCGCGATGAACGGATCGCCACCGTCGTCGCCCGTATCGAGCGCATGCGCGAGCTGCGCGAGCCGGCCGCGAATCCGCTCGTGCAGTTCGGCCGTCGCCGCTTTCGTGAAGGTCACGACAAGGATTTCGTCCGCGCCGAGATCCTTTTCGAGCAGCAGGCGCACATACAGCGCGCAGATGTTCCAGGTCTTGCCGGTGCCGGCCGACGCCTCGATCTGATTGACGCCGTCGAGCGGACACGCGAACACGTCGAGTTCGAGCGCCTGCGGCTGCGACACGGCGCTCATGCGACCTCCTTCAGATGCTCGACGAGCGGCTCGAACACGAGCCGCGCGAGCGTGCCGAACGGTTCGTCGAGCGACGGATGCGCGCCACGCCACGCGATCGCGATGGCCGGATCGTCGGCTTCGCTCACGACCCGCTCGTTGATCCACACGCTCGCGGCCTTCGCCTCGCCGTCGGACACCCGCGCCCATGCACTCCGCGGGAAAAACCGCAGCGGCATGCGCCGCCCCGCGCGAAACAGCGCGGCAAGCGGCGCGAGCCGCTCGAGCGGCGCCGCGACGGGCGTCAGCTCGAACGCACCGCCGCTGCCGAACCACAGCGTGCGGCGCGGGCCGCCCGGCTCGATCGCACAGTAGACGAGATGCGCGAGCCACGCGGACAGGTAGTCGCGCGCACTCGGCCGCGCATAGCGATAGATGACCTGCCCGGCCGGCGTCAGCCGGTTCAGCGTGCCGTGCAGTTCAAGCGGCGCACTCACCGCGTCGGCCGCCAGCATCGCGTCGTCGGCGCCGAACAGCGCCTGTTCGGCGTCGGGCCACTTCGGCACGACGGTGAGCGAGAACGGCCGCCGCTCGATGCCGTCGGCCAGCGCACGACGCACGTTCGACGCAAGCTGCGTCATCGAACCGAGCGCCTGGTCGCGCCACACCGCGCCCGTCGCGCCGCCGGGCAGTTCGGGGCTCGCGTCCGCGATGCGCAGCGCGTGATCGTACACGCCGCCGTCGCCCGCTTCGATCAGGAGCGGCAGCACACGCTCGGCCAGCGCGTCGCTGCCGGCAAAATCCAGCGCGAACGGCTCGGTATCGAGCAGTTCGGCCTGCGCGTCGGCCAGCACGATGCCGAGCCGGCCGCGCAGCAATGCGCGTGCCGGATGCCGCCAGAAACGTTCGAATTCGCTGAACGCAACGGGCTCGACCGGTTCGGCCGGCAGCGGCTGCGCGAAGAACGGCTGCTCGCGCGGCCCATCGCGCGATGCTTCGGCGGCCAGCAGCGACGCGAGCGTGGCCCGCTCGGCGTCGTACGAAACGAGTTCGCTGCCCGGCTGGAAATACGCGGCCGCGAACGGTTGCAGCGGATGCTCGACGATGAACGCGCGCCGCGCGGCTTCGACCGCATCCGGTGCGGCGTCGGGCCCGGCCGTGACGAGCGCCAGATGATCGAGCAGCTCGTCGACGAGCGCCGCGGGCGGCAACGGCGCGTTGTCGCGGATGCTGCGGCCCGTATAGGCGATCAGCAACCGGTCGCGGGCAGCCAGCAGCAGGTCGAGGAACAGATTGCGCTCGTCGTCGCGGCGCTGCCGGTCGCCCAGCTTCGGCAGCACGGCCATCAGGTCGAATTCGTCCGCGCGCGCGAGACTCGGCAGCACGCCGTCGTCCATCCCGAGCAGGCAGACGACGCGATACGGCAGCCCGCGCAAGCTCGTCAGCGACGAGAACGTGACGCCGCCCCACGGCACCCCGCCGCGGGCCGGATCGTCGAGCGCCGCGGCGAGCCCCGCGCGGACGACGGCCGCCGGCAACGCCTCGTCGGGCGCGCCCTCCGTCATCGCGGCCAGCATCGCATCGAGCGCGTCGCGCACGCCGGCCAGCGCGTCGGCATACGCGGCGCCCGAATCGAAGAAGCGCGCGAGCGTGTCGGCGAACAGTTCGCTCCAGCCGCGCGGCGTGTGCGACTCCTCGAGCCGCCGCGCGAAGCCGTCGAGATCGTCGGTGAACCGTGCAAGCCGGCCGAGCAGTTCCGCCTCGCTGCCCGTGGCCGCCTCGATCGGCAACCACGCACCGATCGGCGCGGCGCCTTCGGGCATCGCATAGCCGAGAAAGAGCCGCGCGAGCGCATCGGAGAACGTATGGCGCGGCGCGGGCACGGCCGCGTCGTCGCTCGCGCGCGGCGACAGCCCGCGCCGCGCGCCGGCGGCCGCGAGCCAGGTCTGCACCGTTTCGAGCGCGGCCGCATCGATGTCGTAGCGCGCGGCCACCGCATCCACGCGCAGCCATTCGACCAGCTCCGGCGCGCCGACCTGCCGCTCCGGCAATGCGAGCCAGTCGAGCAGCACGCGCGCGACCGGGTTCGCCTGCGACGGCGGCAGGCCGGTGATCCGGTAAGGCACCCGCGCGCCGCCGGCGCCGGCCGTGCCGAACACCGCGTCGATCAGCGGCCCGGCCGCGGCCAGATCGGCCACCGCGACGAGCACGTCGGACGGCTGCAGGCTCGCATCGGCGTCGAACCACGCGAGCAGCCGGTCGTGCAGCACCTCGAGCTGGCGCGCGAGGCTGTGGCACACATGCACCTCGATCCCGCGCTCGACCGGCGTGTCGCCGGTTTCGGCCTCCGGCTGCAATTCGAGGATCGCGTTCTGCACGCGCGCGAGCCAGGTGGGCGCGGGATTCTCGACGAACCGCGACGCATCGCCCGACGCCGCGCTTTCAGTCAGCTCGTGCAGCATGTGCAATTGCGCCTGTGTCTGCCTGCCCCATTCGGCGAGCAGCGGATGACCGACTTCCTGATAGTCGAGCCGCCCGGCCGCATCGAGCGCCTCGGCATGCGCGGCGGTCACGATGTCGAACCAGAATTCGCGGCACGGGTTCAGCGCATAGACGCGCACGTCGATCCAGCGCGACAGTTCGCGCAACAGCGCGACGTGCAGCGGCGGCATCGTCGGCAGCGCGAACACGCTGACCGATTCGGGCCAGTCGGCGCGCGCAACCGTATCGGCATCGAGATGGCGCGCTTCGACGAGGAAGCGGTGCGCCGGCGGCGTGCCGCTGTCGCTCAGCTCGGCGAGCAGCGCGCGCCACAGCGCGGCCTGCCAGCGCTCGTCGTCGCGCGCGGCATCGCTGATCCCGCGCGGCGCGCCGTCGCCCGCGAGCACCGACTCGCCGGCCTGCCACGCGGCCAGCCATTCGGGGCGATAGGTCAGGTAGTGATCGAGCACGGCCGCGACACGATGGGCCAGCTCGTAGCGCATCGCGTCGTCGGACGCCGACAGATAGGCGGCGAGCCGCGGCGATGCGAGCCACGGCGCATCATCGGCCGACTGCGCGAACAGCCGGTAGCAGCGCCACACCAGCCGGTCGGGCGCGAACGGCGAGCGCGCGGGCACCGTCAGCACACGGCCGATCTGCGCCCACAGCCACTGCGCGAGATAGGTGAACTCGACGTTCGCGCACACGCCATTGCGCGCGGCGATGTCGAGCTCGAGGCGGCGACGCAGCGCCGCGCTCGGCACGATGACCTGTTGCGGCGCCCACGGGCCGTTGCGGGCCGGGAACGCGGCCAGATCCTCGAGCAGCGCGTCGGCCAGCGTTTCGTGACGGTTCGAATAGAAGAGATGGAGCATGAGGCGGGCGTCGGAACCTCGCACCGACGGGGCCGGGCGAACACAATGACCAAGGATAGCAAAGGGCTGCAGCCGCGACCATCGTCCGGAAAGCCAGCTTTTGCGAGCCGCGAAATACGATAGACTCGTCGCCAGTCAATACGCCGCCCCCGGGCGTCTTCGTCTGCCATTCAGCCCATCGATGCGCTATTCGGTCGAAATCAGAAAGTTTTTCTACAGCCAGTACTTTTTCGGCGGCCTGCGGATCGCGGTCGGCGTGTCGCTGCCGGCCGTGTTGTGCCTGATCGTGTTTCACAACCGGGAGCTCGGCTTCACGATCTCGACGGGCGCGCTCGGCGCATGCGTCGTCGACATGCCGGGCCCGCTGAAGTACAAACACAACGAAATGCTCGCGTGCAGCGTGATCGGCTTCCTGGCCGCGCTCGCCACCGGCCTCGCGACACCGAACATCTTCGCGCTGTGGCTCACGATCGTGCCGCTCACGTTCGTGCTGTCGCTGATCGTCGTCTACGGCAACCGCTGGCCGCAGATCAGCTTCGCGACGCTGTTCATGATGGTGATGACGCTCGAGGAGAAGTTCACGCCGCTGCAGGCGTTCGTCAACGCCGGCTGGATTCTCGCAGGCGGCCTCTGGTACACGTACTGGGCCACGCTCGTGTCGCAATGGCAGGCGCGCCGGATCGAGCAGCAGGCGCTGGCCGAAAGCCTGTTCGCGTGCGCCGACTACCTGCTCGCCCGCGCGCAGTTCTACGATCTCGACGCCGATCTCGACGAGTGCTACCGCAATCTCGTCGCCCGGCAGATCACCGCGGTCGAAACGCAGGAAACCGCGCGCGACATCGTGCTGCGCAACCTGCCGAAGCTGCGGCGCGGCAAGCTCGATCCCGGCCGCACGACGATGTACAACCTGTTCATCAACAGCGTCGACCTGCACGAGCTGTTCGTCGGCGCGCACACCGATTACCCGCTGGTGCGCAACACGTTCGGCGGCACGGACCTGATCATTTTCTACCGCGACCTGATCCGCAAGGCCGCCGCCGATCTCGAGGAAATCGGCCTCGCGGTGCTCGAAAACCGCGCGCCGCATTCGCGCATCAGCGTGAAGGCCGAACTGCGCGCGATCGAGTACGAGATCGAGCTGATGCGCAAGAAGAACTTCGCGGCCACCAACGCGGAAGCGTATGCGGCCGTGCTCGCGACGTTCCGGCGCATCTGGAGCGCGACGCGCCTGATCGACCGGATGCGCCGCAACCTGTCGGGCCACGCCGATCCGCAGCAGACCGAACTGAAGATCGACAAGGCGCTCACGCGCTTCCTGCAGCGCCGCCGCATGTCGCCGCTGCTGATTTTCTCGAACCTGAACATGCGTTCGCCGAGCTTTCGCCATGCGCTGCGCGTGACGATCGCCGTCGCGGTCGGCTTCTGGATCGGCCGGCTGCTGCCGCTCACGAACGCCTACTGGATCGTGATGACCACCATCATCATCCTGAAGCCCGGCTACTCGCTGACCAAGCAGCGCAACGCGCAGCGGATCATCGGCACGCTGATCGGCTGCGCGGCGAGCATCGCGCTGATCTACACGGTGAAGGAGCCGCACCTGCTGATCGCGATCATGTTCGGATCGATGGTGATGAGCTACAGCCTGCTGCTGTTCAACTACGCGGCGAGCGTCGTGTTCACGTCGTCGTACGTGCTGCTGATGTTCCACCTGCTCGCGCCGGGCAGCATGCGGATCATCGGCGAGCGCGCGATCGACACGGTGGTCGGCTGCATGATCGCGATCGCCGCGAGCCGGCTGTTCCCGTATTGGGAATACCGGCTGATGGGCAAGCTCGTCACCGACATGCTGACGTCCACGCGCAAGTATTTCGAGGCCGTGTGGCGCGCGGGGCGCGGCATGTCGCCGCCGCCGGTGCCGGCCGCCGACGGCGCGGCCGTCGTCGCGGGCGTGGCCGCCGCGGTCGAGGCGCCCGTGACCAGCCTCGACGACGACTACCGCTACCGCCTCGCCCGCAAGGACGTGCACATCGCGTTCGCGAATCTCGGGCAGGCATTCCAGCGGATGATGATCGAGCCGAAGGCGCACCAGCGCTTCGTGCCCGAACTGAACGACCTGCTCGTGCAGACGCACGTGCTCGGCGCGCAGATCACGGCCGCCGCGCCGCTGATCCGCAGCGCATGCGCGGCCGATGGCGGCCTGGTGCACGACGACGCATTGCAGCGCGGCCTCGCCGCCGTGCTCGACAATCTCGAGAAGGCGGAAGCCGGCGAGCCGCCGCCGGCCGATCAGCTCGAAGCGTCGAAGCAGATCACGCGCGATCTCGATGCGATGGTCGTGTCCGCGGAGCAATCCGACGCGGTCGGCGCGGAGCTCACGCACGACCTGAAGGTGCTCGCGCACCAGTGCAAGCAGATGCTCGCGTCGTCGCTGCTGATCCGCAAGGATGCGAGCGTGATCCGCCTGCCCGCCTGACCCCGCATCCCCGCGCCGGCAGGCCGACCCGCGCGCGCCGCGGATCGGCCACCGGCGCACCCCGGTTCAACGATTCCCCGAAACATACCCCACCCGCTCCACGCGGCCCGCGCATCCGGCGCGCGAGCGCCCCACGCCCCATTCCGTTCGACGCGCCAGTCAGGGAATACCCGATTCCGGTCACCGGGTCCGGCTTGTTATCATTCGTTCACATTCAAGTTGTATAGACAACTTGAGCCAATCGGGCCGGCCCTGCTCGCCCGGTTCGTCGCATAACGATATCGGAGACTCGATGAAAAACTTGCAGCGCCATCTCAGCGCGCGGCACATCCGCTTTCTCGCGCTGGGCTCGGCGATCGGCACGGGCCTGTTCTACGGTTCGGCGTCCGCGATCCAGCTCGCGGGCCCGGCCGTGATCCTCGCGTACGTCCTCGGCGGCGCGGCCGTCTACATGGTGATGCGCGCGCTCGGCGAAATGGCCGTGCGCGAGCCCGTCGCGGGTTCGTTCGGCCACTACGCGACCGAGAACCTCGGCCCGTTCGCGGGCTTCGTCACGGGCTGGACCTATACGCTCGAAATGGTGATCGTCGCGATCGCCGACATCACCGCGTTCGGCATCTACATGGGCTTCTGGTTTCCGGATGTCCCGCAATGGATCTGGGTGCTCGGCGTCGTCGCGATCATCTGCGGGCTGAACCTGTGCCACGTGAAGGTGTTCGGCGAGCTCGAATTCTGGCTGTCGATCATCAAGGTCGGCGCGATCGTCGCGATGATCGGCGGCGGCGTCGCGATCCTGCTCACCGGCATGCACTTCGGCCATTCGGCCGACATGCCGACGTTCGCGAACCTGTGGAATCACGGCGGCTTCTTGCCGAACGGCGTCGGCGGGCTGATCGCGTCGCTGTCGGTCGTGATCTTCGCGTACGGCGGCATCGAGGTGATCGGGATGAGCGCCGGCGAAGCGAAGGACCCGGAACGCGTGATTCCGCGCGCGATCAACGCGGTGCCCGCCCGCATCCTGCTGTTCTACGTGCTGACGATGGTCGTGCTGATGTCGATCAGCCCGTGGACCGGCGTCGGCAGCGACGGCAGCCCGTTCGTCCAGATCTTCTCGGCGCTCGGCGTGAAGTCGGCCGCGACGATCCTGAACCTCGTCGTGATCAGCGCGGCGATCTCGGCGATCAACAGCGACATCTTCGGCGCGGGCCGGATGATGTTCGGGATGGCGCGGCAGGGTCAGGCGCCGCGCGTGCTGATGACGACGTCGCGCCACGGCGTGCCGTGGGTCACGGTGCTCGTGATGGCCGGCGCGCTGCTGGTGGGCGTGCTGCTCAACTACCTGATGCCGAAGGACGTGTTCCTGGTGGTCGCCGCGATCGCGACGTTCGCGACCGTGTGGGTCTGGCTGATGATCCTGCTGTCGCAGGTGGCGATGCGTCGCCGTCTGTCGAGCGCCGAAGTCGCCGCGCTGAAGTTCAAGGTGCCGCTGTGGCCCGTCGCGCCCGTGCTGACGATCGCATTCATGGGCTTCGTGATCGTGATGCTCGGCTGGTTCGACGATACGCGCGTGGCGCTGTATGTCGGCGCGGCGTGGCTCGCGCTGCTCGCGGCCGTGTTCTACGCACGGATCCGCCCGAAATTCGCCGCTGCGTCACGTTGACGCACGGCTGACCTGCGAGTGCGGCGCGCCGGTTCCGGCGCGCTTTCTACTGTCCCGGTTCCGCGCGGCGCCCGTCGCGCGAGAATCCGCGGATCGACCCCGTTCGCCTCCCCGCACGCGCGGCCCGACCGGCCTGCGCCCCGGCACGTCAGTGCGATGCGGCGCTCGCGGCCTCGGCCGGATGGGCCTCGTCGTACGCGTGCTTCTGCGAAATCGCGTTGTACAGGATCGTCCCGATCACGAGCAGCACGGCCACGACGATCAGGATGCTCACGTTGCGGACTGGGTTCTTCTTGCGCTGATCGTTCATGGTCGGTGCTGCTCCGTCAAATTCGTCGAAGCGGGCATTCTACGCGCTTGCGCCCGCGCTGCGCCGCCCGGTGTTCCGATCGCCCGTCCCTGTCCTCCCCGCCGCTTTCCGCAAGCTTTCGTTTGTTAATCGTTCCCATTTCGATCTAGAATCCTGAGTCTTTCATTTTGTAATGTTCCGGATCGCTCGGGCGGCAGGCGCGCCCCGGAACGCTCCCTCGTCCACCTGCCCCACCGGAGTCTTCATGTCGAATCCGCGCACCCGCCTGCTGCCGCTCGCCGGCGCCCTCGCCCTGGCTGCAGCCGCCTTCGCGCCGCTTGCCCAGGCGGCCGAGGAAGTGAGCCTGTATACCACCCGCGAGCCGAAGCTGATCCAGCCGCTCATCGACGCGTTCACGAAGCAGAGCGGCGTCAAGGTCAACACGGTGTTCGTGAAGGACGGCCTGCTCGAACGCGTGAAGGCGGAAGGCGCGCAGTCGCCGGCCGACGTGCTGATGACGGTCGACGTCGGCAACCTGCTCGACCTCGTCGACGGCGGCGTCACGCAGCCGGTGCGCTCGAAGGCACTCGACGACGCGATTCCCGCGAACCTGCGCGCCACGAACGGCGACTGGTACGCGCTGTCGTTACGCGACCGCGTGCTGTACGTCGAAAAAGACCTGAAGGTCGATGCGTTCCGTTACGAGGATCTCGCCGATCCGAAATGGAAGGGCAAGGTCTGCATCCGCTCGGGCCAGCATCCGTACAACACCGCGCTCGTCGCGGCGATGATCGCGCACGACGGCGAGGCCGCAACCGAGACATGGCTGCGCGGCGTGAAGGCGAACCTCGCGCGCAAGGCGACCGGCGGCGACCGCGACGTCGCGCGCGACATCCTCGGCGGAATCTGCGACGTCGGCCTCGCGAACGCTTACTACGTCGGCCACATGAAGCACGCGGAACCGGGCAGCGATGCGCGCAAATGGGGCGACGCGATCAAGGTCGTGCGCCCGACCTTCGCGAACGCGAAGAGCGGCGGCACGCACGTGAACATCAGTGGCGCGACGGTGGCGAAGCATGCGCCGCACAAGGCCAACGCGGTGAAACTGCTCGAATACCTGGTGTCGCCGGAAGCGCAGGCGCTGTATGCGCAGGCGAACTACGAATACCCGGTGCGCGCGAACGTGAAGCTCGACCCGGTGATCGCGAGCTTCGGCACGCTGAAGGTCGATCCGCTGCCGCTGGCGGATATCGCGAAGCATCGCAAGCAGGCAAGCCAGCTCGTCGACAAGGTCGGCTTTGACAACTGACGCCTCGCCCGCCGACGCCTGCCGCGAGCCGCGCGGCCCGCGTCCGTGGCCGCGTCTGCGGCCGCGCGCGGGCAGCCTGTGGCTGCTCGCGGCGCTGACGATCGCCGCGGCGGTCGCGGCGCCGCTCGCGGTGCTCGTGGCCGCCGCGTTCGACGCCGATCTCGCACACTGGCGGCATCTTGCCAAATTCGTGCTGCCGCACGCGCTCGTCAATACGCTGCTGCTGCTCGCCGGCGTCGGCGCGATCGTGTCCGTCGTCGGTACGGGCTGCGCATGGCTCGTCACCGCCTACGATTTTCCCGGCCGCCGGATCCTGACCTGGGCGCTGCTGCTGCCGCTCGCGGTGCCCACCTACATCGTCGCGTTCGCGTATCTCGACCTGCTGCATCCGATCGGCCCCGTGCAGGGCGCGATCCGCTGGCTGCTCGGCTTCGACAGCCCGCGCCAGTTCCGCCTGCCCGATTTGCGCTCGCTGCCCGGCGCGATCTTCGTGCTCGGCTTCGTGCTGTATCCCTATGTCTATCTGAGCACGCGCGCGATGTTCGTCACGCAGTCCGCGAGCCTGCTCGAAGCCGCGCGCACGCTCGGCGCGGGCCGCCTCGCGACGTTCTGGCGCGTCGTCGTGCCGCTGGCCCGCCCGGCGATCGCGGTCGGCGTGAGCCTCGCGCTGCTCGAAACGCTGAACGATATCGGCGCGTCGGAATTTCTCGGCGTGCAGACGCTGACCGTGTCCGTCTATACGACGTGGATCACGCGCTCCGATCTCGCCGGCGCCGCGCAGATCGCGCTGGCGATGCTCGCGATCGTCGTCGGCATGATCGCGCTCGAACGCTACGGGCGCCGCCGCCAGCGCTATGCGCACGGCCGGCGCATGCGGCCGATCGCGCCGCGCCGCCTGACCGGCGCGGCCGCGCTGGGCGCCGCCGTGCTCGGCTGGCTGCCCGTCCTGCTCGGCTTCGGCGCGCCGGCCGCGTACCTCGCGGTCGAAACGGCCAAGCGGCTGCACCTCGTCGGCGGCGTCTCCGCGCAACTGATGACCGGGCTCGCGAACACGCTGACGATCGCGACCGCCGCCACCGCCACGACGCTCGCGTGCGGGCTCGTCGTCGCGTGGGCCGCCCGCGCGCAACGCGACAGCGCCCGTACGGGCCCTGCCCGCCTGTGCGCGCGGATCGCGAGCCTCGGCTACGCGGTGCCGGGCACCGTGCTCGCGATCGGCCTGCTGATTCCGTTCGCGGCGGCCGACCGGCTGTTCGGCGCGGCGCTCGGCCGCGACGGGCTGCTGCTGATGGGCTCGGCCACCGCGCTCGTGATCGCCTATACCGTGCGTTTCCTCGCGATCCCGGCCGGCGGCATCGAGGCCGGCCTCGCACGCATTCCGCCGTCGCTCGAACAGGCCGCGCGCTCGCTCGGCGAGACGGCCGGCGGCACGCTGCGCCGCGTTCACCTGCCGCTGTTGCGGCCCGCGCTCACGACGAGCGCGCTGCTGGTGTTCGTCGACGCGATGAAGGAATTGCCGGCGACGCTGCTGCTGCGCCCGTTGAATTTCGACACGCTCGCGACCTGGCTGTATGCGGAAGCCGCGCGCGGCACCTATGAAGAAGGCGCGGTCGCCGCGCTCGCGATCGTGCTGGCCGGGCTCGTGCCCGTGATCCTGCTCGCTCGCACCCGCCACAAGATCGGAGCCTGACACCGTGAACCTGCTCGAACTCGACGACCTCTGCGTCGCCTACGACACGCCGCACGGCCGCCGCACCGTGGTCGACGGCCTGAGCCTCGCGCTGCCGCGCGGCGACATCGGCTGCCTGCTCGGCGCGTCCGGCTGCGGCAAGACCACCGTCCTGCGCGCGATCGCCGGCTTCGAACCGGTGCGCATGGGACGCATCGTGCTGGACGGCACGCCCGTCGCGGCGCCGTCGCTCGACGTGCCGCCCGAGCGCCGGCGCATCGGCATGATGTTCCAGGATTACGCGCTGTTTCCGCACCTGAGCGCGGCCGACAACGTCGCGTTCGGCCTGCGGCGCCTGCCGAAGGCCGAACGGCGCCTGCGCGTCGCGGAGATGCTCGAACTCGTCGGCCTCGCCGATTCCGGCGATGCGTATCCGCACGAACTGTCGGGCGGCCAGCAGCAGCGCGTCGCCCTCGCGCGCGCACTTGCGCCGTCGCCGGAATTGCTGCTGCTCGACGAGCCGTTCTCGAATCTCGACGTCGATACGCGCGAGCGGCTCGCGTTCGAGCTGCGCGACATCCTGAAGCACACGGGCCACACCGCGATCCTGGTCACGCACAATCAGGCGGAAGCGTTCGCGATCGCCGACCGGATCGGCGTGATGAAGGACGGGCAGCTCGCGCAATGGGATACGCCGTATGCGCTGCACCATCATCCGGCCAGCCCGTTCGTCGCGGATTTCGTGCGCCGCGACGCGCTGGCCGACGAACGCGCACGCGCGCTCGCGCGCGGCCGCTGAAGCCGCGCGGCCGGCGCGGCGGGGTGCCCGTCAGGCGGGCTCGGCCAGATCGCGCACGGGCAGCGCGGTCGAATACTTGATCTGCTCCATCGCGAACGACGAGCTGACGTCGAACAGCGGCACCGTGCGAATCAGTTGCTTGTAGACGCGGTCGTAGTCGTCGATGCCGGCCACCACGACGCGCAGCAGGTAATCGGTCTCGCCGCTCATCCGGTAGACCTCGACCACTTCCGGCATGTCGCGCACCGCCTGCGTGAAACGCTGCGCCCATTCCTCGGTGTGCTGGTTCGTGCGGATCGCGACGAACACGGTCGTGCCGACCCCGAGCTTGCGCGGATCGCACAGCGCGACCTGCGCGCGAATCGCGCCGGTTTCCTTCAGCCGCTGCACGCGCTTCCAGCATGGCGTCTGCGACAGGTTCACGCGCTGTGCCAGTTCCGCGATCGGCAGTGTGGCATCCGCCTGCAGCAGCTCCAGCAGCTTGCGATCGATGGCGTCCATTTCTCCATTCCCTCGTCGATAGAAATTTATTCTATTCATCCTGCCCAACGGGGAACAATATGAAAACTGCCGCGGCGCGTCGACCGGTGTAAATACCGATCCGGCACGCAGACGATTCGTCCGCCGCGCCAAACGAAACAGGCGACGCCACCGCCGGGGTGGCATCGCCTGAAATTGACTGCGCGTCGCGGCTCGCACGTCGCGCCGGGCCGGCCGGCGCTCACCGCCCGCCGGCCGTCATGCCGCTCAATACGCGACCGTCGCGATCTCGCGCACGAAGCTGTCCTGCTCGAGTGCGTCGACGAACGCGACCGCGTAGTCTTCCACCGAGATCTTGCTGTTGCCCTGCGCGTCGACGATCAGCTTGCCGACGCCCGTGCGGAACGTGCCGGTGCGCTCGCCCGGCGCGATCAGCGCGGCCGGCGCGAAGAAGGTCCAGTCGAGATCGGCGACCGTCTTCAGGTAGTCGAGCGCATCGCGGTGCGCGAGCGCCTGCGCCTTGTATGCCTCCGGGAATCCTTCGGTGTCGACGAGCTGCTTGCCCGGCGCGACTTCGAGCGAACCGGCGCCGCCCACCACGACGAGCCGCTTCAGGCCGGCCTGGCGCGTGCCGGCGACCAGCGCCTTCGCGGCCGCGACGACCTGCACCGCGTCTTCCTGCTTCGGGCCGTACGCGCTGGCGACGACGTCATGGCCCGGCAGCGCGGCCGCAATGCTGGCCGCGTCGAACAGATCGGCCGCCTTCGCGGTGATGCCGTCGACGGATGCGTGCGGATGGCGCGACAGCGCCGTGACGCGGTGGCCGCGCCGCACGGCTTCCGCCGCGATGCGCGTGCCGATCATGCCGGTGGCGCCGAACAGCGCGATATTCAATGAACGTTGCGTCATATCGATTCTCCAGAAATGAAAATGTGTAACACACTCAATTACATATAAGACCGAAAAAAACGGGGCAAAGCCCCCGTCGTGCCGATCGCCGCGCGTACGCGCCGTCCGGCTTCCCGCCCTGCCTGCCGCCGGATACCCGTGGCACCCGGCGCCGGTCACCCGCCGGCGCGCGCCGCCCGTTGCGTGCGCTGCTCCAGATCCAGCATGTCGGCCGTCACGTCGGCCAGCGTGCGCGTGGCGAGCGACGCCTCCATCGCGCGCTGCGCGTCGCCGATATAGCCGGTCAGCGCGCTCTGAATGTGCCGCCCGACGAGACATGCCGGATTCGGCGCCTCGCGATGCAGCGCGAACAGTTGCGCATCGTCGACCGCGCGATACACGTCGAGCAGCGTGATCTCGCCGGGCTCGCGCGCCAGCAGCGCGCCGCCGCCCGCGCCGAGCTGCGACGTGGTCAGGCCTGCGGCCGCCAGCATCGATAGCAGCCGGCGAATCAGCGCCGGATTCGTATTCACGCTGCCCGCGATGATGTCGGACGACAACGGTACGCCTTCCTGCATCGACAGCAAGGCAAGCACGTGAACGGCAAACGCGAACCGGCTGCTGGTATTCATTCCTGACTCACTCGGCGACGCCGGCCCGACCCGCAACCGGCGACATGTGTAACCATAATAATTACATTTTGCGGATCGTGCAAGCCCGCGTCATTCACCGCTCGCGGGTTTGGCCCCCGCGGCGCTCTGCTGGCTCCACTGCTGGAGTTTCTTGCCGGCTTCGGCGATCTTCGCGCCCGCTTCGGAAGCCGCATGCGCGACGACCGCGGACGCCGCCGCGTCGATCTGCGCCTGCGCGGCCGACGCGAGGCCGCTCGCGGACAACGGCGGCACGGCCGACGCCGCGGACGCGATACCGGCCTTCGCCGCGTTGATCTGCTGGTTGACGGTGCTCGCCACCTGGTCGAGCGCCTTTGCCGCATTGTTCGCGGCGTCGGCGGCCGCGCTCGCGGCCGTATCGGGTTGCGCGACCGGCGTACCGGACTTCTCGCAGCCCGCGAGCAACAGCAGCGCACCGGCGGCCACGGCCGCCAGCACGGACCCGGGCACGCGACGCGCCCGCGATGTCTTCATGTTCATCAGCAATCTCCGGCCGCGCGTTGCACGACCTCGTGGTTGGACCGGTGTCGATGATACCGCCTGTGGAACAGGCCCAATCACGACCCGGCATTAAAAATGCCTTTCAATTTCGGATTCGTCTGATTCAATCGCACGCGCCATGCCTCTAAAGTGGGCACGCTTCAATCCGCTTCGTACGTGTCCCCCACTTTTCCTCGTTATGGCTTTCCTCGTCGACTGGCTCATCGTCCTGGCCGCGCTGCTCGCCGCCACCCTGTTCCTGTGCCTGCGTGCGCCGTCGGCGCGCCGCCTCGCCGAATCGGGGCGTCCGCGCCGCATCGCGTGCGCGCGTCTGCTCACGCAGGCCGTGATCGGCTTCTGGACGGCCGCGCTGATCGTCGCGCAAGGCATCCTCGGCGCCGACGGCGACGGCCAGTCGCTCGCGGGCTTCGCGGCGCTCGCGTTCGCCGCGCTCGGGCTGGCGACCGTCGCCGCCTACTGGTCGGCGTGCGCGCTGCGGCTGCGCCGGCCGCCCGCGCTGTTCGCGCGCCACTGACGCGCCAGATCGGTGCGTGACCGCGCACGCCGCGCACCGCTTCGTTCGTCGTACGCACCAATTCAGCACGCGCCGCACCACGTGCGTGCAGCCGGCACCGCCGTCGCTCGCCCTCGATCATGCCCCGATCCCGTGCGCGATTCACCGGAATGCCGCATCGCGCGGCAACCGGGCACCAATTTCACGCAGTCGTTCACCAGGTTGGCTCGATACTTGCATTCCTTGCCCGTTTTTTGCGCAAGGAAGTAACGGCATGGATGGTCTGAAATCCGGCGTCGACACCCTGTTCCTGTTGATCGGCGCCGTCATGGTGCTCGCGATGCACGCGGGCTTCGCATTTCTCGAACTCGGCACGGTCCGCAAGAAGAACCAGGTCAACGCGCTCGTGAAGATCCTGGTCGACTTCTCGGTGTCGACACTCGCGTATTTCTTCATCGGCTACACGATCGCGTACGGCGTCGAATTCTTCGACGACATCGGCACGCTGTCGCAGCACAACGGCTACGCGCTCGTGCGCTTCTTCTTCCTGCTGACGTTCGCCGCGGCGATCCCGGCGATCGTGTCCGGCGGCATCGCGGAGCGCGCGAAGTTCAACCCGCAGCTCGTCGCGACGCTGATCATCGTCGGCTTCATCTATCCGTTCTTCGAAGGGATCGCGTGGAACGAGCGCTTCGGCGTGCAAGCCTGGCTCACGCACGCGTTCGGCGCGCCGTTCCACGACTTCGCGGGCTCGGTCGTCGTGCATGCGTTCGGCGGCTGGGTCGCGCTGCCGGCCGTGCTGCTGCTCGGCGCGCGCCACGGCCGCTACGCGAAGGACGGCCGGATCGCCGCGCACCCGCCGTCGAACATCCCGTTCCTCGCGCTCGGCGCCTGGGTGCTTGCGGTCGGCTGGTTCGGCTTCAACGTGATGAGCGCGCAGACGCTCGACAAGATCAGCGGCCTCGTCGCGGTGAACTCGCTGATGGCGATGGTCGGCGGCACGCTCGCGGCATGGATGGCCGGCCGCAACGACCCGGGCTTCACGTACAACGGGCCGCTCGCTGGCCTCGTCGCGGTATGCGCGGGCTCCGACGTGATGCACCCGATCGGCGCGCTCGTCACGGGCGCCGCAGCCGGTGCGCTGTTCGTCGCGATGTTCACCTGCGTGCAGAACCGCTGGCGCATCGACGACGTGCTCGGCGTCTGGCCGCTGCACGGGATGTGCGGCGCGCTCGGCGGCATCGCGGCCGGCGTGTTCGGGCAGCCGGCGCTCGGCGGCCTCGGCGGCGTGTCGTTCCTGTCGCAGCTCGTCGGCACGCTCGGCGGCATCGCACTCGCGAGCGCGGGCGGCACGCTCGTCTACGGCGCGCTGAAGGCGACCGTCGGCCTGCGTCTCGACCGCGAAGCCGAATTCGACGGCGCCGACCTGTCGATCCACCGCATCTCGGCCACGCCCGAGCGCGATTGACCCGCTGAACGCCCCCGGACGCGTCATTACGTTTTCAATTCAAAAAACTTTCATCTATCGTCCTTACACTTCCGTCCAGTTTTCAATATGCCTTCGCGGAGCTTGCCGCTCGCCCGCTTCGCGAAGGCCATTCTTCCAACAACCGAAACTGGACTCCACATGCCCGCGTTGCCCAATGCTTCCCGTCGTCAGGCCCTGAAGATCCTCGCCGGCGCGCCGATGCTTCCCCTTTCCGGCCTCGCGCTGCCGGCCCTGCTGACGGGTTGCGGCGGCGACGACGATCCCGCGTCGACGCCGGCCCCGGTCGCCGCTGCCTATACGTCGGCGGCATTCTCGGCGATGGCCGCGCCGACGCTCGACAACGCGGCCGCGATGGCCACGACGACGGTCGGCTCGACGCTGTCGGTGTCGTTCTCGGACGGCTCGTCGCGCAACTTCAAGCTCGCGTACCGGCCGTTCTTCGTGACGGGCGACATGGTGCCGGACGGCAAGGGCGGCACGACGCTCGCGGGCGGCTACTACGACATCAACAACCAGCCGATCATCGATCGCTCGGTCGCCGGCAAGGAGCGCCAGTTCTATTCCGACTGCCCGGACGGCAGCTCGCTCCTGACGCTGAAGAACGCGAACGTGCCCGGCGTGAAGGGCAACACGGTGTTCGCGGTCGTGCAGTTCGAATACACGACGCGCGACCAGGCGAGCGCGTCGCAGTACGGCCAGCTGCCGTCGCCAATCGCCGTGCTCACGCTCGACCAGGACCCGGCCACCGGCGCGCTGAAGGTCGTGAAGTACCACAACGTCGACACGTCGAAGGCACACGGCCTGTGGATCACCTGCGGCGCGAGCCTGTCGCCGTGGGGCACGCACCTGTCGAGCGAGGAATACGAGCCGGACGCGACGAAGGCCGCGACCGACGCGCAGTTCAAGGCGTTCAGCAAGAACACGTTCGGCGACGAGACGAAGGCGAACCCCTACCACTACGGCCACCTGCCCGAGATCACCGTGAACCCGGACGGCACCGGCACCGTGAAGAAGCACTACTGCCTCGGCCGCATCTCGCACGAGCTGATCCAGGTGATGCCCGACCAGCGCACCGTGATGATGGGCGACGACGCGACCAACGGCGGCCTGTTCATGTTCGTCGCCGACAAGGCGGCCGACCTGTCGGCCGGCACGCTGTACGTCGCGAAGTGGACGCAGACGTCGTCCGCCGGCGCGGGTACCGCGACGCTGACGTGGATCAAGATCGGCCACGCGACCAGCATCGAGATCGAGACGCTCGCGAACACGCTGAAGGCGTCGGACATCATGGACCTGGTGACCACCGATCCGAACGATGCGAGCTACACGAAGATCCACTTCGGCGGCAAGTTCAACTGGATGCGCGTGAAGCCGGGGATGGAAAAGGCGGCCGCGTTCCTCGAGACGCACCGCTACGCGGCGCTGCTCGGCGGCAGCATGGCGTTCACGAAGCTCGAAGGCACGACCGTGAACGCGAAGGACAAGATCGTCTACACGGCGATGTCGCGGATCGAAACGTCGATGGTCAAGGGCAACGCGGTGTCGCGCGACGTCGCGGTCGACAAGAAGATCGCCGCGGGCGCCGTCTACGCGCTGAACCTGAAGGCCGGCCAGCGCGACACGACGGGCGGCGCGATCGACAGCGAATGGGTGCCGGTCGACATGGGCGCGCCGGCCGCGCTGGTCGGCGAGGACCTCGCCGCGGCCGATGCGCTCGGCAACCTCGCGAACCCGGACAAGATCGCGAACCCCGACAACCTGAAGTTCTCCGAAAAGCTGCGCACGCTGTTCATCGGCGAAGACTCGGGCATGCACGTGAACAACTTCCTGTGGGCCTACAACGTCGACACGAAGTCGCTCGCGCGCGTGCTGTCGTGCCCGGCCGGCGCCGAATCGACGGGCCTGCACGCGGTCGACGAGATCAACGGCTGGACCTACATCATGAGCAACTTCCAGCACGCGGGCGACTGGGAAGCGCCGCTGCACGACAAGGTCAAGCCGACGCTCGACCCGCTCGTGCGCGCGAACTACAAGGATCGCTTCGGCGCCAGCGTCGGCTACCTGACGGCCGAGCAGACCAGCATCAAGCTCGCGAAGGACTGACCGCCTCGCGCGAGGGGGCGTTGCGCCCTGCAGGGCGTCCCTGACCGGGCGTCCCTAACCGGGCGTCCCTAACCGGGCGTCCTTTCTTCATCACCGTTCATTCGTCGGCGCTCCACGCCGTTTCACGCGCGATGCCCACTGCGGGCGTCGCGCTTTTTTTTGCGTGCGGGAAGCGTGCAGACGGCGCCCATCGCGCGTGCCAGCACGCGCGAAACTGGCCCGGACGGGCATTTGTGGCGATCAGGAGATAATACGGGCCGACGCGTCCGGGCGGACCGTCGGAAGACAGGCAAAAAAAAGCGCCACGGAGACCGTGGCGCTAAAAAAGTTCTAGCCATTCCGAGGGCCGTGCTAGAACCTGAGAGACTGCGCGAAACATCGTTGCCGGTTAAACTCTTGAAACGATGTTTCGAAAACGTGAGACATTCTTTCCGTTTCCGCCCGACAAGTCAAGCGGTATTTGCACCGGTTCATGCACTTTCCGGCAACGCTCATTTGAGCGTTTTCCTAATAAACCAAGGGTGAACCCGTAAAATCTCATCCAATGACCGGTTCACCCACGGAACATGCATCTTTTGACAATAGTCCTACAATACCAACAAAATTGAAATCGAGTTTCGGAATTAGAGAGAATCCCTCGTGTCGACAACTGTAACCCCTCCCGCGTCGCGGGACCGTGAATCGTCACCCGACGAGATCACCGCCCTCGCCCGCGGCCTCGCCGTGCTGCGCCGTATCGCGGCTGCCGACGCGCCCGTCAGCAACCGCGAACTGACCGAATTGACCGGCATCCCGAAGCCGACCGTCTCGCGCATCACCGCGACGCTCGTCAGCGCCGGCTTCCTGTTCCAGTTGCCCGACAGCGAGCGCTTCGTGCTCACCGCGTCGGTGCTCGAACTGAGCCACGGCTTCCTGCGCAACTTCGACATCCGCGCGCGTTCGCGGCCGTTCATGATCGAGCTGGCCGAACGCACGTCGCTGTCCGTGCACCTCGCGGTGCGCGACCGCCTCGACATGGTCGCGATCGACGTGATCCGCCCGCGCTCGGCCGTGCTCGTCACGCGCCTCGAGATCGGCTCGCGGATGGACATCGCGCGTACGGCCGTCGGCCGCGCGTATCTCGCCGCGCTGGAGGACGACGAGCGTCGCCTGCTGCTCGAATCGCTGCGCACCACCGCCGGCGACGACTGGCCGCACGTGTCCGCTCGCCTCACGCCCGCGCTCGACGAAGCGATGCGCGACGGCCATGCGATCGCGATCGGCGAATGGCGCGAGGGCCTCAATGCGGTCGCGGCCGGTTTCGTCGGCCCGTCGGGTCAACGCTATTCGGTGAATTGCGGCGGCGCGTCGCACCAGTGCCCGCCCGAATGGCTGCAGGAACACGTGGTGCCCGCGCTGCAGGAATGCATCGCGAAAATCACCCGCGAAATCGGCGGCGCGCCGGCCCGGCGCATCGGCGTGTAATCGTTTCGTCATCGCCGTGTCGCGTTCTGTAACGACCGTAACCCGTTGAAAGATAGACCGCTGGACTGTAACGGGGACGGCACGTAGGATCATGCCCATCGTCGCGCCGCATTCGCGGCGCGCACCGCTCTTTTCCCGCGCGGATCGGCGGGGCCCCGGACCGAGCCGGGCCGCCCCGTCCCGTCACCCGCACGCCCACGCGCAGCCCAGCAGTCCGATTTCCGGCACGCCGCGCCGTCTTCCTGACAGAACACGATGGATAACGAACAAAAGCCCACGCCCCCTTCGAAAGACCCCGCGCCCGCCGCCGCACGGCGCCCGCGCCGCACGCTGCTGCTCGGCACCGTCGCGGTCGTCGTCATCGGCGGCCTGCTGTGGTGGCATCCGTGGAACCGCACGCCCGCGGCAGGCAGTTCAGCGCAAGGCGCGGGCGCCAGCGCGGCCGCTGGCAGCCATCGCGGCCGCGGCGGCCCCGCCGCGATGGCGAACGTTCCGCAGCCGGTGCAGGTCGCCACCGCGACGCAGGGCGAAATGCCGATCGTGCTGTCCGCGCTCGGCACCGTCACGCCGCTCGCGAACGTGACGGTGAAGACGCAACTGTCGGGCTATCTGCAATCGGTGTCGTTCCAGGAAGGCCAGATCGTCAAGAAGGGCGACGTGCTCGCGCAGATCGACCCGCGTCCGTACCAGGTCGCGCTCGAGAACGCCGAAGGCACGCATGCGCGCGACGCGGCGCTGCTCGCGACGGCCCGCCTCGACCTGAAGCGCTACCAGACGCTGCTGTCGCAGGACTCGATCGCGTCGCAAACCGTCGATACGCAGGCGTCGCTCGTCAAGCAGTACGAAGGCGCGGTGAAGACCGACCAGGCCGCGATCGATTCCGCGAAACTGAACCTCACGTATGCGCGCATCACGGCGCCGGTGTCGGGCCGCGTCGGCCTGCGCCAGGTCGACCCCGGCAACTACGTGACGCCGGGCGACACCAACGGCATCGTCGTGATCACGCAGTTGCAGCCGATGAGCGTGATCTTCACGACGTCGGAAGACAACCTGCCGCAGATCCTCAAGCAGGTGAACGCGGGCCGGAAGCTGTCGGTCACCGCGTACAACCGCAACAACACGGTGCCGCTCGAGACGGGTTCGCTCGCGACGCTCGACAACCAGATCGACACGAGCACCGGCACGGTCAAGCTGCGCGCGAACTTCGATAACAAGGAAGGCATGCTGTTCCCGAATCAGTTCGTGAACACGCGGCTGCTCGTCGACGTGCTGCGCAACGCGACGATCGTGCCGACCTCCGCGGTGCTGACCGGCTCGATCGGCCAGTTCGTGTACGTCGTGAAGCCCGACAACACGGTGACCGTGCGCAAGGTCACGATCGGCCCGGTCGACGGCGAACGCACGAGCATCGTCAGCGGCGTGACGCTCGGCGAGCGCGTGGTGACCGACGGCTCGGACCGCCTGCGCGAAGGCTCGAAGATCTCGATTCCGGCCGACAAGCCGAAAGGCGCCTCGGGCGTGCACGGCGCCGGCGCGGCGTCGGGCGCATCGGCTGCGTCCGGTGCAGCCGGCCATCGCGGCGGACACCGGCACGGCGCGTCGCAAGCCGCGGCCCCCGCGGCCCAGTAACGCGCGGGCCGCTCGATGAATCCATCCCGCCTCTTCATTCTCCGGCCGGTCGGCACCGCCCTCCTGATGGCGGCGATCATGCTGGCCGGCCTCGTCGCGCTGCGCTTTCTGCCGCTCGCCGCGCTGCCCGAGGTCGACTACCCGACGATCCAGGTCCAGACCTTCTACCCGGGCGCGAGCCCGGAGGTAATGACGTCGTCGGTCACCGCGCCGCTCGAACGCCAGTTCGGGCAGATGCCGTCGCTGAACCAGATGTCGTCGCAAAGCTCCGCCGGTGCGTCGGTGATCACGCTGCAGTTCTCGCTCGACCTGCCGCTCGACATCGCCGAACAGGAAGTGCAGGCCGCGATCAACGCGGCCGGCAACCTGCTGCCGTCCGACCTGCCGGCTCCGCCGATCTACGCGAAGGTGAACCCGGCCGATGCACCGGTGCTGACGCTCGCCGTCAAGTCGAAGACGCTGCCGCTCACGCAGGTGCAGGACCTGGCCGACACGCGCCTCGCGATGAAGATCTCGCAGATCGCCGGCGTCGGCCTCGTCAGCCTGTCGGGCGGCAACCGCCCGGCCGTGCGGATCCAGGCGAACCCGACCGCGCTCGCGCAGTACGGGATGAACCTCGACGACCTGCGCACGACGATCTCGAACCTGAACGTCAACACGCCGAAGGGCAACTTCGACGGCCCGACGCGCGCGTACACGATCAACGCGAACGACCAGCTGACGAGCGCCGACCAGTACAACAGCGCGGTCGTCGCGTACAAGAACGGCCGCCCGGTGATGCTGACCGACGTCGCGACGGTCGTCGCCGGCTCGGAGAACACCAAGCTCGGCGCGTGGGTGAATGCGGACCCGGCGATCATCCTGAACGTGCAGCGCCAGCCGGGCGCGAACGTGATCGCGACCGTCGACGCGATCAAGGCGCAGTTGCCGAAGCTGCAGGAAACGCTGCCGGCCGCGCTCGACGTCGAGATCGTCACCGATCGCACGACGATGATCCGCGCGGCCGTGCGCGACGTGCAGTTCGAGCTGCTGCTCGCGGTCGCGCTGGTCGTGCTGGTGATGTACCTGTTCCTCGCGAACGTCTACGCGACGATCATCCCGAGCCTGTCGGTGCCGCTGTCGCTGATCGGCACGCTCGCGGTGATGTACATGGCCGGCTTCTCGCTGAACAACCTGTCGCTGATGGCGCTCACCATCGCGACCGGCTTCGTCGTCGACGATGCGATCGTGATGATCGAGAACATCGCGCGCTACGTCGAGGAAGGCGAATCGGGACTCGAGGCCGCGCTGAAGGGCTCGCGGCAGATCGGCTTCACGATCATCTCGCTGACGGTCTCGCTGATCGCGGTGCTGATCCCGCTGCTGTTCATGGGCGACGTGGTCGGGCGCCTCTTCCACGAATTCGCGATCACGCTCGCGGTGACGATCGTGATCTCGGCGATCGTGTCGCTCACGCTCGTGCCGATGATGTGCGCGAAGCTGCTGCGCCATTCGCCGCCGCCGGAGAGCCACCGCTTCGAGGCGCGCGTGCACCGGGCAATCGACTGGGTGATCGCGCGCTACGCGGTCGCGCTCGAATGGGTGCTGAACCGCCAGCGCTCGACGCTCGTCGTCGCGCTGCTGACGCTCGGGCTGACCGCCCTGCTCTATGTGTTCGTGCCGAAGGGCTTCTTCCCCGCGCAGGACACCGGCGTGATCCAGGCGATCACGCAGGCGCCGCAGTCGATCTCGTACGGCGCGATGGCCGAACGCCAGCAGGCGCTCGCGGCCGCAATCCTGAAGGATCCGAACGTCGACAGCCTCACGTCGTTCATCGGCGTCGACGGCAGCAACATCACGCTGAACAGCGGCCGGATGCTGATCAACCTGAAGGCCCGCGACGAACGCACCGAAACCGCCGCGCAGATCATCCGCGACCTGCAGCAGCGCGTGTCGAACATCACCGGCATCTCGCTGTTCATGCAGCCGGTGCAGGACCTGACGATCGACTCGACGGTCAGCCCGACGCAGTACCAGTTCATGCTGACGAGCCCCAACTCGGAAGAATTCGCGACCTGGGTGCCGAAACTCGTCGCGCGGCTGCAGCAGGAGCCGTCGCTCGCCGACGTCGCGACCGACCTGCAGAGCAACGGCCAGTCGGTGTACATCGAGATCGACCGCCCGAGCGCCGCGCGCTTCGGCATCACGCCGGCGACCGTCGACAACGCGCTGTACGACGCGTTCGGCCAGCGCATCGTGTCGACGATCTTCACGCAGTCGAACCAGTACCGCGTGATTCTCGAATCGGAGCCGAAGGAGCAGCACTACGCGCAATCGCTGAACGACATCTACCTGCCGTCGGCCGGCGGCGGCCAGGTGCCGCTGTCGTCGATCGCGTCGTTCCACGAGCGGCCGTCGCCGCTGCTGGTCGCGCACCTGTCGCAGTTCCCGTCGACGACGATCTCGTTCAACCTCGCGCCGGGCGCGTCGCTCGGCGAAGCGGTCAAGGCGATCGAGGCCGCCGAGAAGGACATCGGCCTGCCCGGCTCGTTCCAGACGCGCTTCCAGGGCGCGGCGCTCGCGTTCCAGGCGTCGCTGTCGAACCAGCTGTTCCTGATCCTCGCGGCGGTCGTCACGATGTACATCGTGCTCGGCGTGCTGTACGAGAGCTACATCCACCCGATCACGATCCTGTCGACGCTGCCGTCGGCCGGCGTCGGCGCGCTGCTCGCGCTGATGATCACCGGGCACGACCTCGACATCATCGGGATCATCGGCATCGTGCTGCTGATCGGCATCGTGAAGAAGAACGCGATCATGATGATCGACTTCGCGCTCGAGGCCGAACGCGTCGAAGGCAAGCCGCCGCGCGAGGCGATCTACCAGGCCTGCCTGCTGCGCTTCCGGCCGATCCTGATGACGACGCTCGCCGCGCTGCTCGGCGCGGTGCCGCTGATCGTCGGCTCCGGCGCGGGCTCCGAGCTGCGCCAGCCGCTCGGGATCGCGATCGCCGGCGGCCTGATCGTGTCGCAGGTGCTGACGCTGTTCACGACGCCCGTGATCTACCTCGGCTTCGATTCGCTCGCGCGCCGCGTGCGCGGCTGGTTCGAACGGCACGGGCCGGGCGCCGATGCAGGCAAGCACACGGGCGCATAACCGATGAACCTGTCGCGCCCCTTCATCACCCGCCCCGTCGCGACGACGCTGCTCGCGCTCGGCGTCGCGCTCGCGGGCCTGTTCGCGTTCATCAAGCTGCCGGTGTCGCCGCTGCCGCAGGTCGACTTCCCGACGATCTCGGTGCAGGCGTCGCTGCCGGGCGCGAGCCCGGAAACGGTCGCGACCAGCGTGACGAGCCCGCTCGAGCGGCACCTCGGCTCGATCGCGGACGTCTCCGAAATGACGTCGACGAGCACGGTCGGCAATGCGCGGATCATCCTGCAGTTCGGCCTGAACCGCGACATCGACGGCGCCGCGCGCGACGTGCAGGCCGCGATCAACGCGGCGCGCGCCGACCTGCCCGCCGCGCTGAAGAGCAACCCGACGTACCGCAAGGTCAACCCGGCCGATTCGCCGATCATGATCGTGTCGCTGACGTCGGAGACGTCGTCGCCCGCGAAGCTGTACGACGCCGCGTCCACGGTGCTGCAGCAGTCGCTGTCGCAGATCGACGGGATCGGCCAGGTCACCGTGAGCGGCTCCGCGAACCCGGCCGTGCGCGTCGAGCTCGAACCGCAGTCGCTGTTCCACTACGGGATCGGCCTCGAGGACGTGCGCGCGGCGCTGGCGTCCGCGAACGCCAACGCGCCGAAGGGTGCGATCGAATTCGGCCCGCAGCACTACCAGCTCTACACGAACGACCAGGCGTCCCAGGCGTCGCAATACCGCGACCTCGTCGTCGCCTACCGCAACGGCTCGGCCGTGCGGCTGTCCGACCTGTCGGACGTCGTCGATTCGGTCGAGGATCTGCGCAACCTCGGCCTGTCGAACGGCAAGCGCGCGGTGCTCGTGATCCTCTATCGCTCGCCCGGCGCGAACATCATCGACACGATCGACCGCGTGCGCGCGGCGCTGCCGCAGCTCACCGCGTCGCTGCCGGCCGACATCACGGTCACGCCGGTGCTCGACCGCTCGACCACCATCCGCGCATCGCTGAAGGACACCGAGCATACGCTGCTGATCGCGGTCAGCCTCGTCGTGATGGTCGTGTTCCTGTTCCTGCGCAACTGGCGCGCGACGCTGATCCCGAGCGTCGCGGTGCCGATCTCGATCATCGGCACGTTCGGCGCGATGTACCTGCTCGGCTTCTCGATCGACAACCTGTCGCTGATGGCGCTGATCGTCGCGACCGGCTTCGTCGTCGACGATGCGATCGTCGTGCTCGAGAACATCTCGCGGCACATCGAGAACGGCAAGCCGCGGATGCAGGCCGCGTTCGACGGCGCGCGCGAAGTCGGCTTCACGGTGCTGTCGATGAGCATCTCGCTCGTCGCGGTGTTCCTGCCGATCCTGCTGATGGGCGGGATCGTCGGGCGGTTGTTCCGCGAGTTCGCGCTGACGCTGTCGCTCGCGATCGCCGTGTCGCTCGCGGTGTCGCTCACGGTCACGCCGATGATGTGCGCGCGCCTGCTGCCCGAACAGCACGACCCGCAAAGCGAGGGCCGCTTCGGGCGTTTCCTCGAACGCGGTTTCGCGCGCCTGCAGCGCGGCTACGAGCGCTCGCTGTCGTGGGCGCTGCGCCGGCCGCTCCTGATCCTGCTGACGCTGTTCGCGACGATCGGGCTGAACGTGTACCTGTACGTCGTCGTGCCGAAGGGCTTCTTCCCGCAGCAGGACACCGGGCTGATGATCGGCGGCATTCGGGCCGACCAGTCCACGTCGTTCCAGGCGATGAAGCTGAAGTTCTCCGAGATGATGCGGATCGTGCAGGCCAACCCGAACGTGAAGAGCGTCGCGGGCTTCACCGGCGGCACGCAAACCAACTCCGGCTTCATGTTCGTCACGCTGAAGGACCGCACCGAGCGCAAGCTGTCGGCCGACCAGGTGATCCAGCAGCTGCGCCCGCGGCTGGCGGACGTGGCCGGCGCGAGCACGTTCCTGCAGGCCGCGCAGGACATTCGCGTCGGCGGCCGGCAGAGCAACGCGCAGTACCAGTTCACGCTGCTCGGCGATTCGACCGCCGACCTGTACAAGTGGGGGCCGCTGCTGACCGAGGCGCTGCAGAAGCGCCCCGAGCTGACCGACGTGAACTCCGACCAGCAGCAAGGCGGCATGGAGGCCATGGTGACGATCGACCGCGCGACGGCCGCGCGGTTCGGCATCAAGCCCGCGCAGATCGACAACACGCTGTACGACGCGTTCGGCCAGCGCCAGGTCTCGACGATCTACAACCCGCTGAACCAGTACCACGTCGTGATGGAAGTCGCGCCGAAATACTGGCAGAGCCCGGAGATGCTGAACCAGGTTTGGATCAGCACGTCGGGCGGCAGCGCGAACGGCTCGCAGACCACCAACGCGGCCGCCGGCACCTTCGTCGCGACCTCGGCCGGCACGTCGAGCGCCGGCACGGCCGCGCAAAGCGCCGCGGCGATCGCGTCCGACTCGGCGCGCAACCAGGCGCTCAACTCGATCGCGGCGAGCGGCAAGTCGAGCGCGTCGTCGGGCGCGTCGGTGTCGACGTCGAAGTCGACGATGATCCCGCTGTCGGCGATCGCGACCTTCGGGCCGAGCACGACGCCGCTGTCGGTCAACCACCAGGGGCTGTTCGTCGCGACGACGATCTCGTTCAACCTGCCGCCGGGCGTGTCGCTGTCGCAGGCGACGCAGGTGATCTACCAGACGATGGCGCAGGTCGGGGTTCCGCCGACGATCGTCGGCAGCTTCCAGGGCACCGCGCAGGCGTTCCAGCAGTCGATGAACGATCAGCCGATCCTGATCCTCGCCGCGCTGCTGGCCGTCTACATCGTGCTCGGGATCCTGTACGAGAGCTACATCCATCCGATCACGATCCTGTCGACGCTGCCGTCGGCCGGCGTCGGCGCGCTGCTCGCGCTGCTGCTGTTCAAGACCGAGTTCAGCATCATCGCGCTGATCGGCGTGATCCTGCTGATCGGCATCGTGAAGAAGAACGCGATCATGATGGTCGACTTCGCGATCGACCAGACGCGCAACCAAGGGAAGTCGTCGTTCGACGCGATCCACGAAGCGTGCCTGCTGCGCTTTCGCCCGATCATGATGACGACGATGGCGGCGCTGCTCGGCGCGCTGCCGCTCGCGTTCGGCAACGGCGACGGCGCCGAATTGCGCGCGCCGCTCGGGATCGCGATCGCCGGCGGCCTGGTCATGTCGCAGGTGCTGACGCTCTATACGACGCCGGTCGTCTACCTGTACATGGACCGGTTCCGCGTATGGGCCGAGAAGCGCCGCAACCGCCGCGGCAATACCGGCGGGCCGGCGGTCGCCGGCGAGTAACGGCAAGTAGCGGCGAGCGGCCGGACGCGAACGGGGCGGGGCATGTCGTACCGCCCCGCCCCGGCCGTCGGCCCGCGCCGCCGCGAAGGTCGCGCGCAGCCGGCATCCACGCCGGTGGGCCGCGACGACGGCCGACGGCGCTCAGCGGCGCTCGGCCTCGGCCGGATCGGCCAGCGCGTCCGCCAGGCGCCGGGCCGCGTCGTCGATCATTGCCGGTATCCGCCGCCATCGTGCGTCGCCCGGCACATCGAGCGCGACGCCGATCGCGAGCGCCCCGCCCGCATCCACCGGCATCGCGACGATGCCAGCCTCCTGCCACGACGCGCGTTGCCGGCCAAACCGCCGGACGGGCCGACCACCCGTGTCGGCCGCGTCGCTTTGGTCGTCCGCAGCGTCCTCTATCCGCCCCGCGAACCGCGCGCCGACGCGCGTGACGAGGCACGCGGCCCCGTCGGGCGCCGCCTGCGCGAGCACGACGACTTCCGCGCCATCCCGCCCGAGCAACTGCGCGGCGAGCCCGCTGCGCGCACACAACGCGTCCAGCACCGGCTGCGCGTGCGCGACCTCCGGCCGCGCGCCGAGATACGCGGCCGCGACCCGCGCGGCGGCCGGCCCCGGCCGATAGCGGCCGTGCGGATCGACGACCAGAAACGCATGCCGGACCAGCGTCCTCAGCAACCGCGCGATCGAGTTGCGCGGCACGTCGAGCCGCGTCGCCAGGTCCGCGGCGGTCGGGAGCGACGGCCCGGCCGCGACCGCTTCGAGAATCGCGAGCCCGCGCGCGAGCGCCGGCACCCAATGGCGCAACGCGCGGTCATCCATGTCGTGCAAGGTCATACAGGTCCCGTGCGTTGCGCGCATAGCGGCGCGGCGCCATCCCCGACCAGCGATGGAACGCGCGCGCGAACGCCTTCTCCGACGTGTAGCCGACCCGCTCGGCGATCTCGATCAGGCGCAGCTTGCCGTTCGCGAGCTCGCCGCTCGCCAGATACATCCGGTAGGCGGTCAGATGACCGATCGGCGTCTCGCCGACGAGTTCGGCGAAATGCGCGCAAAAGCGCGAACGCGACATGCCGGCCTCGGCCGCGAGGCTCGCGAGCTGCCAGTTGCGCCGCGGGTCGCGATGCATCAGCGCCATCGCGCGGCCGATCTGCGGATCGGTGAGGCCACGCAGCCAGCCCGTGTGATTCGCCGACGATTGCAGATGCGCGCGCAGCAGCTGCACGAACAGCACGTCGGCCAGGCGCGTCGCGGCGACCGCCCAGCCCGGCTGGCACGCCATCGATTCCTGGATGAAGCTCTGCAGCGTGCTCGCGAGCCACGGCGCGACGGCCGCATCGTTGGCGCGCACGTGGATCAGCGTCGGCAACACCGAGAACAGCGGGCTGCGCACGATGTCGCGATACACGACGATCCCCGTATAGAGCTCGCTGGTCGCGCCGCCGCCGCCCGCGACGAACTCGAGCGGCGTATCGAAGCGCGGCCGGATGCCCTTGTCGGCCATCAGCGTGTCGAACGGCACGGGCGGCACGTCGAGCGACGACGCCATCACGTGCTCGTCGCCGTGCGGCAGCAGCACGAAGTCGCCCGGCTCGACGTGCACGGGCGCGGCGCCCGCGATCGCCAGGAAGAACGGGCTGCCCGCGCAGGTGCGAAACGGCGCGCCCGCGACGGCCGGCTTGCGGATCGCCCACGGCGCGCTCAGCGTGAAGCGTCCGGTGACGACCGCATCGGCCCGCAGGTCGGTCAGCACGTCGCTGAGAAGATCGGTCGTCATCGTCGAAGTCTCCGTGGAGCGCGCCGCCGCATCAGAAGCGCTGCTGGATGCCCGCCATCGCGCCGACCTGGTTGCGGCCGGTGCCGACCGTGCCGCCTGCCGCCACCGCCGACGTGCCGAACGCGCTGTTCGTCATGTAACCGACCGACGTATAGACCAGCGTGCGCTTCGACAGGCTGTAATTCGCGCGCCCGACGAACAGGTTCGAGTCGTAGCGGCCGCGCAGCAGATAGCGCACGGCCTGTGCGTCGAATGATAGCGCCGGCGTCGCGTAGACCGTGCCGCCCGCGAAAAAGAGGTCCGACTGGCCGTGGGCCGCGGCCGCCGTGTTGCGGCGGATCCAGCCCGCGCCGAGCTTCGCGATGCCGAGCTTGACGTACGCATCGACGATCGTGCGCGTGTCCGTATAGCCTGGGCTCGACAGCGGCGCCGACGCGCCCGTGCCGCCGTGCATCACGTCGTACGATGCGGCCACGCCGAACTGCGGTGCGTCGTACGCGACCATCATCGTGTATTGCCGGCAGGCGACCGGGTCGCCCGGCACGTTGCCCGCGCAGTTCGTGGCCGACGGGCCGGCCGGGCCCGCCGCATCGCGCCCGGTGCTGTACGTACCGCCGAGCGTCACGCCGCCGAAGTGGCCGAGATAGCCGATCGCGCTGTCGCTGCGCGCGTTCGGCAGATAGCTGTCGAAGCTGGCCATCGAATGAATCGACGGGCCGATCACGTCGGCGTTGAGCAGCACGAGCATCGACATGTTCATCTGCCGCCCGAGCGTGAGCGTGCCGTACGGCGAATCGATGCCGACGTTCGCCTGCCGGCCGAACAGGCGGCCGCCGTAGTTCAGCGCGCCCGAGTTCAGCGCGAAGCCGTTTTCGAGCACGAAGAACGTGCGGTAGCCGCCGCCGAGCGCCTCGACGCCGCGCAACCCGAAGCGCGACGGCACTTCGCCGGTCAGCGACGGCATGCCGGCGACCGCGCCGCCGCCGGCCGCATGGTTGTAGTACTGCACGCCGGTGTCGACGATGCCGTACAGCGTCACGCTGCCCTGCGCCTGCGCGCCCGGCGATGCGGCGGCGGCGGCCGCGAACGAGACGGCCGTCGCGGCCGTGCGAAAGGTTTTCATCGAAGTCTCCAGACCAATCGTGTAGTTATGCTTGCTATTGACCGGCGACGCGCGGGGCGCCGCCGGCCGGTGGGGGATATCGGGTCGTTCAGGTCACGAGCGGCGTATCGAACGGCATCGAACGCGGCCGCTCGCCGGTCGCGCGCCAGATCGCATCCGCCACCGCCGGCGCGACGGGCGGCAACGCGACCTCGCCGCAGCCCTGCGGATCGCGGTCGCTGTCGACGATCACCACCTCGATCTTCGGCATCGCGGCCAGGCCAAGCAGCGGATAGTCGGCGAAATTGCGCTGCACGACCGCGCCGTGCTCGAACGTGATTTCGCTCCTGAACGTGTTGGTGAGCGCAAAGCCGACGCCGCCCTCGACCATCTCGCGAATCAGCAGCGGATTGATCGCGCGGCCGCAGTCGATCCCGCACACGATCCGCTCGAGCTTCACGTTGCCGCGCGTCACGCGCACCTCGGCGACCGCCGCGACGTACGTGCTGAACGCGCCGCCGCGCCCGGTGTACAGCGAATACGCGACCCCGCGCGACAGGCCGGCCGGCGCGCGGCCGAACCAGTTCGCGCGCGCGGCCGTCGCATCGAGCACGCGCAGCGCGAGCGCATCGTGCTTCAGCAACGCGCGCCGGTATTGCACCGGGTCGGCCCGCACCGTATGCGCGAGCTCGTTCACGAAGCTTTCGAGGAAGAACACGGTCGACGTGCTGCCGACGCTGCGCATGAAGCTGACCGGGATCGGCTGCATCACCGTGACGGAATCGACCAGCAGGTTCGGCACGTCGTAGCAAAGGTCGTACAGGCCGTCGAGCATCGTCTCGTCCCAGCCGCCCGCCTTGTCGTAGCGGTCGCGCTTGATCGCCGCATACAGCGAATGGCCGGCGACGCGCGCATGCAGCGCGACCGGCAGGCCGTCGCGGCCGAGCGCCGCGCGAAACCGCGCGGACGCGCACGGCCGGTAGAAGCCGTGACGGATGTCGTCCTCGCGCGAGCGGATCACCTTCACGGGCCGCCCGACCGCCTTCGACGCGACGGCCGCATGCACGACGAAATCGGGCACGTACTTGCGGCCGAAGCTGCCGCCGAGAAACGTCGTGTTGACGATCACGCGCTCGGCCGGCACGCCGAACAGCGCCGACAGCGTCCAGCGCACCTTGTCCTGCCCCTGGACCGGCCCCCAGACCTCGATCTCGCCGGCCCGCACGTGCACGGTCGCATTGACGGGCTCCATCGTCGCGTGAGCGATGTACGGCGTGTGGTAGTCGGCTTCGACGACGTTGCCGGACTCGGCGAGATGGCGCCCGGGCTCGCCGACCTGCGTCGCGACCACCGCGTGCTCCGCCTGCAGCGCGCCCTTGCGCTGCGCGAGGATCGTCGTGCTGTCGAATGCCGGCGTCGGGCCCGCGTCCCACACGATGTCCGCCGCGTCGCACGCCTTCTTCGCCTGCCAGTAGGTCTGCGCGACGACGATCACCGCGTCCTTCGCGACCACGACGTCCGCCACGCCCGGCATCGCGCGCAATGCGTCGCGGTTCTTCACGCCGCTCGGCTTGCCGTTCAGCGTCGGCGCCATCGTCAGCGCGCCGACCAGCATGTCGGGCACCTGCACGTCGATGCCGAAGATCGCGCTGCCGTCGACCTTCGCGGGCACGTCGAGCTTGTGCAGCGGACGGCCGATCAGCGTGTGCGCGGAAGCCGGTTTCAGGCGCGGCTGCGGATCGTGCGGCAGCCTGGCCGCGTCGTCGACGAGCGCGCCGTACGACAGCGAACGCCCGCTCGGCGGATGGACAACGCGGCCGTCGCGCGTCACGCACTGCGTGTCGCGCACGCCGAGCCGCGCGGCGCCGGCCCGCAGGAACGCCGAGCGCGCCTGCGCCCCCGCGATCCGCAACCGCGTATAGAACATCGTCGCCGACATCGATGCGCCGACGAATTGCTGCGGCGCCTCGTTCGCGGCATCGATCCGGTACGCGTCGCGTCCCGTGACGAACTCGACCGTCACGCTGCGCCAGTCGGCATCCATCTCGTCGGCCAGCACCTGCGGCAGCCCGGTATGGACGCCCTGCCCGACTTCCGCCTGCGACAAGCCGATGATCGTCCGGCCGTCCGCGTCGACGCGAACCCAGTCGTTGATCTCGCGAAAGCGCGCGCCGTCGCCGGCCGCCTGCACGACTTCGCCGAATGCCAGCGGCAGCAGCAGGCTGCCCGCCAGCGCGACGCCGCCCTTCAGGAACACGCGTCGCGCCGCGTTCGGCACGGGCTGCGCCCGCACCGCGTCAGCCGGCCGCGACATGGATCGCCTCGCGAATGCGTTGATAGGTCGCGCAGCGGCACAGGTTCGTGACGGCCGCGTCGATCTGCGCGTCGGTCGGCTTGCGGTGGCGGGCGAGCAGCGCGGCCGTCGCCATCACCATCCCCGACTGGCAATAGCCGCATTGCGGCACGTCCTTCTCGATCCACGCGCGCTGCACCGGATGCGAGCGGTCGTGCGACAGCCCTTCGATCGTCGTGATCGCGCGGCCCGCGACGCTCGCCGCCGGCAGCACGCACGCGCGCGCGGCTTCGCCGTCGAGATGCACGGTGCAGGCGCCGCACGCGCCGATGCCGCAGCCGTACTTGGTGCCCGTCAGTCTGGCCGAGTCGCGAATGACCCACAGGAGCGGCGTATCGGGATCGCCGTCGAAATCGAACGGCTGGCCGTTCAGCATGAAGCGCATCGTCTGTCTCCCTGTTGCGCATCGCCCGTTCGTCATCCGGCGGATGACGGCGATGGCTTGACAGGAATTCTTGGCGGCGCAAAAAGCGGCGCCAATGACCTTTGCTCCGGAAAAAGTAGCCGTTCGTCCAGATCGTTTCAGCCGACGAATGGCGCGTGCCGCCCGGTTCGCCGCGGCCCCGGCTTGCGGACGGGCCGCGATCGGCTATCGTGTGTCCATGCCCACCGCCGTCCCCTTCCCGGGAACCCGCCATGAACGTCCAGCTCAACCACACGATCGTCTGGTGCCGCGACAAGCATGCGTCGAGCCGCTTCCTCACCGAACTGCTGGAATTGCCGCCGCCGACGCCGTTCGGCGCGATGCTGGTCGTCGCGCTCGACAATGGCGTGTCGCTCGATTTTTACGAACAGGCGGGGGAGATCCGGTCGCAGCATTACGCGTTCCTGATCGACGAGGCCGGCTTCGATCGCGTGCTCGCGCGCCTTCGCGAACGCGGGTTGCCGCACTGGGCCGATCCGGCGAAGCGGCAAGCCGGTGACATCTACCGCCACAACGGCGGACGCGGCGTCTACTTCGACGACCCGGACGGTCACTTCCTCGAAGTGATGACGCAGCCGTACGTGCTGAACGGCTAGCGCGACAGGCCGGCATGGCGCCGGCCCGGACGGCGCGGGTGTCGCCCGGTTGCGGACGAAACCCGGACGACTGCCCCGGCCGCCGTTACTCGGCGGCGGCCGTCGTCTTGCGCGGACGACGCGCGCGCGGCGCCGCCTTGCGGGCCGGCTTCTTCGGCTTGGCGGCAGCCGGTGCTTCGGGAGTCGCGTCGACGGTTGCTTCGACCGGCGCCACGTCGTGCGACGGTTGCGCGGCGTCGTCCCGAGCGCCGGAAGCGCGAGGCGCCGGCTCGGCGTGCCGCTCGTCATGCGCCGCGTCGCGATGCGGTTCGTCCGCATGCTGGCCGTGCGCGTGCGCATCGCCGCCATGCGGCGTGTCGCCCTGCGCGGCGGTGTCCGGCTGGCCGGCCGCGTGGCGACCGGCGCCCTTCGCGGCCGCGCCCTTCTTCGCGCCGGTCTTCTTCGCCGCGCTCTTGCGCGCGCGCTTGCGGCCATCCTTCGCGTCGCCGTGCGCGTCGGCCACCGCGGGTGCTTCGGGTGTCTCGGGCGTGTCGGCCGGCGCCGCGTCGGCGACCTCGGCAAGCTCCGCGTCTTCCGCCTCGACCTGCGCGCTTTCGTGAACGACCGATTCCGCCCGCTGCCCGCGACGGCGCGCCTCGCGGCCGGCCGGTACCGGCTCCGCCGCCCGTGTGCCATGGTGGCCGCCGTGGTGCGCCGCGCCGCCCTCACCACCCGCCGCAACGTGCTCGGCGGCCGCCGACTGGCGGGCCCGCGACACGAACGCGCCCGACTTGTCGTCGCGCCCCACTTCGAGCAGGCCGCGCGCCTGCGCCTCGTCCAGCAGGTTGCCGAACGCGCGGAACCCGTAATACGACTCGTTGAAATCCGGCTTGCGGCGCTTGATCGCGCTCTTGAGCACCGACGCCCAGATCTTGCCGACGTCGTCGCGCTCCGACGCGAGCGCGTCGAAGGTCTCGACCGCCAGCGCGATCGCCTCGGCCTTGCGCGCGTCCATGTCGTGCTTGCGCGACGGCTCGTCCGGCCGCTTCGCGCCGCCGTTGCCCGCGCGCTGCTGCTGTTCGCGCTTCGCGAGCGCACGCTGCTGCTCGCGCACCAGATCGTCGTAGAAGATGAATTCGTCGCAGTTCGCGACCAGCAGGTCCGACGTCGATTTCTTCACGCCGACGCCGATCACCTTCTTCGCGTTCTCGCGCAGCTTCGACACGAGCGGCGAAAAATCCGAATCGCCGCTGATGATCACGAACGTATCGACGTGCGACTTCGTGTAGCAGAGGTCGAGCGCGTCCACGACGAGCCGGATGTCGGCCGAATTCTTGCCCGACTGGCGCACGTGCGGAATCTCGATCAGCTCGAAGCTCGCTTCGTGCATCGACGCCTTGAAGCCCTTGTAGCGATCCCAGTCGCAATAGGCCTTCTTCACGACGATGCTGCCTTTGAGCAGCAGGCGCTCCAGCACGGGCTTGATGTCGAATTTCTCGTACTTCGCGTCGCGCACGCCGAGCGCGACGTTCTCGAAGTCGCAGAACACGGCCATGCTGACGTTGTCCAGGGGTAATGCCATGTGTACTCCAACCGGTGGGCCGCCGCGTTATTCACACGTGGCGGCGAAAAATGCATCGCGCACATGATAGCCGGTCGGCGCGTCATTCCCGCATCCGTGTGAATGAATGACCGCCGGCCGCGCATGCCGGTATGCCCGACGCCGGTATGCCCGACGCCGGTACGCCCGATGCCGGTACGCCCCTTATTACGCGCCCGCCGCCGGGTCAATTCGACATTACACTTGAGTTATCGGTCGTCCGTCCCTATCTGGATGGATGACGCATCGAGCAAGGAGCGGTTTCATGACGACGAAGGTACTGCTGATTGGCGCGACCGGCCGGACGGGCCAGGCCTGCGCGGATCTGCTGCTCAAGCAGCCGGAGTTCGAGGTCACGGCGCTCGTGCGCCGGCACGGCTATGCGCTGGCGGGCGCACGGGTCGTCGAGGCCGATCTGACGAACGATTTCTCGCACGCTTTCCAGGGCATCACGCACGTGATCTACGCGGCCGGCTCGGCCGAATCGGACGGCGCGACCGAAGAGGAGCAGGTCGACCGCGACGCGGTGGCCCGCGCGGCCGACTACGCGCTCGCCTACAACGCACAGAAGCTCGTGGTGGTCAGCTCGCTGTCCGCGTACCGGCCCGAGCAGGGGCCGGACGCGCTGCACCACTATTCGCAGATGAAGCGCGAAGGCGACGACCGCGTGATCGCATCGGGCGTCGACTACGTGATCCTGCGCCCGGGCCCGCTCACCGACGATCCGGGCGTCGGCAAGATCGCGCTGACCGATACGTGGCTCGATCCCGCGCCGCCCGTGTCGCGCCAGGACGTGGCATGGGCCGCGATCGAGGCGATCAAGCTCGGCATTTCGCGCAAGATCGTCGGCTTCGTCGGCGGCAGCGTGCCGATCGAGCAGGCGTTGCGCGCATAACGGCCCGTTGCGCGCCGCCGGCAGGCGGCGCATGCCCGTGCCCGCGGCCCGCACGACGGGCCGTTTTCATGCGCGGGGCAGCCGCTTACTGCTTCGGATGCGCGTCGGCCCACGCCTTCACGGCGGCAAGCGTGTTCTCGACATGCTTGTCGGGCGACAGGCTCGTGTATTCGTAGAGAATCTTCCCTTCCGGCGAAATCACGTAGGACACGCGGTTCGCCCGGTCGAGCGCCGGCAGCTTCGCGTCGTATTCGCGGATGATCTTCGCGTCCGGGTCGGCCGCGACCGGGAATTTGCTCCGGCACTCGCTCACCGAGAACTTCGTCAGCGTGTCGATGTTGTCGGCCGACACGCCGATCACCGTCGCGCCGTAAGCCTTGTAACGGTCGACCGCGTCCGCGAACGCATGCGCCTCGATCGTGCAACCCTTCGTGAACGCCGCCGGATAGAAATACAGCACGACCGGCCCCTGCTTCAGCGCGTCCGCGAGCGAGTACGTGTAAGTCTTGCCGCCCAGCGACGCCTGCGTCGTGAAATCGGGCGCCGCGGCGCCCGGCTTCAGTTCCGCCTGCGCCAGCAGCGCATGGCCGGCCATCAGCGCCGCCATGGCGCCCAGCAACAGTTTTCGCTTCATCTGCGTCCTCATTTCTTATAAAGTCAGCCTCGATGCAGGCCCCTCAGGCGTTCGCCTGACGAACACCTGCCTCGTTGATCCGGACCGCGACAGCCCCGCGCGCGGCCGGCCCGTTAAAGATTTCTGACAGTCTGCCGTTATTCCTTCCGGACAACCGGTTCCAGCCCTTCACGTCAGCGAGAAACATGGAAGCCAACAGGAAACAGACGTCACGCAAGGGCTCCTGGCGCAGCGCCTTGCATACGCTGCGCCGCTTCGCTCGGTCGGGCGGCGCGCTGATGCCCGCGCGCGCCGTCGCGCCGCGCCGCGACGATTCCGTGCGCAACTGGCTGGAACAGACGGTCGGCACGGTGGATTTCCTCGCCCATGTCGACCGCGAGCTGCGCTTTCTGTATGTGTCCGACGCCAGCCTGCGCTTCATCGGCTACCACCGCGACTACCTGCACACGCTGACGCTGCGCGACCTGATCGCCGAACAGGATACCCCGGCGCTCGAAGGGCTGCTTGCACGCGCCGCCCGTTCCGGCCAGGTCGAGAAGGCGACGATGTGCATCGTCAAGTCGCTCACCTACCCGCTGGACGTCGAGATCCGCGCGTTCAAGAGCCGCCACCACGGCGTCGACGGCTTCGCGATCGCGGCGTTCGACGTGTCGTCGTGGCGCGCGCTCGAGGCACGCCTCACGTACGAAATGCACCACGACCCGATGACGGGCCTCGACAACCTGTCCGCGCTCGTGCCGGCGCTGATGCGCGCGCAGCAGACCGCCGACGAGCACGGCACCTGCGCGGCGCTGCTGCTGCTCGACCTCGACGACTACCAGCGGATCAACCGCGCGCTCGGCTACGACGCGGGCGACACGCTGCTGCGCGAGACCGCGCAGCGGCTGAAGGCGCTCGTCACGCCGAACGAACGGCTCGCGCGCGTCGCGAGCGACAAGTTCGCGGTCGTGCTGAACGCACCGGACCGCGCACAGGCGAGCCAGGCCGCCGACGCGCTCGCGCGCCGGCTGCAGGCCGCGGTGCGCGAGCCCTACGTGTACCACGGGCAGACCGTGCACCTGTCCGCGAGCATCGGCATCGCGCTCTACCCCGACGAACGTGCCGCGCCGCATCGGGCGCAGCACCACAGCCCGCTGCTGCGCCGCGCCGACCACGCGCTCTCGCAGGCGAAGGCGTCGGGCGGCAACGCGCTCGCGTTCCATGCGCCCGTCGACGATCCGGCCGACGCCGAACGCCTCAAGCTCGAAGCCGACCTGTACGACGGCGTGCGCAACGGCGAGTTTTCGCTCCATTTCCAGCCGATCACGCGCAGCCAGTCGGGCGCGGTGGTCGGCGTCGAGGCGCTGATCCGCTGGCGCCATCCGGTGCACGGCCTCGTGCCGCCGGCCACCTTCATCCCGCTCGCCGAATCGATCGGCCTGATCAACTACCTCGGCAACTGGGTGCTCAAGGCCGCGTGCATGCAGCTCGTCGCCTGGGACGGCCAGGGGCTCGCGCTGCAATACGTGGCGGTCAACGTGTCGCCGCAGCAGTTCCGCGATCCGCGCTTCACGCAGAGCGTGCGCGAGGCGATCGCGCTGACGGGCATCGACCCGCGCCGCATCGTGCTCGAAATCACCGAAAGCCTGCTGATGCACGACCCCGCGCACGCGAAGGTGCTGCTCGAGGAGCTGACCGATCTCGGCATCCGCTTCGCGATCGACGATTTCGGCACCGGCTATTCGAGCCTCGCCTATCTGCAGCGCTTCCCGCTCGCGAAGCTGAAGATCGACCGCAGTTTCGTCGAGAACCTGCTGACGTCGCGCAACGATCGCGCGATCGTGTCGGCGGTGGTCGGCCTCGCGCAGACACTGGATCTCGAGCTCGTCGCCGAAGGCGTCGAGACCGAGGCGCAGCGCGAGCTGCTGACGGAGATGGGCTGCAATCACATCCAGGGCTGGCTCGTCTGCCAGGCGCTGCCGTCCGAGGAGCTCGCGCGGCGCTTCGAGGCGCAGCAGCTGCACCTGCACGCCGCCGCCTGACGCGCGGCGAACCGGACAGATCCGTATGTCAACCACCGAATACCTGCCCCGCACCGCGCTGCTCGACAAGCTGTGGGCCCGGATGAACGAACGGGGCGATTTCCCGCTGCTGTCGGAATCGCTGCGCGCGACGATGGCCGCGATGAAGAACGACGACCTCGACTTCACCGCGCTCGTGCGCGTCGTGCTGTCGGACTTCGCGCTCACGCAGAAAGTGTTGCGGCTCGCGAACTCCGCGATGTACATGGCGTTCGGCGGCAACATCACCACCGTGACCCGCGCCCTGATGGTGCTCGGCATGGACGCCGTCGGCCATCTCGTGGTCGGGCTGAAGCTGGTCGACCATTTCCACCAGAGCACGCCGCGGCGCATCGACGCGAAGCTGGAGCTGAACCGCGCGCTGCTGTCCGGCTGCGTCGCGCGCAAGCTCACCGAGCGCGCCGAACTGCGCTCGGGCGAGGAAGCCGTCGTCTGCACGCTGATGCGCCAGGTCGGCAAGCTGCTGGTGGTCTGCTATCTCGACAGCGAGTGGGACCGCATCCGGCGCCGCGCGGCCGAGCTGAACGGCGACGAATCGGCGGCCTGCGTCGACGTGCTCGGCGTCGGTTTCGACGAGATCGGCCTCGAGGCGGCCGCGCGCTGGCGGCTGCCCGACGTGATCCGTGCCGGGATGGCCGACGACGATCACGCGGCGCACGCCGACGCGTTCGACGACGAAGACGATGACGCCCGCCACGCGGAGCCGGCCGCCGACGACGGCCCGGCCGAGCGCATCCGCTGGCTGCGCGCGGTCAGTCGCTGTTCGACCGACGTCGCCGGCGCGCTCGTCATGCCCGCCAGCCCGCAGCGCGACGCGCGCATCGCGGCGCTCGCGCTGCACTACGGCGCCGAGCTGGACATGGAATCCGAGGCGCTCGTCGAGATCGCCGAGCGCCTCGCGCGCGAGGAAGCGAGCGACACCGTGATGCGCGAAATCGTCGAGCTGCGTGCGAACGCCGATGCGATCGCACGCGCGCAGGCCGAACCCGAGGCCTGCCTCGAAGCCGGCCTGGCCGACCTGCGCGCGCTGCCGTCCGAGCACGTGCTGACGCCGGTGCTCGCGCTCGCGTCGGAAAGCCTGCTGGCCGGCCTCGCGTTCACGCGCACCGTGATGTTCGTGCGCCACGACGACGGCACGTTCGCCGCGCGCCTCGGCTTCGGCCCCGGCGTCGATACGACGCTCGACCGGCTACGCTTCGACGAGCGCTTCGAGCCGGACGTGTTTCATCTCGCGATCACGAACTCGGTCGGCATCTTCATCGAGCAGGCGCAGGAGCCGAAGATGGTGAAGCGCCTGCCCGCGTGGTATCTCGACGCGTTCGACGACACGCGCGCGTTCGTGCTGCTGCCCGTGCGGGTCGGCACGACGACCGTCGCGCTGCTGTACGGCGACTGGGCCGGCGCGCAACCCGCGCGCAAGATCTCGCAGCAGGAGATGGCGGTGCTCAACGAACTCGCGCGCGAACTGGGGCGGTTCTTTCCCGCGCCGGCCGGCTGACGGCCGGCGCGCCTCCGGCGTTTTCGCTTCCCCAAAAGCAAACCGGCCGCATCAGCGGCCGGTTTTTTTGCAGCATGCGCGCGAACGCAACGCTTACTTGAGCGTGACGGGCACGCTGAAGTACTTCTTCGCGAGGTTGTCGATCGTGCCGTCGGCCTTCAGTTCCTTCAGCGCCTGATCGAGCGCCGTCTTCAGCGCCGCGTCGTTCTTGCGCAGGCCGAAGCCGACGCCCGAGCCGAGGATCTCGGTGTCGCTGACCGTGCCGCCCGCGAACGCGAAACCCTGGCCTTGCGGCTTCGTCAGGAAGCCCTTCGAGCCGGCTTCCGAATCCTGGAAGGTCGCGTCGAGACGGCCCGACTTCAGGTCGGCATACGCCAGATCCTGCGTCTGGTACGGCACGACTTCAACGCCGGCCGGCGCCCACTTCTTCTTCGCGTACGCTTCCTGGATCGTGCCCTGCAGCACGCCGACGCGCTTGCCCTTCAGCGATTGCGGGGTCGGCAGCAGGCCGCTGCCCTGCTTCGCGATCAGCTGGTTCGGAATCGTGTAGATCGGATCGGTGAACGCGATCGCGTGCTTGCGCTGGTCGGTGATCGTCATGTCCGAGTTGATCGCGTCGAACTTGCGCGCCTGCAGCGCCGGGATCAGGCCGTCGAAGTCGTTCTCGACCCACACGCACTTGGTCTTCAGCTTCGCGCACACCGCGTTGCCAATGTCGATGTCGAAGCCGGTCAGCTTGCCGTCGGGCGTCTTGTATTCGAACGGTGCGTACGAGGCCTCGACGCCGAACCGGATCTCCTTCAGATCCGCGGCAAACGCGCTGCCTGCCGCCACGGCCGATGCCGCCACCACCGCATGCGCGGCCACTTTACGCCAATCCAACTTCATCTGGTGTTCTCCTCGATACTCGAATGTTCCGGAACTACGGGCGCTTGCATCATTGCAGGGTCGGATGACCACGACAATGCGGCTGCCGCGCCGTGATGCGGCGCAACAGCCGCAAGGCCGCGATTGTACCAATCCGCGCGGCCCGATATGGCAAAGCGGGCGGCGCGACGCGATGCTGCGCTGCGTGCCCGGCGGCCGCCGCGCGCCCCGTCGAACTTGCAAGACGGTGTCGCAAATACGCAAGCGTGGCGCGTGCGCCGGCCGTGCGGCGTGCGGGCGTTATCGCAAAAAAATGAACGGGCCGCGGAGCGATGCGCAAGCCGAGCGTCGCCACGGCCTGCCGATCGCGCGTCGATCAGACGAGTGCGGCGATCGTCTCGCGTGTCGTATCGATCACGAGCAGGCCCGCGCGCAGGCCCGGCTTCACGGTCGGATTCGGAAAGACGATCCGTTCCTCGTCGTGCGTCACCGTGTAGCGGTAGTCGCCGTCCTGCGCGAGCACCGTTCCGCGCGCGAACGCGGTGAAGTTCGCGACGTCGGCCGCGACGAACAGCTCGAGCGCGTCGCTCTGCTTCGTGATCTGGTCGATCACCGTGAAGACGCGCGGCAGCGACGGATGGCCGCCACCGGCGTCGACTTCCGCCCTCCCACCCGACACGAGCTTGCGCACCGCGCGGTCGGCCGGCGCGAAGCGCGCCAGGTCGTTCTGGCCGAACGGCCGCACCTTGCCGAGTTCCAGCGTGCACGCGAGCGCGCCGCAATGCTCGGCCGTGAAATGCGAATACGTATTGCCCTTCGCCGTGTGCAGCAGCACGGCCGCGATGCGTGCATCGCCGAGCCATTCGATCATCGCGCGCGTCGGAGGCGTGCCCGTGTGCGGCAGCAGCGCGAACTGCTCGAACACCGATGCGCGAATCGCCGTATGCATGTCGATGTGCCAGCGTGCGCTGCCCGCCGGCGCCGCCGCGAAGAACGCGGCCGCGGCCGCTTCGAGCTGCGCGGCGCGCGGCGCTTCGCGGCTCGCGGGCACCTGCGCGTGACGGCCGCTGAACAGGCGGTTCAGGTCGTCGTCGAGATAGCGTTCGCCCGCGCGCATCGCCGGCACGTTGCCGAGCACGACGAGCAGCCGGCACGCGAGCGGCAGCGCACCCGCGGCGAGATCGCGCACCAGCATCGACAGCAGTTCGATCGGCGCCGTCTCGTCGCCATGCACGCCGGCCGACACGAGCACGCTCGCGCGCGCCGCGGCGTCGGCCGCCGCCGGTTCGAACGCGAGCAGCCCGTCGCCGAGCCATTGCCAGCGCACCGCGCCGCCCGCGCAGGCGCCGTCCTGTTCGGCCGGCGCGTCACCGGCCAGCGTGAACGCGAGAAAGTCGTCGAGCAGCGCGGCGGCCGGCATCCGTGCCTCAGCGCTGGAAGTCATACAGCGAACCGACGCGCAGGATCTGCGTGAGCTCGTCGAGCGCCGTGCGCGATTCGTCGAGCAGCGCCGGATCGGCGAGGTCTTCCGGTGCGAGGCGATCGCGATAGTGCTTGTCGATCCACGCGTCGAGCGACGCGAACAGCGTGTCGTTGATCCACACGTTCGACGTGACGGCCGCGCGCTCCGCTTCGTTCAGCACGACGCGCAGGCGCAGGCACGCCGGGCCGCCGCCGTTCTTCATGCTTTCGCGCAGGTCGAACACGAGCACGTCGTGAATCGGGCCGTTGCCGGCGGCAAGCTGGTCGAGATAGGCGGCGACGTTCGCGTTCTCGCGGCACTCCTGCGGCACGACGAGTACCTGCGAGCCGTCCGCGCGCGACAGCAGCTGGCTGTTGAACAGGTACGACGTCACCGCGTCGTTCACGCTCACCGCCGCGTCCGGCACTTCGATCACGTTCAGGCGCGCACCGCGTGCGTCGAGCGCGGCGGTCAGCGTATCGTAGATCGCCTGCTTGTTGACGAACGCGCGTTCGTGCGTGAACAGCGTGTCGCGGTTGCCTACCGAGATCACGTCGTTGTGGAACACGCCCGCGTCGATCACGTCCGGGTCCTGCTGTGCGTACACCGTCGCTTCCTCCGCGAGCCCGTGGCGATGCGCGACCGCGCGGCTCGCCTCGAAGGTCTGGCGGGCCGGGAAACGCTTCGGCTCGGGGCCGCGACGGTATTCGGCACGGCCGTACACGAAGAATTCGATGCCCGGCTTGCCGTATTCGGCGCAGAAGCGCGTGTGGTTCGCCGCGCCTTCGTCGCCGAGCGCCGGCGTGCCGGTCAGTGCTTCATGCACCGCGAAGTGGGCGGGGTCCGCAAACAGCGTCGACAGCGTGCGGCGCGTCGCTTCGTGCTCGATCGCGCGATGCAGCTTGCTGCACAGGTTCGCCGGCGTGAAGTGCACGCGGCCGTCGCTGGTGTCCGCCGACGGGCTGACGGTGGCCGCGTTCGCGGTCCACATCGCCGACGCCGAGCTCGCCGCGGCGAGCAGTTCGGGCGCCTGCTTCGCGGCCTTCGCGATCACGTCCGCGTCCTTGCCCGAGAAGCCGAGCTCGCGCAACAGGCGCAGCGACGGCCGCTCCTGCGGCGGCAGCACGCCTTGCGCGAAACCGAGATCCGCGAGCTGCTTCATCTTGCGCAGCCCCTGCTTCGCGGCGGCCTTCGGGTTCGCGGCCGACTTCTCGTTGTTCAGCGACGCCACGTTGCCGAACGACAGCCCGGCGTAGTTGTGGGTCGGGCCGACGAGCCCGTCGAAATTGGCTTCTTGTGCGTTCATCGTCGTTCCCTCGATCAGAAATGCAGGCCCGGCGACAGGCTCGCGGGCAAAGTCAGTTGCGTGCTTTCCACCGACGCCATCGGATACGCGCAATAGTCGGCCGCGTAGTACGCGCTCGGGCGATGGTTGCCGGAGCGGCCCGTGCCGCCGAACGGCGCGGCGGACGATGCGCCGTTGGTCGGGCGGTTCCAGTTGACGATCCCGGCGCGGATCGTGCGGCGGAAGTGCTCCCACACCTTCGGGTCGTCGGCCAGCAGGCCGGCGGACAGGCCGAACGCCGTGTCGTTCGCGCGCTCGATCGCGTCGTCGAGCCTCGTGTAGCGGACGACCTGCGCGAGCGGGCCGAAATGTTCTTCGTCGGGCAGGTTCGCGACGCCCGTCACGTCGACGATCGCCGCATTCACGAAGCCCAGGCGCGGATCGCGCTGCGTCATCGCGATGATCGGCTTCGCGCCCCGCTCGACGAGGCGCGACTGCGCGTCGACCAGCTTCGCGGCCGCGCGGGCCGAGATCACCGCGCCCATGAACGGCTGCGGATCGGCGTCGAACACGTCGGCCGTGATCTTCGACGTGACGTCGGCGAAACGCGCGAGGAAGCGGTCGCCGAACGCGCCCTGCGGCACGAAGATGCGGCGTGCGCACGTGCAGCGCTGGCCGGCCGACAGGAACGCCGACTGGATCGTGTGATGCACGGCCGCGTCGACGTCCTCGACCTCGCCGATCACGAGCGGGTTGTTGCCGCCCATCTCGAGCGCGAGCACGATTTCCGGACGGCCGCCGAACTGCTTGTGCAGCAGCGTGCCGGTATCCGAACTGCCGGTGAAGAACAGCCCGTCGATCTGCCGATGGTTCGCGAGCGCGATGCCGGTGTCCTTCTCGCCCTGCACGAGGTTCAGCACGCCGGACGGCAACCCGGCTGCCTGCCACACCTCGACCGTCGCGCGCGCGACGCCCGGCGCAAGTTCGGACGGCTTGAACACGACCGTGTTGCCGGCGATCAGCGCCGGCACGATATGACCGTTCGGCAAGTGGCCGGGGAAGTTGTACGGGCCGAACACCGCGACGACGCCGTGCGGGCGGTGACGCAGCACCGCGACGCCGTCGGCCATGTCCTGGCGCTTCTCGCCGGTGCGCTCCTGATATGCCTGGATCGAGATGCCGACCTTCGCGGCCATCGATGCGACTTCGGTGCGCGCTTCCCACAGCGGCTTGCCCGTCTCGCGGCCGATCGCGGTCGCGATCGCTTCCTTGCGTTCGGTGAGCAACGCGGCGAAGCGCTTGACGATTTCGCAGCGCGCCTCGAAGTCGAGCGCCGACCAGCCGGCGAACGCGCGGCGCGCGCTCGCGACCGCACGGTCGACGTCGGCCGCCGATGCGCTGTCGCCCTGCCAGGCCACAGCGTCGGTGCCCGGGTTGCGCGAAGCGAAGACGGGGCCCGAGCCTGCGACCCAGGCGCCGTCGATGAAGAGTTCCGTCATGATTCGTTTATCCCTGTTTGACTTTGAGCGGCAGCACGCGGACCGGATCGCCGGCCTTCACGTCGAGCGCGACGGCATCGTCGGCCGACAGCACGAACGAGCCGTTCGCGACCACGCCCGGCGCGACGCCGACGCGGAAGTCGCCGAGCGACGTGTTCGACACGAGCGACTTGGGAGCATCGTCCCGCGCGTCGGGCACACCGATCGCGACCGGTACGACGACGCTCTCGCGCACCGTGCGCAGGTCGTTGACGTGGCATTCGAGCACGGGGCCCGCGTCGAAGATGTCGACGTGATTCTGGTAACGCAGCCCTTCCGCTTCGAGCATCTTGCGGGCCGGCAGCGTATCGCGGTGCGTGAGGCCGACCGCGTCCTGCGCGTCCTGCGGCAGCAGGTCGACGTACACCGGGTAACGCGGCATCAGTTCCGCGAGGAACGACTTGCGGCCGTGCGAGCTGAGGTAATCGGCCGCGTTGAAATCGATCTGGTAGAAGTGCGAACCGACCGCACGCCAGAACGGCGACGTGCCGTCCTCGTCGAAGTGGCCGCGCAGTTCCGCGCAGATGCGCTCCGGAAAGCGGTCGCGGAATTGCGCGATGAACATGAAGCGCGAGCGCGACAGCAAGCCGCCGACGCCGCCCGTGCGATAGCGCGGGCTCAGGAACAGCGAGCACACTTCCGCGTAGCCCGTCAGGTCGTGCGAGATGTTCAGCGCCGACATCCGCGTCCACACGCCGAGTTCCTGGCTCGCATGCACGACCGTGCTCACGCGGTAGTTGTAGAACGGCTGCTCGAGGCCGACCTGCGTTTCGATCCCGCACACGCCCGCGATGTCGCCCGTCTTCGATTCTTCCATCACGAAGAAGTAGCCGGCCTCGCCCGGTGCGGCCTTGCCCTCGAGCGTGCGGCGCGAGCGTTCGATGCGCGCGGCGAGCGCGTCGCGGTCGGGCTTGAACGTGGTCAGGCCCGGCCCGGTTTCCTGCGCGAGCGACACGAGCGCGTCGACGTCGCCCGTTTGTACGACCCGAACGACGATCATGCTGCGTCTCCCTTCAATTCTTCATCGTCGCGGCGGTGCAGCGGCACGCAGCGCACGACATCGCCTTCCTTCACATCGAGCGCCGCGCGCACGTCGCCGGCCAGCGGCGCGTCGGTGCCGCGCGCGTCGGCCGTGTCGCCCGGCAGGTCGGCCAGCACGCAGCGGAACGACTCGCCGCTGCCCGTCGACACCATGTACGCGACGTCGCCCCGCTGATGCGCGGCCTCGCGCACGACGCGCTCCGACGCCTGCTTCACGCACGCGGTGCGGTCGACCTGGGCGGTCAGCACCGGGCCCGCGTCGAAGATGTCGACAAAGCGGTCTGGCTCGAAGCCTTCCTCGAGATGGATGTCGTACGCGAGCAAGGCCGTTTCGTTCGGCTCGCCGAGCACGCGCTGCGCGGCTTCGGGCAGCAGCGGCACGTAGAGCGGATAGGCCGGCATCACTTCCGCGATGAACGTGCGGCTGCGGCCGCCCGAGGCGATGTCGACGTCGGTGAAATTACGGCCGAAGAACTTGCGGCCCACCGCTTCCCAGAACGGCGATGCGCCGTTGCCGTCGCTCACGCCGAGCAGCAGCGTGAACACTTCCGGCGTGAAGCGGCGGCGGTTCGCGGCGATGTACATCATCCGCGCGCGCGAGATCAGGTGCGCGGCCGCGTCGCCGCGCAGCGACGGATCGACGTAGAAGCCCGCGAGCCGGCTCTTGCCGGTCAGCTCGTGCGACATCGTGAGCGCGTGGATCTTGCGGTTCACGTGCAGCTCGCGCGACGCGTGGATCAGCGCGTCGTTGCGGAACGCGTAGAACGGTTCCGAGTAGCCGGCCGCGGCCACGATGCTCGCCGTGCCGAGCAGCTTGCCGGTCGACGAATCCTCGAGCACGAAGAGGTAGAACTCCTCGCCGGCGAAATCGACGTCCGCGCGAAACGAATCCTCGGAGAGCGCCACACGCGCTTCGAGCGCCACGCGGTCGTGCGGCAGCGAGTGCAGGACCGGCTGCGCGGTGCGCGCCATGTGCGCGAGCGCATCGAGATCCGTGAGTTTGCCGGGGCGAACAAATAGCATCGTCGTTCCTGTCTGCGATGGGCGCGCCGATCAGCGCGCGGTGGCTTCCTGGGCCGCGAGCACCTGCTCGACTGCCTTCTCGAAGCGCTTCACGCCTTCGTCGAGCAGGTCGAACGGAATCACCAGCGACGGGACGAAGCGCAGCACGTTCGGGCCGGCGATCAGCATGATCAGCCCGTTCTCCGCGGCGGCGGTGACGAAGTCCTTCGCGCGGCCGTCGAAGGCGGCGGTGAGTTCCGCGCCGACCAGCAGGCCCTTGCCGCGCACGTCCTTGAAGATGCCGAAGCGTGCGTTGATGCGTTCCAGCGCGCCCTTCAGGCGCACGCTGCGTTCGCGCACGCCTTCGAGCAGTGCCGGGTCGCCGATCAGTTCGACGACCTTGTCCGCGATCGCCGATGCGAGCGGGTTGCCGCCGTACGTCGTGCCGTGCACGCCGACCTTGAAGTGCGCGGCCAGTTCGTTCGTCGTCAGCATCGCGCCGATCGGGAAGCCGTTGCCGAGCGCCTTGGCGGTCGTCAGGATGTCCGGCGTGACGCCCGTGTCCATGTACGCGTAGAACTGGCCCGTGCGGCCGACGCCCGTTTGCACTTCGTCGAAGATCAGCAGGGCGTCGTTGGCGTCGCACGCTTCGCGCAGTGCCTTCAGGAACGCCGGATCGGCGGGGATCACGCCGCCTTCGCCTTGCACCGGCTCGACGATCACGGCGCAGGTTTTCGGGCCGATCGCGGCCTTCGCGGCTTCGATGTCGTTGAACGGCAGGTGCTTGATGCCTTCCGGCACCGGGCCGAAGCCTTCCGAGTACTTCGGCTGACCGCCGACGCTGACCGTGAAGAACGTGCGGCCGTGGAACGACTGGACGAACGACACGATTTCATATTTGTCGGCGCCGTGGCGGTCGAACGCGACGCGGCGTGCGAGCTTCAGTGCGGCTTCATTTGCTTCAGCGCCCGAGTTCGCGAAGAATGCGCGGTCGGCGAAGGTCAGCGATTCGAGGCGCTTCGCGAGGCGCAGCACCGGTTCGTTCGTGTAGCCGTTGCCGATGTGCCAGAGCTTGCGGCCTTGTTCGTCCAGCACCTTCAGCAGTTCCGGGTGGCCGTGGCCGAGCGACGTCACCGCGATGCCGCACGCGAAATCGATGTACTCGCGGCCGGCCGTATCCCACACGCGGGAGCCCTCTGCGCGATCCGGCACGAACGGGGCGGGGGAAAATACCGGCACCATCACTTCGTCGAATGTCTGGCGGGTCACGGTCGAGGTCGTCATGGTCGTTCCTTTCGGTTTCGTAAGAGGGTTCAACAGGATCAAGTTTAGGTAAGGGTGACGCAAGCGTCTTGCGGAATTGCGACGGGTTCTATCGGAAGGTTTTTGGTTTTGCCCTCCCGGGTGAGGGGGCGGCGGCGCCGTGTCCGTATTTTGGGGCTTTTTCCGGCTTTTCTGTGGTCGGCTTCCGGTCGCGGGACCTATCCGTGATTTCGTGGGCGAGGCATATCATGAGGTGTAAAAGTCATGGATATGCCGATGAAGAAGAAAAGGCAAACTGTAGCGCGTCAGGCAGCGGCCCGCGGGCCGCTGCCTGAACTGCC